>CAKSVQ010000024.1 GCA_934504065.1 uncultured Dysosmobacter sp. | reverse complement strand
CTGCGTTAGTGACACCTGTGTTTCATTTCCCTTTGGTGTCTTGTAGCGCAGCGGAAAGGAATGGTCATAACCATGAAAAACCTGCGACGGCGGCTTTTGCCGCTGCTGGGCGCGTTGGTGCTGCTTTGCAGCGTGCTCACCGTCACGGCCTTCGCCGCCGACGACCCCACAGACGTCACTGGCACGAAGATGATCGAGTGTCCGGACTGCGGTGGCCTTGGCATCTGCATGGACTGCTACGGTCTGGACGAGGCCTGCGAGACCTGCGGCGGAACGAATGTGTGCGCTTCCTGCGGCGGCAGCGGCTATGTCCAGTCCCCCAGCCGGGCGTTCAACACCCTCTGGTCGCTGCTGCCTCCGGTCATTGCCATTGCGCTGGCGTTGATCACTAAGGAGGTTTACAGTTCGCTGTTTATTGGCATCATGGTGGGCGGCGCGCTGTATTCCAACTTTGCCTTTGAGGGCACGGTGCTCCATGTGTTCAGCGATGGGATTGTCGCCTCGGTGACTGACAGCTATAATATGGGCATCCTGATCTTCCTGGTCATTCTGGGTTCCATGGTATGCCTGATGAACAAGGCAGGCGGCTCTGCCGCATTTGGCCGCTGGGCAAAGGTCCATATTAAAAGCCGGGTGGGCGCGCAGCTTGCCTCGGTGTTGCTGGGCTGTCTGATTTTTATTGACGATTATTTCAACTGCCTGACGGTGGGCAGCGTGATGCGCCCCATCACGGACAAGCACAATATTTCCCGGGCAAAGCTGGCCTATATTATCGACGCAACTGCCGCCCCCATCTGCATCATTGCCCCCATTTCCTCATGGGCGGCCGCCGTGGCGGCCTTTGCCGAGGATGGACAGGGCTTCAACCTCTTCCTGCGGGCCATTCCCTATAACTATTACGCCCTGCTGACCATTGTGATGATGGTGGGCATGGTGCTGATGCAGGAGGAATATGGCCCCATGCGGTCCTTCGAGCATAACGCCGTGGCCAATGGCGACCTGTTCTCCGGTGTGAATCCCTATGCCGGGGCGGAAGAAGAGGTGCCCGAGGACAAGGGAAGGGTACTGGATCTGGTGCTTCCGGTGCTGGTACTGGTGGTGTTCTGCGTGATCGGTATGATCTATTCCGGCGGCTTCTTCTCCGGGGAGGATTTCATCACAGCCTTCTCCAATTCCGACGCTTCCGTGGGCTTGATGCTTGGCAGTGCCTTTGCGCTGGTGGTGGCCTTTGTGTACTTCCTGCTCCGCCGGGCCATGAGCTTTAAGGAGATGATGGCCTGCATTCCCGAGGGCTTTAAGGCCATGGTGCCCGCCATTTTGATCCTGACCTTTGCGTGGAGCCTGAAGAACATGACTGATTCTCTGGGAGCGAAGTATTTCGTGCGGGATTTTGTGCGCACCTCTGCCACAGGGATGCAGATGCTGCTTCCGGTCATCGTGTTCCTTGTGGGCTGCCTGCTGGCCTTTGCCACCGGAACTTCGTGGGGCACCTTCGGCATCCTGATCCCCATCGTGCAGAATGTGTTTTCCATGGATGATCCCATGGCCATCGTCTGCATTTCTGCCTGTATGGCGGGCGCAGTCTGCGGCGACCACTGCTCGCCCATCTCCGATACCACCATTATGGCTTCCGCCGGGGCCCAGTGTGACCACGTGACCCATGTTTCCACGCAGCTGCCCTATGCCGTCACCTGCGCGGTGGTTTCCGGCGTAACGTATCTGATCGTGGGGGTTCTGGTGCATCTGGGAGCGCCGGGCCTGCTGGGCCTGCCCATCGGCATCGTGCTGATGCTGGCCACACTGGTGGTGATCCGCCACCGCTGCGGAAAGCTGAACTGAAAAAGAGCCTGTATCAAGGAAACGGCGCGGCCTGTTACAGGCCGCGCCGTTTCTTCAGGGAAGACGCATATATAACAGCGGATAAGGGCCGCCCTGCTCGTCGTGCTCCGTTTTTTGATAAGTTTCAAGGCCCAGATGGCGGTAAAAGCCCACAGCCTGCGGGTTCTGCTCGTTGACCGTGACCTCCCGGAGACCATAGTGCCCAACACCGTATTGGACCAGTGTTTTGCCAAGTCCATGCCCCCGCTCCTCCGGAGAGAGAAACAGCATTTCAAGGCGCTGGCCTGTGATGCCCATGAAGGCCAGCATCTGACCGGGTTCCCGCCCGGCGGCCAGCAGGTGTTCCACCTCCCGCAGGGCCTGCGGGACATAGGTCTTGATCTGGTCGATTTCCGCAGGGGAGAGGAAGTGATGCGTTGCGCGGACAGAGGCCTCCCAGGTAGAGAGCAGTGCCGCCAGTTGCTGCGGCGTTCGTCTCTGCACTTCAAAAATGTCCATGTGTGTCTCCCGCAATTCTCTTTCGTACCTTGAAAAAAGCGCCTCGTTTTCGCAGGATGGCCTGCGGAGACGGGGCGCTTTGTCAGCCAATGTCCCGGTGATCCAGCGCGGCAAGGCCGAAGCGGGCGGCGTGGGTGACGGTTCCCCGCTCTTCATCGCTTCCGGCGGCTTCCCACTTGGCGCGCAGCTCCCGTAAAAACAGACCTCGGAGGGAATCTTCGCCTGCCCGCTGCCAGACATCCTCTGCCATGCGGGTGTGGTCCTGTACCTCCAGCGCGTAGAAGCGGTGGGCAAGGGCGTCCCGCAGGGCGGCGGCATCCACGCCGCCTTCTTCGGTCTCTCCGGTGAGCAGGATGCGGTAAAGGTGCATTTCCGTCTGGGCAGGCAGTGCTTCCTCCACGGCGCGGCGGGGAGAAAGCCCGGTGACATCCACCGTCAAGATCTCATAGCGCCGAAGGGCGAAGGAAACAAAGCGGAGGGAAACGCCGCCGTCAGGCATGAGCGTGCCCCGGTAAAAGCCCTTTTCACCCAACTCGTCAAAGCCGCGGCCCTCCAGACAGCCCGGCCACGCGCAGACGGTGCTGCCAAAGGTCAGCGGCTCCGTGCGCTTGTGGATATGCCCCAACGCAAGATAGGTAAGGCCGCTGGCGGCGATCTCACTGCGCCGGATGGGATCGTACCGGGCCTCTGCAGGCTCAAGCTCGCCGTGCAGCAATCCGATGGAAAGGCCGCTGCCGGGCGGAACGGTGAAGCCGGAAAGCAGCCCGTCCGTCTGCTCCGGGCCGGAAAAGGCCGCGCCGTAGACGGTGACGCCCAATTCCGGAACAGGCACGGCGGTCATGGAGGGCTCTAAGAAAACCGTCACGTTTTCCGGCCAATTCAGCGTGCGCCACAGGCTTGCGGCGCTGGCGCAGTCGTGATTGCCGGGGGCGATGAACACCCGGGCGTTCATTTCGCCGAGGGCGGCGGAAAGCTGCTCGCCCGTTTCCCGGAAGGCGGCGGAGGAATCCAGCAGGTCCCCAGCAAGCAGCACCAGCGGGATGCCCTCACGGTTGACATAGTCCCGCAGCCGCAGCAGCGTTTCCCGGCATTCCCGCCGCCGCGCGGCGGCCTGTCGGGCGGGCAGGGCGGCAAAGGCGCTGTCAAGGTGCAGGTCGGCTGCGTGAATGAATTCCACCATGTTCAGCCCTCCTCCGGCCTCCATGCCTTGCACACATCCACCCACTGCACAAAGTTGGAGGAGTATTTTTCCAGTTCGTCGCAGGTCATTTCCACGGCGCTGTTGTCACTGCCCGCCGCGGGGAACACCGTTTCAAAGCGCCGGAGCGAAACATCCAGATAGACCTTCACGTTTTCCGGCAGGGCAAAGGGACACACACCGCCTACATCGTGGCCGATGAGCGTATGGGCCTCCTCATGGGTCAGCATTTTGGCCTTGGTGTGGAACTGCTTTTTATAGGCGCTGTTATCCACCTTGGCGTCGCCCGCCACCACAATGATGATGGGCTCATCTTCCACCTTGAAGCTCAGGCTTTTGGCGATGCGGGCACCATCCACACCCACGGCCACAGCCGCCAGCTCCACCGTGGCGGAGGAGACCGTGAATTCCCGGATGCGGTCGGCGATCCCCAAAGGTTCAAAGTAGGCGCAGACTTTCTGAATGGACATGATGACGATTCCTCTCTTTCCTGTTTCAGCGCACGTCAATGCGCTCTGCCGCCGTGCAAAGTCCGGTGGCGCTGTCTAATGTGAAAATGGCCCCTTGCAGCTTGCAGGGCCCTTCCGCCGGGCGGTAGCGCCCCGGCAGGCCGCCGAGAAAGCCCTCCACTGACTGGCGAGGCTCGATGCCCAGCACGGATTCGATGGGCCCGGTCATGCCCAGATCGGTCAAATACCCGGTGCCCTTGGGATATACCCGCTCGTCAGCGGTGGGTACGTGGGTGTGGGTGCCCCAGACGGCGGAGACCCGGCCGTCCAGATAATACCCCAGCGCCAGCTTTTCACTGGTGGCTTCGGCATGGAAGTCCACCAGAGTGAAATCAGAGGTGTCCTTCTTCAAAAGCGCGTCGGCGGTGGTGAAGGGGTCTGCGGCCTTCCAGTCAAGGCTGCAGCGGCCAATCAGATTCATCACCCGGATGCGGACGGCACCTAAGTCGAAGATTTCGCACCCGTGGCCCGGCACCCGTCCGGCGTAGTTGGCGGGCCGCAGCAGCCACGGCACCTCGTCCAGAAGTTCCCGAAGCTGCATTTTTCCAAAGGTGTGGTTGCCCAGCGTCACAGCATCGGCCCCGGCGTCGTAAATGCGCCAGGCCTGCTCCGGTGTGACGCCCACACCGGAGGCGTTTTCTCCGTTGACCACGGTAAAGTCGATGTGCCTGCACTTTTGCAGAGGGCGCAGGTGCCGCTCCAGATGCTTCAGCCCCGGCTCGCCCACCACATCGCCTACCGCCAGAATATGATAGAGCATGGTTTCCTCCTGTTCCGTCCGCACAGGCGCGCCTGTGCGGCATTCCCCATCAGTATAGCAAATCCGACGGGATTTGAAAAGGAGTTCTTGCGTTTTTCCGTGTTCTTTCTTATAATAGGTATTAGCATATAAGCTACACTAATTTCCGGAGGGAACGTCTATGGCAGTCAAATTGGAATTGTACCGCGTGTTCAAAGAGGTGGCTGAAACGGGCAACATCTCGGTGGCGGCAAAGAATTTATATATTTCCCAGTCGGCGGTGAGCCAGTCCGTTAAGCAGCTGGAAACGGCTCTGCAGGCGCGGCTGTTTGCCCGCAGCCCCCGGGGTGTCAGCCTGACGGGGGAGGGTCAGATGCTCTATCAGTATGTCCGCAGTGCGCTGGGGCTTCTGGCAACGGGAGAGGACAAGCTCTCGCAGGCCCAGCAGCTGCTGCTGGGCACGCTGGTCATTGGCGCCAGCGACACGGTGACCTCTCAATTTCTGGTGCCGTATCTGGATACCTTCCACCGCCAGCACCCCGGCATCCGGCTCAAGATCGTCAGCGGCCGCAGCGCCAAGGTGCTCAGTATGCTCAAATCCGGGGCGGTGGACATTGCGTTCGCCTCCTCCCCGGCGGACAGCGCGGTGGAGAGCTGGCCCTGCTTTGCCACCCATTCCACCTTTGTGGCGGGCAGCGGCTATGCCTGCGATTTTGACCATGTGTACACCCGGGAGGAGATCGCGGCCTTTCCGCTGATCCTGCTGGAGCGCAAGGCCAGCAGCCGGGTATTTCTGGAGCAGGAGTTTTTGAAAAACGGCGTGACCCTCACGCCGGAGATCGAGCTTTCCTCCCGCAGCCTGCTGGTGTCTCTTGCCCGGATCGGTCTGGGTGTGGCGGGCGTGACGCTGGAATTTGTCCAGCGGCCGCTGGAAGCGGGGGACATCCGGGAACTGAAAACGGATTTCGAGATTCCGGCCCGCTCGGTGGATATGTGCACGCTGCGGGATGTATCTCCCACCGCCGCTGCCACGGCTTTTATGGAAATGGTGCGGCAGGACGCGTGCTGAGAGTATGGAAACCTTTATTTTTGTGCTGGAAGTGGTGGGCACGGTGGCCTTTGCGGCCTCTGGGGCCATGCTGGGGCTGAAAAAGGGGATGGATGTGTTCGGTGTGTGCATTCTGGGGCTGACCACCGCTGTGGGCGGCGGCATCATCCGGGATGTGGTGCTGGGCTGCACCCCGCCCGCCACCTTTCAGGACCCTGTCTATGCGGCGGTGTCGGTTGCGGCGTCGCTGGTGCTGTTCTGGCCGGGGCTGCGGCATCTGCTCACATGGAATCAGGCGTGGTTTGACCGCTGGATGTTCTGGATGGACACGGCGGGGCTGGGCAGCTTTACCGTGGTGGGGGTGCGGGCGGCATATGAAAGCGTTCCGCAGTCCACGGTGTTTCTGCTGGTGTTTGTGGGCGCGGTGACTGGCGTGGGCGGCGGCGTCCTGCGGGACATGATGGCCGGAGATATGCCCTATGTGTTCCGCAAGCACATTTATGCCAGCGCATCGCTGGCGGGCGCGCTGGTGTGCGCACTGCTGTGGCGCTGGGGCGAAGCGCCCGCCATGCTGCTGGGCTGCGGCGCGGTGGTGCTGATCCGCTGTCTTTCCGCCCACTTCCGCTGGAACCTTCCCCGTGCCCGGGAGGAATAAGAGAGAAGAGGGAATGAAGCATGGAGCGGTTGATCTTTTCGCTGGTGCTGGTCTTCACGGCGCGGATCATTTATCAGCTTGCGGGCAAGGGCAGGCGGCAGGTCGCCAAAATCCCGGAGGGAATGGGCATTTTGTGTCCGCCGCCGGGGAAGCGGTATCTGCTGTATGCGATGGGGACAGTGGCGTTTGTCACGGTCCTGTTCTTCGGCGTGCTTTATATCATGGACGGAGCGCCGGAGGCGGCTCGGCCCATGTGGGGGCTGTGCACGGCGGCAGTTATAGTGCTGTTGGCAGTCACCATATTCGGCGGACATGTTATGGCAAAGGAGTGCATGTATTTCAACGGCGAGGAGTTCCGCGTCGAAAAAGCGTTCCGCAAGCCGCAGACGTTCCGCTGGAACGAGATCCGGAGGGTGGACGGCGGCTTTGACCGCGCGGTGAGCCTGTACTTGCTCGACGGGACTAAGGTTCTTACCGCGGACAACAGCATGGTGAATTATAAACTGTTTTGCACCATGCTCAAGAAGAAAAAATGCCCGGAGAAGGTCACGGAATATTACCGCACGCAGGCATATGACCAGCCGCAAAAATGTGTGCTGCGCTACGGTGGGGAGTATTATGCGCTGGCTGTGATGGGCATCCTGATGCTGCTGGTGTACGCGGCCCTTTTCCTCTCGGCAGATGGCGGGGACATTCTGCAAGCCATGCTGAGCAGTAATCCCTCCCAGTGGTTTTCCATCTGGTTTGCGCCCCTCAGCGGTGTGGCGGGCATTGTGGGGCTATTCGTGCTGTGCGGCACAAGCATCCGGTATTCTCAGGAAAAAATGGTCATCCGCTATCCGCTGCGGAAAAAGCGGGAGCTTTACTGGCGGGACTGGCGGGAGATTGAAAGAATGGAACTTGTTCCGGCAAAAGAGAATGGTTGGAAAGCCTTGAGACTTTACACCGAGGAGAGAGTATATAGGTTCCCTTTAGCGCGCCTGAGCCGGGGACGGGATGGATTCATGACCGAACTTTTCAAAATGGCGGAGCGTTATCAGATACCCTGCGAAGTGACGGAAAAGTGACGTGCCATTGGCATCATAGAAAAAACCAGAGCTTAACAGCTCTGGTTTCGCTTTTTATATGAGGTCGCCCTCGGCGTGGTCCCGCAGGGGAAGCTGGGCGAAAATGTCGGCTTCGGCGGCCTCGTATTCACTGGGGGTCTTGAAGCGGCGCATCCGCTTGTTCAGCTTGTCCGCGTCGGCAAAGAGGTGGATGAGATAGAACCAGACCTCCCGCATCCGCTGGGCAGCGTGGCCGCTCTGGCCGTAAAACGCCTGATATTCCCGGTACAGCGCTTGGGTGAAGGCCTGCAATTCCTCCCGCGCTGCGGGCTTTCCGCCCCGCAGCTTCCGTACCAGCGCCGGGTCTGCCACCGCGCCCCGGCCGATCATCACGGCGGTGAGGGTGGGGAAGCGGGCCTCCACAGCGCGGACCGCCTCTACCGTTCGCAGGTCGCCGTTATAGCACACCGGATTCCGGCTTTCCTGAAAGGCCTGCGTAAATTCCTCCATGTGCACCGCGCCGCGGTATTTTTCACGCCGCACCCGGGGGTGGATGGTCAGGCAGGCAATGGGGTAGCGATTATAAATTTCCAGCAGGCGGGGAAACTCGCCGGGATCGTCCACGCCCAGCCGGGTCTTGACAGATACCGGGAGGCAGACGCGGGAAAACACCTGATCGAAAAAGCGGTCCAGCTCCTCCGGCCTTGCAAGAAAGCCGGAGCCCTTTCCCTTGGCAGTCACCGTGCCGGAGGGGCATCCCAAATTCAGATTCACCTCGGCATAGCCAAGGTCCCGAAGTACCTCTGCCGCCCATATAAAATCATGGGCGGAGCAGGTCATCACCTGTGGAACGGAAGCAAGGTCGTCGTTTGCGGTCCTGTCCAGCTCCCGCAGGTCCTTGTTGGTCATGATGTGGTGGGGAGTGGGGGAGAAAAAGGGAATGAAATAACGGTCCGCGCCGCCGAAATGCTCTGCCCACACCCGGCGGAACACCACCTTGGTGATGCCGTCCAGCGGCGCAAGATCAATGCGTTGGATCATTTCAGCTTCTCTTCCCATTCCGCCTGCCGGAAGCCTGTGAGCACCAGACCGTCGTCCACCAGCAGGGGGCGCTTGACCAGCATCCCGTCGCTTGCCAGCAGAGCAAGCTGGGCTTCTTCGTCCATGATGGGCAGCTTGTCCTTCAGCCCCAGCGCTTTGTACTGCAAGCCGCTGGTGTTGAAGAATTTTTTCAGCGGCAGGCCGCTGGCGTGGAACCATTCCCGCAGCTCATCGGCGGTGGGGTGATCCTGCTTGATGTCCCGCAGGGTATAGGAGATGCCGCGGCTGTCCAGAAGGGCTCTGGCCTTCTGGCAGGTGGAGCATTTGGGATAGCAAAGAAATAGCATGGGGTATCCTCCTTCAAATCAGTTCGTGAATCTGTGCGGCGCCGGATGCCGCAGGTCAATAGGCGCTGATGTCCAGATTTTCGTCGTCAAATCCCTTTTCGATGGAGCGGATCTCCACGAAATACTTTCGGGTGTCGTCCAGCGTCACCTGCACCCGCTCTCCGGCCTTGTGGCCCATCAGGGCCTTGCCCACAGGGGATTCCTTGCTGATCAGGCCCTTGAGGGCATCCTGCCGCAGCGTGGTGACGATCTGAATTGTCATTTCCTTTTTAACTATTTCGTTGTAGATCGTGACCTTGTCGAAAAGACCGACAGTGTCGTCTTTCCCCTTGACCTCGATGACCTTGGCGGTGCGGATCATCCGCTCCAGATAGCGGATGCGGCTTTCGTTGCGGTTTTTGGCCTGCTTGGCGCACTTATATTCGAAGTTCTCACTCAAATCGCCAAAGGCACGGGCGGTCTGCACTTCTTCGATCAGCTGGGGGCGCAGCACCCGGACACGGTGGTCGATCTCTTCCTGCATTTTCTTAATGTCGACCTCTGTCAACTCGTCATACATAAAAAACACCTCGCATTGCGTTTTTCCCATCATACCACATGGCGAAAGGAAAGAACAGCCCTTTTTGCGTAAAGACCGCCTGTTAAGAAGCAGCCCCGCTGATAGTTAAACGGTTTACTTTTGTAAGGGGGTATGCTATACTATCTGTCGGTTTATAGCAGAGGAAGGGGGATGAAGCATGAGTCGGGAAACGGTTTTGGCCCTGCTGCGGGAAAAAAACGGAGCATTTCTTTCCGGCGAGGAGTTGAGCCGGGAGCTGGGACTGAGCCGCGCCGCCGTGTGGAAGGCGGTGGACGCCCTGCGGCGGGAGGGCTATGGCATTGAAGCCCGCACCGGGATGGGGTATCGGCTGTTGACCGCGCCGGATGCCTTGACGGAAAAGGAAATTCGCCACTTTCTTCCGCCGACGGCGGTGGTTGGCCGCACCCTGCGGTGCTTTGACGAGATCGACTCCACCAACACCTATGCAAAGCAGCTGGCGCTGGAGGGCGGCGAGGACGGCACAGTGATGGTGGCCAACTGCCAGACGGCCGGACGGGGCCGAATGAGCCGCAGCTTCCAGTCTCCCCGTGACAAGGGGATTTACCTCACAGTGCTTCTGCGGCCGGGTATGGAAGTGGAACGGATGCTTCCGGTCACGGCCATGGCAGGCGTGGCGGTCTGCCGGGCCGTGGAGCAGGTGTGCGGCGTCCGTCCGGGACTGAAATGGCCCAATGATCCGGTGCTGGACGGGAAAAAGCTGTGCGGCATCCTGACGGAGCTCTCGCTGGAGGCGGACACCGGGCGGCTGGAATATCTGGTGGTGGGCATCGGATTGAACGTGCTGCACACGGCGGCGGACTTTTCACCGGATGTGGCCCCCATTGCAACCTCGCTTTCCATGGCGCTGGGGCACAGTGTGTCCCGCCCCGCGCTGGCGGCGGCGCTGATCGTCCAGATGGATCGGCTGTATGCTGATTTAAAGACCGGGGTGCTGGAGGGCTATCTTGCCCAGTACCGCCGGGACTGCGTGAATCTGGGCAGGACGGTGCAGCTGCTGTCCCCTGCGGGAAATGAAACGGTGGAGGCCGTGGGGATCGACCCGGAGTTTGGGCTGACGGTGCGTTGCCCGGACGGCACGGAAAAAACCGTCCGCTCCGGCGAGGTGTCTGTGCGGGGAATGTACGGATACGTGGAATAAAGAGAAAAGGGGAAAAGTATGAAAAGACTTGTAGAGCTGTTTTTGACGTTTGCCAAAATGGGTGTGATGACCTTTGGCGGCGGCATGGCCATGCTGCCGATTTTGCAGCGCGAGGTGGTGGAGAACAAGCACTGGGCCACGGAGGAGGAGCTGATGGACTATTACGCCATCGGTCAGTGCACGCCGGGCATCATCGCGGTGAACACGGCCACCTTTGTGGGCCAGAAGTTTGGCGGCGTGGCGGGCGGCATTGTGGCAACGCTGGGTGTGGTGTTCCCGTCCCTGATCATCATTTCTCTGCTGGCGGGGCTGATCACCAACTTCTCAGACCTTGTGTGGGTGAAAAACGCCTTTGCGGGCATTCAGGTGTGCGTGTGCGTGCTGATCTTCAACGCCACAGTGAAGCTGCTGAAAAAATCCGTGGTGGACAAGCGGACGGCGGTCATTTTCCTGCTGGTGTTGCTGGGCGGCGTCTTTTTGAACCTGTCTCCCGTCTGGTTCGTGGTCGCTGCGGCACTGGCGGGCATTGTGCTGAAGAATCTGGAGGTGAAGGCATGAGCGTTCTGGTGCAGCTTTTCTGGGAATTTTTCAAAACAGGCCTGTTTGCCATCGGCGGCGGCATGGCCACGCTTCCGTTCCTGAAGAACATCGGCGAGACCACGGGCTGGTATACCTACACGGAACTGATGAACATGCTGGCTGTTTCCGAGTCGACGCCCGGCCCCATCGGCATCAATATGGCGACCTATGTGGGCTATACCGTCAGCGGTGTGCCCGGCGCGGTCATTGCGACGCTGGGCGAGGTGACTCCCTCCATCATCGTGATTTTGATTATTGCCTCTTTGCTGAAAAACTTTCGGAACAACAAGTATGTCAACATGGCGTTTTACGGTCTGCGCCCCGCTTCCACGGGTCTGATCGGCGCGGCCTGCGTGTCGGTCATTCTGGAAGTGCTCACCTGCATCCGGGTGGCCTCAACGGACGGTCAGCTGGTCAACGCTGTGACCAGCACCGGGGGGAGCCTGCTGAATCTCCGCGGGCTGATCCTTGTGGCGGTACTGCTGGTGCTGACCAACTGGGTCAAGCCTGTGAAGGACTGGCATCCCATCGTGTTCATTCTGCTCTCCGCCGTGGTGGGCATCGTGTTCGGTTTTGCGGGCGTGTGATTCCGTCAGTTTTCCCGATTTTGTGATCGTTCTGTAAATTCGGCGGCGCCGGACTTGACGCGAGGCGAAAAAACCGATATTATGTAAAGCATCTACCGCATCTCACAGGAGGATGACCATGGCAATGAAGCAATGCCCCGACTGCGGGGAGGAATATTCCGATACATATAAAAGGTGCCCGTTCTGCGAGGAAGAGGAGGCGCTGCGGGAGGGTGGAAAGCTCCGGCGGCACAACCGCCGCGCCCAGCGCAGCCGCCAGTTCAGCCTGATTACGCCCACGCTCATCGTGCTGATTTTGATCATGGCGGCACTGCTGGTCTACCTGCTCTACGGCGACCAGCTGAAAGAACGCTTTGCGGGCAAAGACGAAGATGTGACGCCCCCCACCGAGGATGTGACCCCGGTCAAGCCCACGCCGGGGCAGGACAGTGAAGACCCCCAGCCGGACGGCGGGGAGGACAACGAGCCGGGCACCATGCCTGATACGCCCTCTGACCAGCCCTCCACCCCTGCGGCACAGACGGATTATGAGACGATGATGGCGCTTCCGGTGGGACTGACCCTCAGTTCCAGTGACTTTACCATGAAGACCGTCGGCGAGACGGCGGCGCTCTCTGTTTCCGGCGGCAGCGGAAGCTATACATGGGCCAGCGAGGATGATGGCATCGCCTCGGTGGATCAGACCGGAAAGGTCACAGCCATTTCCAAGGGTACGGTGAACATCGTGGTGTCTGATGGCAGCAAGAAGGGCGTTTGCATCGTGCGGTGCAACGTCAGCGGCAGTTCTGCGGCGACGCCCGCCACGCCCTCCACGTCCGCTTCCTCCGGCACGCTGAAGGCCGGGGCGGCCAAGGTGGTCAACGGCGGCAACGGCGTGCGGGTGCGTTCCGGCCCCGGCACTACTTACGATGTGCTGGCCACCGTGCCCAACGGCGGTAGTGTGACCGTGGTGCAGAGCGCGGGGAACGACTGGTATCAGATCACGTTCTCCGACGTGGGCGGCAAGACCTCCACCGGATACATGAAAGGCGAATTTTTGGCGAATACCTGATCAAAATATCCCCGGACGGCTTCATTTGAAAGGCCGTTCGGGGATATTCGTTGCATTTTCCGCCCCGGCGTGGTATGCTGTCGGGTTGTAAAGAACGAAGAGAAGGAGCACGGCAATGACGGCAAAGGAATTTCAGCAAAAAACCTCCCTGCAAATCTTTTTGGCCTATTTCAAGCCCCACCGCAGACTTTTTATCATGGACCTGTTCTGCGCGCTGGTGATCTCGCTGATCGATCTGGCATTTCCCTATATCTCCCGGCGGTGCATGTACGAACTGCTGCCCCAGAGCGCTTACAAGACCTTTTTCACGGTGATGGCGGTGGTGTTTGCGGCCTTTGTGCTGCGGGCGCTGCTGACGTATGTGATCTGCTATTGGGGCCATACCTTCGGCATTTTGGTGGAGGCGGACATCCGCCGGGACCTGTTCCGCCATATGCAGGAGCTGTCCTTTGACTATTTTGACCGCAACCGCACCGGGCAGCTGATGAGCCGCCTGACTGCGGACCTCTTTGACATCACGGAGCTGGCCCACCACGGACCGGAGGATATTTTCATCTCCGGTGTGACCATCGTGGGCGCACTGATCATTCTCTTTTCCATCCAGTGGCGGCTGGCGCTGATCATCGCCGTGATCCTGCCGATCTTCTTTGTCGTGGTGTGGAAGTGCCGGGCCTCCATGCAGGAGGCCTCCGCCCGGGTCAAGCAGAAGACTGCCACCATCAATGCCGACATTGAATCCGGCCTTTCCGGCATCCGCACCGCCAAGGCCTTTGCCAACGAAGCGGCGGAGATGGTGAAGTTCGATTCTTCCAACGACAGCTTTAAGACCTCCAAGCGCCAGTTCCACAAGGCCATGGGCCGCTTCAACGCGGTGATGGAGTTCTTTTTGTGCATCCTCTCTGTGGTGGTCATCGCCGCAGGCGGATGGTTTATCATGGAGGGCAAGATGGACACGGTGGACCTCATTACTTTCAGCTTGTATATCGCCACCTTTGTCAATCCCATCCGCAAGCTCTCTACCTTTGCAGAGCTGTTTGCCAACGGCACGGCGGGGCTGAACCGTTTCATTGAGCTGATGCGGACCGAGCCCGCCATGCAGGACGCGCCGGATGCCAGGGTCCTTGCCAATGTGCAGGGCCGGATTGACGTGGACCATGTGAGCTTTGCCTATCAGGATGATCTTGCGGTGCTGCACGATGTTGACCTGCATGTCCGCCCCGGAGAGACGGTGGCGGTGGTGGGCCCCTCCGGCGGCGGAAAGTCCACCCTCTGCCAGCTGATCCCCCGGTTTTACGATGTGTCCGGCGGCGCGGTGCGCATCGACGGGCAGGACGTGCGGCAGGTCACGCAGGAATCTCTGCGGCAGAATGTGGGCGTGGTGCAGCAGGATGTGTTCCTGTTCGCCGCCAGCATTCTGGAAAATATCCGCTATGGCCGCCCTGGTGCCACGGAGGAAGAGGTGGCACAGGCGGCGAAGATGGCGGAGATCTATGACGACATCATTGCCATGCCCGAGGGCTTTAACACCTATGTGGGTGAGCGGGGAGCGCTGCTCTCCGGTGGGCAGAAACAGCGCATTTCCATTGCCCGCATCTTCCTGAAGGACCCTCCCATCCTCATTCTGGACGAGGCCACCTCCGCGCTGGACAGCGTGACCGAGGCCAAATTGCAGGCCACATTTGAAAAGCTTTCCCATGGCCGGACGACCATCATCATCGCCCACCGCCTTTCCACCGTCCGCGATGCGGACCGCATCGCCGTGGTGGAAGATGGGCGCATCACGGAGCTGGGCAGCCACGAAGAGCTGATGGCGAAGAACGGTGCTTATGCCGCGCTGGTGCGCACACAGGAGCTGCGCCATGGATAAGGGAAGATTGATCGACCGCGTGGGGGCCGCAGGGGAGGACCGGGTGCTGCTGGCCAAAATTCTGGACAGAGTAGAGCAGGCGCAAAGCCGCAACATCCCGGCTGCCACAGACTTTCTCAGCCCGCAGCAGTGCGTGCAGGCGCAGGAGCTATTGCGCCTTGCGGGCATCCCGGAGACGGCCTTTGCCGTTCTTGGCGGCTACGCGGGCGCGGAGCGGAACCTGCTGCTGTTTCTGCCGGATTGGCTGGATGCGGAGGACGCCGAAAGCCAAAGTCCCATCCGCTGCCTGCGTGGCGCCTTTCGGGAGGAGGAAGCGCTGACCCACAGGGATTTCTTAGGCAGCCTGATGGGCATGGGCATCGTCCGGGAAAAGGTGGGCGACATTCTGGTTTCTCCGGGCAGCGCCGACCTTATGGTGCTGGACCCGGTGGCGGACTTTCTGCTGCAAAGCTGGTCGTCCGCCGGACGGGCCAGACTCACGGTACAGGAGATCGACCCCTCCTGCATCCATATTCCGGTGGCCCGGTGCGAGCAGATACGCGACACGGTCTCCTCTTTGCGGCTGGACGCGGTGTGCTCCACAGGCTTTCGGATGGCACGGGGCAAGGCGGCGGATATGATCGCTGCCGGACGGGTCCAGCTGAACTGGCGGGAGTGCACGAAGCCGGACAAGCTGCTCTCCGAGGGGGACACGGTGTCCGCCCGGGGTTTTGGAAAATTTGAACTGACCGAGGTGGGCGGCGTGACGAAAAAGGGCCGCACCGCCATCACTGTGAAGCGGTATCTTTAAGGAGGAACGTATGGATCAAAAGGGAATCGACCGTTTGAACGAACTGGCCCGCAAGGCAAAAAGCCCGGAGGGCCTGACAGAGTGGGAAGAAGAGGAGCGGGCCGTGCTGCGCCGGGCCTATATCGACTCGGTGCTGGGCAACCTGCAAAGCCAGCTGGACAACACATATATCGTGGACGAAAAGGGCAATAAGAAAAAGCTGGAAAAGAAGAAGTAAGGAGGCGGTATCATGGCGGTATTGGAGCATCTGGAACCGAAAGGGGTATTCTCCTTCTTCGAGCAGCTGTGCGCCATTCCTCACGGCTCCCGGAACACCCGGGCTGTCAGTGACTGGTGTGTGGCTTTTGCCAGAGAGCGGGGGCTGGAGTGGTATCAGGACGCGTGGAACAACGTGATCCTGATCCAGCAGGCCACGCCTGGTTATGAAGACGCCTCGGCGGTGATCTTGCAGGGGCATTTGGATATGGTGTGCGAAAAAGAGCTGGGCTGCACAAAGGATATGGAGCGCGAGGGGCTGGAGCTTGCTGTGGAAGACGGCTTTGTGCTTGCCCGGGGCACCACGCTGGGCGGAGACGATGGCATCGCCGTTGCCATGGCGCTGGCGGTGCTGGATGATGCGTCCATTCCCCATCCCCGACTGGAGGTGGTGCTGACCACGGAAGAGGAGATCGGGATGCTGGGCGCCGCGGAGTTGGACGTTTCGCCGCTGCGGGGCCGTCAACTTATCAATCTAGATTCGGAGGCCGAGGGCGTGTTCACTGTGGGCTGCGCGGGCGGAAGCCTGACGCGCTGCACCCTGCCCCTGCGGCGGGAGCCCTTTGCGGGCACGGCGCTTTGCCTGCGGGTATCCGGCCTTGTGGGCGGCCACTCCGGCGAGGAGATCGACCGGGGACGGGCCAACGCCAACGTGTTGCTTGGCCGACTGCTTGTGAAGATGGGTGCGGCGGGGGAGATGCGGCTTATATCGCTCTCCGGCGGCAGCAAGGATAACGCCATCCCCACGTCTGCCGTCGCCACGCTGATGGCGGCAGACCCGGCTGCGGCCCGTCAGGCCGCAGAAAAGCTTGCAGAGGAGCTCAAGCGGGAATACCGCGCAACGGAGCCGGGGCTCTGCGTGACGGTGGAGACTGCGCCGAAGGGTGCAATCGCGGCAATGGACGCTGCTTCCACCCGGCGGGTGCTGTGTCTTTTGGCCTGCGCGCCGAACGGCGTGCAGGAGATGAGCCGGGAGATTCCCGGTATGGTGCAGACCTCGTTGAATCTGGGCATCCTGCAAAGCGGCGAGGACGCTCTGGAAGCCGTGTTCTGTGTGCGCAGCAGTGTGGCGAGCCAGAAGGAAATGCTGCATGACCGCCTGCGGTGCCTGACGGAGACGCTAGGCGGCGCGGTGGACATCTCCGGGGATTATCCGGCTTGGGAGTTCCGGCCCGATTCGCCCCTGCGGGAGCGGATGGCCGAGGTGTTCCGGGAGCAGTATGGCCGGGAGCCCCGGGTGGAGACCATCCATGCGGGACTGGAGTGCGGACTGCTGTGCGGCAAGCTGCCGGGGCTGGACTGCGTGTCCATCGGCCCGGATATTGCCGACATCCACACGCCCAGAGAGCACATGAGCATTGCCTCGGTGCAGCGGGTGTGGGCGCTTTTGCTGGAGGTTCTGAAGCGGTCGAAGGCGTGATGGGGTACGCTTTGACTTTCTTTGAAAATAAGGTTGGATTTTGCTGGCCTGTGGTATGATGACCACATGACAGACTGTGACAGGGGAGAGAGCATAGTATGAGCGGGCCGAAGTATCAAATTCTGGTGGCGGACGACTCCGAGATGAACCGTGCGATCCTCAGCGAGATTCTTTCAGATGAATATGAGCTGCTGGAGGCGGAGGACGGCTTGCAGGCGATCGCGGTGCTGGAAAAGAACTCCGGCTCCATTGCTCTGGTGCTGCTGGACATCATGATGCCCGGCATGGACGGGCTGCAGGTGCTGGCCTATATGAACGAGTACCATTGGATTGACGATGTTCCGGTGGTAATGATCTCGGCGGAGACGGATTCCGCCGTTATCAGCAAAAGCTATGTGCTGGGGGCGTCGGACTATATCAACCGCCCCTTTGATGCCTCGGTGGTACGCCGCCGGGTGGAAAACACCCTTGCGCTGTACGCCAAGCAGCGCAGGCTTGCGGGCATCGTGGCCGAGCAGATGTATCAGAAGACCAAGAGCAGCAGCCAGATGATCGCCATCCTCAGCCATATCGTGGAGTTCCGAAACGGCGAGAGCGGCCTGCACGTGCTGCATATGCGCAAGATCACGGAAATGCTGCTGCGGCGCCTTGCGGAGCGGACGGATAAATACAACATCACCCGGGAGGACGTCGAGCGCATCGGCACGGCGTCCACTCTGCATGATATTGGAAAGATTTCCGTTCCCGAGGAGATTTTGAATAAGCCCGGCCGCCTGACGCCGGGGGAGTTTGCCATCATCAAAAAGCACCCCGCGGCGGGCGCGGCCATGCTGGGCAGCCTTCCTTATTATCAGGACGATCCGCTGATGAAGGCGGCTTATGAAATTTGCCGCTGGCACCATGAGCGCTATGACGGCAAGGGCTATCCCGACGGACTGGTGGGCGACGAAATTCCCATTTCCGCGCAGGTGGTAGCGCTGGCGGATGTATACGACGCGCTGACCAGCGAGCGCTCTTATAAACCTGCTTATCCCCATGAAGAGGCCATCCGCATGATCCTGAACGGGGAGTGCGGCTGCTTTTCACAGGAGCTGCTGGACTGTCTTGTGGACGTGGGGCCAAAGCTGCGCAAGGAATTGCATGAAACGTCGCAGGATGTGTACGAGCAGCAGGAGATTCGGGCCATCGCGTCGGAAATGCTGCACAGCAAGGACCTGAACGCGAATTCCAAGATCCTTTGCAAGCTGGAGTGCGAGCGGATCAAGACCGCGTTTTTCGCCGCCGCTATTTCCGGCATCCCCTTTACCTACCAGTTCTCTCCGCCGCTTTTGAGCGTGCAGCGGGAAATAGCGGCCACGCTTGGGCTGAAGGAGACGGTTTTTGACCCGCTGCAAAACACGGAAAACGGCCTGTTCGACCCGGATACGCTGCGCCATTTGCTGGAGCGGGCGAAAAAGACCTCGCAGGAGCACCCAAACTTCCACCTTTCCATGCCGCTGCGGGTCAAAGGGCAACGGCACTGGTACCGCTGCCAGTGCAGGGCCATGTGGGTCACGGAGAATGAGGCGGAGCTGGTGGGCATCGCGGGCATCCTCAGCGATCTGGAAGAGGAATACCACTCGGCAGAGCAGCGGGAAAAGAAGATGGCCGAGCGGGCCCTGCGGCACGTGCAGCACGGCGGCGGGACGCCTCCGTACCGTCTTGACCGCCAGCAGGTGCAGCAGATGTGCCGCGATCTGAGCGTGGCATTTGATGTGGTCCGATTGGTGGACCGCGCCACCGACACACCCTATGTTTTTGACGAGACTGGGGCGCTGCGGGTGCAGGGTGGTTGCTGCTTTGCCTTCTGGGGCCGGGAGAACCAGTGCGAGCACTGCATTTCCGGCATGGTTTCCCCCACCAGAAACAAGCTGACCAAATTTGAACTGGCCGGAGACGACCTTTACCATATGGTCTCCATGTATGTGGAGATGGACGGCAAGCCCTATGCGCTGGAAATGGTGGCCCGTATCAGCGATGAAACGCTGCTGGACGGCTATGGCAAGGGTGACTTGGTGGAACTGATCGCAAGCCACAACAAGAAGCTTTATACCGACCCTGTGACCGGAATTTATAACCGCTGCTATTATGAAGAGCAGCTATACAGCCTGAGCCGCGTGGCAGGCGTTGCCATGCTGGACTTTGATGATTTCAAGGCCGTCAACGATACCTACGGCCACCATGTGGGTGATCTGGTGCTGCGGGCTGTGGCCGAGCAGATCCAGCTGAGTCTGGACCGGGTCGACGCGGTGGCCCGCTACGGTGGAGACGAGTTTATCATCGTTTTCCGGGAGGCGGACAGAATGGAATTTGACCGCATGCTGGATAAGATATGCCGGAGCGTGGAGGGCATCCTCTTCCCGGAGTGGCTGGAGCTGCACCTTTCCGTCAGCATTGGCGGAAAATTCGGTCCCGGACCCACCAGCGAACTGGTCTACGAAGCCGACCGCCTGCTGTATCAGGCGAAAAAAGAGAAGAACTGCGTCGTGACTGCCTAATAAAACGGGCCAGCCCTTTGGACTGGTCCGTTAAAAAAAGAGGGAAACTCTCATTTGGTTGACAAGGCGGGGGAGGCGGGCTATAATAAAGCCATTCTGTCAGGAGGTCGAAGCCATGAAGCAATGTATGGATGCGGATAATCTGCACCGCAGACTGAAAAAGATCATCGGGCAGGTGCAGGCTATCGACCGTATGGTGGACGAGGACGTTCCCTGCGAGGAGGTGCTCTCCCTGATCAATGCCGCGAAATCTGCCCTGAACGGCTGCGGAAAGGTAGTGCTGGAGGGGCACATCAAGCATTGCGTCAAGGATGGCATTGAGCATGGCGACGCGGATAAGACCATTGAGAGCTTCACAAAAGCCGTGGAGCGCTTTGCCAATATGCAGTAATTGAAAAGTCAGCCCATATAGGCTGACTTTTTTCTTTTCTTTGTTTAATAACCTATACCCATATATGTATAATGCAATTATACCCAGTGGGGTATAGGAAAGGAGCTTTCATATGAACCGCGTGATCGAAAAGCTGGAATGGCTGCTGGAGCTGGGCGGCATCAAAAAGGATGTTGTGCTGCTGGTCATCTCTGGCGTCGCCGTGATCGGCAGCCTGCTGCAATTCCGGCCGTTTTCCTTTGATCTTGCGTGGGTCGCTATTATCCTGTGCGGCCTGCCCATTATTTTAGAGGCCGTGATCGGTCTTGTCACCGCCTTTGACATCAAGGCGGATGTGCTGGTGTCGCTGGCGCTGATCGCGTCGGTGTGCATCGGCGAGGACTTTGCCGCTGGAGAGGTGGCCTTTATCATGCAGCTGGGTGGACTGCTGGAGGAGCTGACCGTGGCCCGCGCCAGAGCCGGGATTGAAAAGCTGGTGCACTTGACACCCCGCACCGCGCGGGTGCTGCGCGATGGAGAGGAAGTGAGCGTCCCTGCCGAGCAGGTGCGGGTGGGCGACCGTATCCGGGTCCTGCCGGGAGAGAGCGTTCCGGTAGACGGTGTGATCGTTTCCGGCCAGACCTCTATCAATCAGGCGGTGATGACCGGAGAATCCCTGCCCGTAGATAAGACGGTGGGCGACAGCGTATCCAGCGGGACGGTCAATCAATTCGGCGCCTTTGAAATGGAGGCCACGAAGGTAGGGGAGGACAGCTCCATTCAGCGCATGATCCGGCTGGTGCAGTCGGCAGATGCGGGCAAGGCGAAAGTGGTGGGACTGGCGGATCGCTGGGCCACGTGGATCGTGGTCATTGCCCTCAGCGCCGCGGCGCTGACATGGCTGATTTCCGGGCAGATCATCCGGGCCGTCACCATCCTTGTGGTGTTTTGCCCCTGCGCGTTGGTGCTGGCCACGCCCACCGCGATCATGGCCGCTATCGGCAACGCCACCAAACACGGTTTCCTTGTCCGGGAGGGCGACGCACTGGAACGGCTGGCCAGAGCGCGGGTGATCGCCTTCGACAAGACCGGAACTCTGACCTGCGGCATGCCAGAGGTGGTGGAGACGGTCAGCGTGGTGAACACGATCTCCGACGCGGAGCTGTACCGTCTGGCGGCCTCGGCAGAGCAGCTTTCCGAGCACCCGCTGAGCAAGGCCATTGTACGCGGCTGCAAAGGCTCCGGCGCGGAGCTGGGGGAGGCAGAGAACTTTCAGATGCTTCCCGGCCGGGGCGTGCAGGCGGTCATTGAGGGCAGAAGCGTTCTTGCGGGCAACCCGGAACTGCTGCGGGAAAACGGCGTATCCGTAACGCCCCCGCCTGCCGCCAGGGCTTACATTGCACAGGGCTGCACCGTGATATATCTGGCGGTGGACGGTGAGTTTGCAGGCTTCCTTGCCCTGTCCGATACGCTGCGCGCAGAGAGCGCAGCGACCATCACTTCCATTTCCCAACTGGGTGTGGAGCCTGTGCTGCTGACCGGGGACCATGAAAACGCCGCGTCAGCCATTGCCGAAAAGCTGCATATCCCCACGGTGCGGGCAAACTGTTTGCCGGAGGACAAGCTGAAATACATCGGTGAGTACCAGAAAAAGGGGATGCCTGTGTGCATGATCGGCGACGGTGTGAACGACGCCCCTGCCCTGAAAAAGGCGGATGTGGGCATCGCCATGGGCGGCGTGGGCAGCGACATTGCCGTGGACGCGGCAGACATTGCGCTGGTAGATGACGAGGTGAAAGAGTTGCCCCACCTGCTGGCCCTTTCCAGACGGATGATGACCACCATCAAGCTGAATATGTCGTTTTCCATGGGGTTGAATTTCATTGCCATCGTGCTGGCCATTACCGGAACGCTGAATCCGGTGGTGGGGGCGCTGGTGCATAATGCAGGTTCGGTGCTTGTTATCACAAATTCTGCATTACTGCTAAAATGGAGGAAAAAATAATGTCTATCAAGATTCTTGGATTGATCGTGGGAGTTCTGGTCCTTGGCGGTGGACTTTACTACCTTGCAAAGGAAAAACAGGATCCGGAGTCCAGAAAGATCTATACCGTGCTCAGCGCGGTGGGCGGCGTGATCGCAGCGGCCTGCGCACTGCTGCTGGTACTGTGAGCGCAGAAGTTAAAAAAGCGAAGCGGGGCAGGATTTTCCTGCCCCGCTTACGTTAATCGATAAAATAGCCTACTGTGCCGAAAATTTCTTTCAGGTCCTGCACTTTCAGGATCCTGATTTTTTTATACCCCAACTCCACTGTGCCGTCCTTGGCAAGGCTGTTGAGAATGCGGTTGACGGAGACGCGGTTGATCCCGGTAATCTCCGCGATCTGCTCGTTGGTATAGGGGATCACCGGGCCAATGCGCTGGCAGCAGGAATAGAGAAAATAGGCCACCCGCTTGTTGTTTTCCCGGAAGTGGGCGCAGCAGATGTAGTCGGACAGCAGCGTCAGCCGTTCTACCAGCGGACGCATCAGCTCCAGCACGCCAAGGCCCTGCGCACTCCACTGCCGCAGCAGCTCCCCGCCGGAGAGGAGGTACATTTCCACAGGTGAAATGGCCTGTACAC
>CAKSVQ010000023.1 GCA_934504065.1 uncultured Dysosmobacter sp. | reverse complement strand
GGAGTGGCGGGTCCGCCACCGGATGGAGACCGAGGGGCTGGACGAAAAGACGGCGGCGGCTCTGGTGGAAAAGACCGACCGCCAGCGGGAGAAGTATTACACCCACTATACCGGCCGCCCGTGGGGACTGCCGGAGACCTATGACCTGTGCATCAACAGCGCCCGCCTTGGCATCGACCGCACCGCGTCGCTGCTGGCTGAGCACTGCCGCCAGCTGTTTCGGAATTTTTGACCCGAACGGGATACGGAATTGCATATGTAATATAAGGGAAGCCCGGGCGTCTGCCCGGGCTTCCCTTTGTATTTGTGCGGCGCTTTATGCCTGCTGTCTGGCCGCTTTTCGGTTGCAGTGGAGGTAGAACGCGATGTTCAAAACGATGCCTACCGCGGTGGAGACCGGGGCCGCAAGGCTAATTCGGGTCAAGCTGGCATTTGGCTGGATGCTCATGAAATACGCCAATGGCAGCCGTACCAGCAGCGTTTGCACCAGCCCCTGCACCATGACCCACAGCGTCTGGCCGCTGCCGTTGAAATAGCCGATCATGCTGAAGAGGATGGCGGTCACGATGGTCTCCGGCGCGAAGCCTTTCAGATAGGCAAAGCCCTTTTCCACAACCTCCGGGTCGGTGGAAAAAATTCCGGCAAACAGGTCGCCCTTGAACAGCACCAGCGCGAACACGGCGCAGCCGAAGGCCAGACCCACGCCAATGCCCGTCAGCATGGCCTGCTTTGCCCGTTTCCCGTTGCCCGCGCCGATATTCTGCGCCACAAAGGAGGCCATGGACTGCATCAGCGCGCTGGGGATCAGCATGGCAAAGTTGACGATCTTGCTGGCAACGCCATAACCGGAGGAAGCGGTGAGCCCCAGACGGTTGACGAACGCGCAGAGGGCCAAAAAGGAAAGCTGCGTTAAAAATTCCTGCAGGGCCAGCGGCAGTCCGATGCCAAGGAATTTCCGGCACTGGGGATTCAGACGGAAATCCGACCGGGTGAAGGAGAAGGGCAGCTTCTTTTTTGCCAGCATCCCCACCGCAAGCGCCACGCTGACGGCCTGCGCCAGCACAGTGGCCGCCGCCGCTCCGGCTGCGTCCATGTGCAGCCCGGCCACCAGAAGCAGGTCGCCGAAGATGTTGACCACACAGGCCACCAGCACAAACAGCAGCGGAGAGCGGCTGTCGCCCAGTCCCCGGAAAATGGCGGCCAGCAGGTTATAGGCCACAATAAAGAAAATGCCGCCGCCGCAGATGCGCACATAGCTTGAGGTCAGGTCCAGCGCCTCTTCAGGGGCCTGCATCAGCACGCAGACCGGGCGGGCAAAGCCCACCAGCAGGATGAATATCCCGGCGGAGAGGAGGGTGAACACCACGGCGGCCCCGCCGAGGACGGAGCCGATCCGTTCCGGGTGCTTTTCGCCGAGATAGCGGGCGATGAGCACGGTCACGCCCATGGCCAGCTGCGTCACCACAAAGGTGACGAGATTCAGGACCTGACTGCCTGTGGAGACGGCGGAAAGCCCGGCAGTGGAGCCGAAGCGCCCCACCACCAGCAGGTCCACCGCGCCGTAAGCCGCCTGCAAGATCAGTGCGCCAAGGACCGGGAGCATGAAAAGCGACAGCTTTTTCAAAATGCTCCCCTGGGTAAAATCCGCCTTATTCTCGTTCAAGGGTGATCCTCCTCTCGGACATGACAGCGTAGAGCCGCGCGATGGTGCGGACGGTGCAGGCGGCGTCCTCGTCAGGAATGTCAGCCAGAAGGGGGGTGAGCTGGGCAAAAAAGCGGTCGTTGTAGGTTTGCGAAAGCCGTTTGCCGTCTGCCGTGATGGAGAGGTAGGTCACGCGGCCATCCTCGTCCGAGGCGGTTTTTTGCAGATAGCCGCCCTCCTCCATTTCCCGGACCGTCCGGGTCACGCCGGGGCGGGGAATGCGCAGCGCGTCGCTGATGTCCGAGATTTTCACGCGGATGCCGCGGCGCTCCAGACTTTCAATGGTGTCAAGATAGTGAATGTAGGACGGCGTCACACCCTCCGGCAGGGACGGCAGCAGCTCGCGGACGCGCTTGGCCTGATAGCATGCATCCAGCAGCGCTTTCATATTTGCAACAGTCATTGGATACCTCCGGTTCTTTTTGATTATCTAAGTTAATTACTTTAAGTAAGTATATGGAGAAAATAACAAATTGTCAACCCCTTTTTCAGGTTACCCGATGCACCCATAAAAAAAATCGCCTCCCCGGCAAAGGGGAGGCGATGAACGCTCACAAAGAATTCTTTGGCGATCACACGTGGATGCCGCCGATGAAGTATGTATTGTAGTATCCGCTGGTGAGGTCGCTGATGATCACGCCGTTGCTGCGGGAGGAAGAGGAGTGGATGAACTGTCCGCCTCCGATGTAGATGCCGGCGTGGGAGCAGGCCTTGCCCGCGTTGCGGCTGGGATCGTTAAAGAAGACCAGATCACCGGGCTGCAAGGCGCTGGTGCTCCAGACCTTGGTGCCGATGCCGCTTTGCCACTGGCCCGTGGCCGTGTGGGGCAGAGAATAGCCGTGCTGCTTGAAGATGTACATGGTGAAGCCGGAGCAGTCAAAGCCGCCGGGGGCTGCGCCGCCATACACATAGCGGGTGCCTAAGTGGGCCTTGGCCGTGTCCACAATGGCGCTGTTAGAGGACGCGGAGGAGGAAGAGGACGAGCTGGTCAGGTCCAGAAAATCGCTGCGGATATACCCCTCGGTGCCATACTTGCACGTCACATCGTACCAGCCGTCCACAAAACCGTTGACGGTGACGATGGTGCCCGCGTCCACACTGGCGAGGACAGCGGCGTCAGTATCGGCCCCGGCGCGGACGTTTACCCCGTCGCCATTGACGCGGCCATAGGATTCAAAAATGTTGTCCTGATCGATGACCAAGTAATCGGCGGAGACAAAGCCCGTGCTGCCATTGAAAGCGATCTTGTACCAGTCGTCCAGCTGGTCGTCCAGCACGGCGACGGCCACGCCCTTGTCCAGCGTGGTCACGACGGAGGAGGAGGTAGAGGCCTCGGAGCGGAGCCGCAGAGCGGACCCGGTGGTGGCGCCCACGGCAACTACCATGGAGTCTTCGGCGGCCATTGCAAAGCCTGCCAGCAGCACGGCTGCGGCGGCGGAGAGAAACAGCAGCTTGACCGCCTTACTGATGAAGTGTGGCATGGGTGTACGCTTCCTTTCGTCGAATCTTTTGTGAAAAGCGGGGGAGGGGATGTTTACTTTTCCTTGCCTGCCAGCGCCCGCTCCAGCCAGATGGCGGCGACATCCATGGCCGCGTACAGACTGTCCTTTTCGCTCTTTTTCACCACGCGGTCCCGGGACTTGAGGTCGGGATCGGTGAGCTGAAGCTGAACGGAGACCTTGGAGGCCACATTCAGATCCTGCTCCTTTTTCGTGTCCAGCACCTGCATCATGATGATATATTTTTCAGCCATCGTGCCGTAGTAGATCAGGTTATCCACCCGACGGAGGGGATGGCCCTTGTAGATCAAACCTTCCGCTTTCGCGGCTTTCGTTTCTGCCATGGGAACACTCCTTTGAAAAAATTGTAACCGAATTGTAACATATTTTTTCCGATTTGTCAACATTGCATTCCGCCCGCCGGAAACCGTAGGAAATTCCGTGCAGATGGACCAGTAACGCCAAGGGCAATGAGAAGAGCGGCATCTGCCGGATGCCGCTCTTCTCATTACTGCCAGGACATTTGAATTTTTCTGTGATTGTCTGCGCAATCTCGCAAATAGAGATTGATGAGTGTCTGATATGGAATTCCGTCGGCAGCTGCCATGGACTTAAAATAATCGATGGTGCTGCTGTCAATATTGATTGTAACCTGTTTTTTAAGGCGGCCCGCATACGGATTTTTTCTTGGGTTCAGCGCTTTGATGTCATATTCTTCTCTCATAAAAATCACCTCAAATTCCATCAAGATAAGTTTTTTGCTCTGTTCTGGTTGCCTTTCTCGCCGAAATAATACGGATGACATTCTCATTGTCACGATAGCAATGGCTTACGATACAAATTTGTTCTGCCCTGATTTGACCAATGATAAGAAAACGTTCTTCCACATCAGAGTGGTCAGGGTCATCAAACAGAATCGCGAATTCATCGTAAAAGACCTCCTTTGCCGTTTCGAAGGATAAGCCATGCTTCTTTTTGTTGGTTTCGTTCTTATTTGGGTCCCATTCAAATTTTAGCGTTTCCATAATTATATTATACATATATTATATGTATTGTCAAACGCGTTGCTACTGAACCGTAATGGCCGCGGGCGGTTTTGGCGCATCCTTGTAACCGATGGGAGGGTATGATACAATATCAATAAAGATTTGTGGAGGGATCATTATGAATAAAGAAGCTCTCAGAGGCATGGCGCTCATTCTCTTCGGCATTCTTCTTGGCGTATGTGGCGCGGAGATCAATCAAACGATGAGTGTCGTTGACCTGCCGTTTTCGTTTGTGGGGTTGATCGCAGGCGCGGTCGGCCTTTGGATGGTTTTTAACAATACCGCAGAAAATCGGTAAATAATAAACAGGGCCCGCGGTGAGCCGCGAACCCTGCTCGGTGGTTTTTATCCCTTTTTCCGCAGGACGATGGCGATGAAGTTCAGGTACTTTCCGCCGCCTGCTTCCATGGCTTTCCGGTCGCCACGGGCATATTCGTTGTCCTGCTTCAGCCAGTCGGCCCACACCTCTTCGTTGCTCTCCATCTCCCGCACAGAGAGGACCTCCGCGCCCTGACAGCAGGCCAACAGGCGCTCCCAATAGGCGCAGTCATGCAGATAGTCCAGCTGCTCCGGCGTCCATGAAAGCAGCAGTTCCGGCGGCAGCGCGTGGTGCAGGTCGCGCTTCATGCCGGGCACGGCAATGTAGATGAGCCCCCCGGGTTTGACGAACGGCAGCAGCTTTTCATCCAAATACGCGCTGTCGCGGCCAAAGTAGTTATAGGAATCCGTGCTGACCACGGCATCGAAAAATGCCGGAGGAAAGGGGAGCGCGGCAGCGTCCGCCTTCACGGGAACGATCTGCCCCTTTGGGATGTCCATCTCGTCAAAAAATGCCTGATTTTCCGCCGGATCGCTCCAAAGGTCGGCGGCGTACACCGTGAAGCCGTACTCCTTTGCCAGAAAGACCGATGTCAGCCCCTGTCCGCTGCCAAGGTCGCAGACTACAGCGCCGGAGGGGATCGAGTGGCCGTTCAGCAGTTCTTCTTCCAGCTTGACGGGGTTCGGCCCCATGATCTTGGCCTGAAGTGCCGGGGTGTCATAATTTGCGCTGCGAATGTAGTTCATATGCTTCCTCCCATTGTTTCCAGTGGCGGATCAGACGGGCTTCCAGTTCCCGTGCGGCGGCTGCGGGGTCCTCCGCGCCGTCATAAACACTGTAAAAGAGGAACATCGGTCCGTAAAAACGGTCGGCCTCGCCTGCGTCCATGTTCCATGCCTGAAACAGGTCCGCCACGTATTGCAGGGGCCCGGCGGCCAGATATTGCTGGTAGAGCCGATTCATTTCCGCGCTGCGGTATTGCTCCAGCGTCAGCATTTTGCGGAACGAAGCGGGAAACTCCTCCTGCGTCCAATAGCGGAACTGGGCCAGACTGAACGCCGTCAGCTGCCGAAAACTGGCCTTGCGGTAGGCGTCCTCCATTTCCTGCGCCGTGCCCTCCGGCAGGGTAAACTCCCGGGCGCGCTGGGCGTCCAACTGCTCCATGCGGGCAAGGATCTGGTTAAAAATGTCCCGTTTGCTTTTATAGTGCTTATAGAGCGCGCCCTTGGTGATGCCCAGTTCGTCGGCGATCATGCTGACGGAGACGGCTTCATATCCGTTCTGGGCGAACAGGTGCAGCGCCGTTGTCAAAATGGTTTCTTTGGTATTGCCCATCGGGTCCTCCTTATAATAGTGAACGATCGTTTACTGCGCTCTAGTATAGTAAACGACCGTTCACTTGTCAAGTACTTTCTAAAAAAGGCAGATGTCTGACTGTTCATGCAAGTCAGGTATCTGCCTTTTGTTTGTTATTTCAAAACAGAGACATGGGTCACACCGTAATCGGCAAACAGCTCCAGTGCCTGCTTGCCGATCCGCTCGCCGGAAACGGCGATGGGGATGGCCGGGGGACAGGCGACGGTGGGCGCACCGCAGATACGCCCAAGGGCAAGGTCTGCGGGGACGGTCTCCTGCGGGGAAAACAGGGCCTGCCGGATGGAAACGGCCTGTGCCGCCTTAGCAAGGGGCAGCGCCGCCGTCCGGCTGCGTCCGGCGGGAGCATCCCCCATGGCTTCGGTCAGCCGAGTAAGGTCCTCCGGGGTGTTTTCCGGCGTGACCATCAGGACAAGAAAATCCCGGTCGGTGTATTCACTCTCGATGTTCCGGCGGCGCAGCCGCTGGGCAAGCTCTGTGCCGGGCAGCGTCTCCGGGGTCTTGACCGTCAGGCGCAGGGGGTCGCTCTCCTGTACCTGCCAGCCCTGCCGGGCAAGCTGCACGCGCACGCGGCGCAGGACCTGCACGGTTTGTTCCAAGTGGGCGGGATACGCTTCGGTAAGGTAGCGGTTGCACCCATCCAAAGACGCCAGCGTCAGGTAAGAGGGGCTGGTGGAGCCAAACAGCGCCAGCGCCGCCTTCATTTGCCCGGTCAGATGGGGGGGAGCGCCCCGGCCCACGTGGAGATACGCGCCGCCCGTCAGCACGGGCAGGGTCTTGTGGGCGGAATCGCAGCAAAGGTCGGCCCCAAGGTCCAGAGGATGCAGGGACGGGGAGAGAAAATGCAGGTACGCGCCGTGGGCGTTGTCCACCAGCAGCAGCGTCTGGTGCCGATGGGCCACCTGGGCCAGCGCGGCCACATCCGCCATGCCGCCCAGATAGTCGGGACTGGTGAGATACACGGCGGCGGGGGGCACGTCCAGCTGCGAAAGCGTCCGCTCCAGCCCGGCGGGGGTCACGGGGCAGCCGCAGATCGACTGGCTTTCCCCCTCCGGCCACAGCCACACCACCTGAAAGTCCAGCAGCGCCGCCGCATATACAAAGGCCTTGTGCACGTTGCGGGCGGCCACGATGACCCGTGGAGTGCCTGCGGGGCAGGCACCAAGCGCCAGATACAACATGGCGCGGATGCACTGGCTGGAGCCCTCGGTGGAATAGCAGGTGCGCCGGGAGTGGAACAGTCCGGCGGCGTGTTCCTCGCTCTGGGCGATGATGCCATCCGCTTCATACAAAGCGTCGGCCCCCTGTACCTCTGTAATGTCCATTTCCTCGCAGCCAAGGAAGGAAACGCCCTTGTGCCCCGGCATATGAAAGCGGGTGGTCCCCGCTGCGCAGTAGCGGCGGAGGAAGTCCACGATGGGGGTCTCCATCAGTCCTGTTCCGCGGCTTCCGCGGCCTTCATCATAATGGCGCACTCGATGCGCTTGCGGAACAGCTCGCAGCCCGGCTCGTAAACGCCCCGGATGGAGCCCGTGGCGTGGAAGGCGTTTGCGGCGCAGCCGCCGGAGCAGTAAAGCTTGGCCCAGCAGTCGGCGCACTCGGGGCGGGCATAGGCGTTGCAGGAGCGGAACTCCTCCCGCAGGGCGGTGTTGGAAACACCGTTCCAGATGTCGCCCAGCTTGTAGTGCTCTTCGCCCACGAACTGGTGGCAGGGGTACAGGTCGCCCCATGGAGTGACGGCCATGTATTCCGTGCCGGAGCCGCAGCCGGAGATGCGCTTATACACGCAGGGGCCCCCGGTGAGGTCCAGCATATAGTGATAGAAGGTGATGGGCTTGCCCTCTTTTTCCCGGCGGAGCATATCCTTGGCGAGAATTTCATACTGCTCCTTGACGATCTCCAGATCCTCCGGCGTCAGTGCCGCAGGGTCCTCCGGCGCACAGACCACGGGCTCCATGCTCAGCTCCGTAAAGCCCAGATCGTCGGCCATGTGGAAAAGGTCGCGGGTAAAGTCCGGATTGGCGTGGGTGAAGGTGCCGCGCATATAGTAGTTTTTGCCGCCCCGGGCCTTCACCAGCTTCTGAAATTTGGGGACGATGCGGTCATAGCTGCCGTTTCCGGCGTAGTCCACCCGGGTGCGGTCATTGATCTCCTTCCGCCCGTCCAGCGAGAGCACCACATTGCTCATCTCCCGGTTGCAGAAGTCGATGACTTCGTCGTCGATGAGCACGCCGTTGGTGGTCAGGGTAAAGCGGAAATTCTTTCCCTTTTCCTGCTCGATGCTCCGGGCGTACTGCACAAGACGCTTCACCACGTCCCAGTTCATCAGCGGCTCGCCGCCGAAAAAGTCCACCTCCAGATTTCTCCGGTGGCCGGAGTGGGCGATCAGGAAGTCCAGCGCCTGCTTGCCCACCTCAAAGCTCATCAGGGCCCGGTCACCGTGGTATTTGCCCTGACTTGCAAAGCAGTAGGCGCAGTTGAGGTTGCAGGTGTGCGCCACATGCAGGCACAGCGCCTTGACCACGTCGCCGGAGCGCTCCTTAAAGGTCCCGGCCATGTCGGCAAAGGTATCGGGCGTGAAGAGCTTTCCGGCGTTTTTCAGCGCTTCCACATCGTCGATGCACCCGCGCACCTCCACTTCGGTCACGTCGGGGCGGCCCTTGTATTTTTCCAGTATGGCGGCCACGATCTCGTCCGGCGTGTGGTCGGGGAACATGGCAATGATGTCATAGGCCACTTCATCCACCACATGGATGCCGCCGGAGCAGGTATCCAGCACGATGTTGTAGCCGTTGAGTTGATACTGATGTACCATATTGTTTCTCCTTGTACAGCAAAAGCGCCGCCTTATGAAGGCGGCGGCTTTTTTCCTTGCTTTTCTGCTGTTTCTTACTTGTCAGCGTTCTCGCACTTCTGGTTGGCAACGCCGCAGCTGGTCTTGCAGGCAGACTGGCAGGAGGTCTGGCACTCGCCGCAGCCGCCGTTCTTGGCGCTTTCGCACAGGGAACGAGTCTCAAGAGTCTTGATTCTTTCCATAACGCATATCTCCATTCTATCAAATTGGTGTTTTCCGGGCGGTCTTTCCGCTGGGCGGACAAACAGCCTGATTATCGAATAAATTCTAACACACAGGGTGGATAAAGTCAAGGATTTACCGCTTCTTCCTGCCCAATATAGGTAAAGCGGGGGATAGCCCGGCCATCCTGGACCACGGTCTCGGTCCACATGGCGGCAGGACGCACCCAGACGCTCCGCTCGCCGTACAGCGCGCGGTATACCACCATGGGCTCCTGCGTCTCGCTGTGGCGGGCGACATACAGCACCTCGTATTCCCCGCCCTTGAAGTGGCGGTAGTGCCCGGGCCGCACCGGAGCGGGGGAGGGGGCGGCGCTGAGGCGGGCGTTGGTATAGGCGGGATCGCAGGTGACCTCCTCGCCGAACCAGTCGGGGCCAGTAAAGGCGGCAGCCTCCGCCTCCGTGGGGAATTCGACCTCGGCCATCACCAGCGGGGCAAGCGCGCCGTGGAACACGTCCAGTTCAATGGTATACGCTCCGCAGGGGATGCGGTAGCGGTCTTTTTCGATCACCCGCCCCTCCGCCTTGGGCAGCAGGCTGGCATAGGCCTGAGCGGTCAGGGACATTTCCCGCTCTTCGCGGCATAAAAGCCCCGGGCCCTTGCAGGTGAGAATATAATCATCGTCCTGCCGCCGGATGCGCACCACCGGGGAGGTGGAGAGATAGGCCTGCTCTAAGCGCTGGCAGGGGTATTGCTCCAATCCCTCCGGCAGACGGCGCAGCAGGAATTTCCGTTCAATTTCCATGGGCTTCCTCCTCTTCGCACCGGGCGATCATGGTTTCCAGCGCGCCCTTTTTCAGCGCGCAGATGCGGCCAAAGCGGGTGAGGAACTCCTCTTCCAGCCCGCTTTCCAGCCACTCCATGGCAAAGCCGAACAGCATACACTTCAAATCGTCTTCCAGCAGCGCGCGGTCCTCCGGCCGGAGGACGCGCCCGCGGAGCACCGGGCTGAGATAGACCTCGGCGGCATGGCGGCACACCCGCCACTGATAATGCTCGTAAAGGTCCCGGTTCACGGAGTGATAGATGTGCAGCACGGCCCGCTTGTGGCGCACGGCAAAGCCGCAGGCGGCCTTCAGGCAGGAGTCCGCGCTCTCCAGCGACGGGTACTGCCCGATGACCTGATCGGCCGCTTCGTTGACGATGCTCTCCATCAGCTGGGGCAGGTCGCGGTAGTAATAATAAAAGGTATTGCGGTTCACACCGCAGTCGTCCACAATGTCCCGAATGGTGATCTGGTGCAGGGGCCGCTCATCCAGCAGGCGCAAAAAGGATTCCCGCAGCAGCTTTTTGGTGTCACGTGCCATGGCTGCCTCCTTACGCGCCTGTCAGCAGCCGGGCGGTGGCGCCGTCCACCAGCAGCTCCGCCGTTTGCAGCAGGGACTGCTTGGGAAGGGCCATGCTGTCGTGAAACCACTCCATCAGCAGCCCGATCAGCCCATAGGTGATGAATTCCAGCAGGTAGGAGAGCATCCGGTCGTCGGCGGCGGGATAGCGGGCGCGCACCACCTCTGCGCCGCTGTGCTGGATCATCTGCTGCAGGTGCTCCATAAAGCGGCTGGCCTTGTTGTTCTCGATCAGCATGGCGCACAGCTCCCGGTGGGCCACCACGAAGTCCAGCACCGGCTCGAACACCGGGCGCATGGTGCCGTCGGCCACGGTCTCATGAATGTGGGCGTCGATCAGCTCCTGCGCCTGAGCCAGCAGGTCCTCCTCGGCGCTTTGCAACAGCTGGGCCGTGTCGGTATAGTGCAGATAAAAGGTGGTGCGGTTCACGTCCGCCCGGTCCGTCACGTCCCGGACGGAAATATCAGAGAACTGCTTTTCCCGCATCAGCTCCAAAAGGCTCTCCTTCAAAAGCTTGCGGGTCCGCCGCGCGCGGCGGTCTTCCGGATTTTTCAGCATTGCCCTGCTCCTTTGTCAAAACCAGACATTTCCAACGTTTTGCCTATTGACCGTTCTTTTGTCTCCTTATTATAATCAACTTAAATCGAAAAATCAACACAAATATTTTAAAATACAAGTGTCTGTTTTGGAGGGGTCAACATGAGCAAGCACCAGTGGAAAACCCGCGTGAGTGCCGTCGGCCTGGCGATTCTGACGGCGTATGGCAGCGCGATGCCAGCCGCCGCCGTGCAGACGGTCGGCAATGGCGTTGCGCCCACGTATGACGAGGCGTATTACGCCACGCTGGACTATTACGGCAACCTCACCAACGGCAGCGTGGTGAAGAGCTACCGCACCAACGGGGCCACCCAGCTCATGGATTACGGCCAGTATGACGAGGTGGTGAACCTTACCGACGGCACGGCCCCCCTGCAAAGCGGGGGCAGGACCACCTTCCGCTTTTCGGAGGATGTGGGCACCTTTTACTTCGAGGGAAAGACGGCGCAGCCCTTTGCGGACCTGCCGTGGACCCTTTCCGTCAGCTATACCCTCAACGGCGTGCCCACCCCCGCGGAGGAGCTGGCGGGAAAGACCGGGGTGGTGGAGATCCAGCTGGACGCGGTGCCCAACCCGCAGGCCAGCGAATACGCCCGCAACAACTATACGCTGGAGGCCATGGCCATCTTCAATCAGGACGACATCCTCTCGCTGGAAGCGCCCGGTGCGCAGGTGCAGCTGATCGGCAATTTGCGGGCAGTGCTGTTTCTGGGATTGCCGGGGGAGGAGTGCCACGACACCATTCGCGTGGGCAGCGAGGATTTTACCTTCGGCGGGCTGACGGTCATGATGGTCCCGGCCACCCTGAGCCAGCTGGAGGAGATCGCCAGGCTGTCGGAGCGCAAGGACGAGCTGGAGGACGACTATCACAAGCTTTCCGGCAGTCTGGATTCCCTGCTGGACGCGCTGAACGCCATGACGGGCAGCCTGAATGCCTCGGCCAGCGGGTTGGACCAGCTCAACGAGGCACGGGGAATTTTCTCTGGCGGCAAGGGCTCGCTCTATGACGGCACCGACGCGCTGCGGCAGGACCTTTCCAATCTGGCGGAGGTGCTGGACCCGGTGGAGGGCCAGATCGAGGCGCTGAGCAAGACCGTCACTGATTCCAAGTTCGTGCTGAACAACATGACCAAGCTGACAGGCCGCCTGCGGGATGATCTGGAGGAACTGGAGGACGCGCTGGACGAGCTGGAGCAAAGCGGCGACCTGCGGGGCGTGCTGAACGCTGCGGGGCGGCTTGGCAGCAGTCTCAACGATCTGCAAACCGCGCTGGGCGGTACGAAGCTGCCCACGGTGGAGGTCAGTGGCTCTGAGGGCACGGAGCTGAAAATAAAAATGAGTCAGGTCAAGCGGCTGCACGGCATTTATGAGGGCGCTTACCGCTCTGGCACGGCTGAGGACTTTTTCACCGCCATGATGCAGATGCAGGGCAGGTCCGCCGGGGAGATCGCGGCGGCGCTGCCTGTGCTGACGGCCACGATGCAGGCCGTGCAGGCGGGGGCGGTCTCGCTGGAGCAGGTGAAGTCGCAGGACCCCGCTGCGGCGCTTTTGATCGGGCTGTACCTCTCCCGGGGAACGACCTCGTTCCAGAGCTTTTGCGAGAAGGTGCTTCCCGTCTCTTACCCGGACAAGAGTGAGGAGGAGATTCGGGAGCTGGCCCGGCAGGCCAACAACCTCTGGCTGGTGTATGAGAGCGGCGAGAGCACCTCCACCACGGCCCTTGAAGAAGAGGGAGGGACCCTGACCGCCGCCCTGCTGCTGAACGACAGCAGCCCGGACACGGCGCCCGCCGCATCCTCCGACGCGCCGGAGACTGCGGATGACGCCGCGACAACGGGCGGCGCAGGTGCAGCGGACACTTCGGATGCTTCGGGCGGCACAGACGCACCGGATATCGCGGACGGGCCGGACAGCGCCGCGCCCGCCGCTGCGGAGGGGCAGGATGCGGATACCGCTGCCGACGCGCCCAACGAAAAGGCCAACGACGCGGCGGTGGACCTGATCGCAAGCGGCGTGGACAAGGCCGCCTCCCAGATCAGGGACCTGCAAACGGAGATCCATTCCACCATGCAGTCCCTTGCCTCCGCCACCGCCCCGGTGCTGCGGGACCTTTCCAAGCTGTGCACGCGGCTCAATGACCTGACGGAGATGCTGGACACGGGCGACGATATTCTGCTTGCCACGCAGAAGGCCTCTCATGAGATTCGCGCCATTTTGCAGGCGGCGGAGGAATTGCAGACCCTGCTGGACGGGTATGAGCCCACCTTGCAGGAGAGCCTGAAAACCGTCGGCGCTCTGAGTGCCACCGCCGCCGTGACCATGCGGGACACGCAGAAGCTGGTGACGGACGCGGAAAGCCTGATGCGCTCCACCGGGTCTACGCTGGACGAGGGAACGCGCCGCTCGCTAGAGGGATTGGCCTCCGTGCTGCGGGGCGCGGCCCGGGCCGTGGGCACCTCCGGGGAGATCAAAAGCTCCAAGGCCACCATCTGCGACATCATTGAGGATACCTGGGACGACTATACCGGAGACGTGAATAACTTATTGCTGATGGACGCCACGGCCGAGGCCGTTTCCCTGACCGACAGCCGCAACCCCGCGCCCCAGAGCGTGCAGGTGCTGATCCGCACGCAGGAGATCACCGTGCCGGACGAGGAGGACGAAGTGTCCGCCGCCCCACAGGCGGAAAAGACCACCTTCTGGGGCCGGGTGGCCCAGATGTTCAAGGATTTCTGGACGGCCATCACCGGGCTGTTCGGCGGAAAGGACTGATGGGCCATGGTTGAAAAGATCGCCAACTGGCTGACGCGAAAGCCCAAACTAGTGGCGCTGGCCGCCGTGCTGCTGCTGATCCCTTCTCTCATCGGATACGTCGCCACCCGTATCAATTACGACATTCTTTCCTATCTTCCGGAGGAGCTGGAATCCTCGCAGGGAGAGCGGCTGCTGGAAGAGCCCTTTCAAATGGCGGCCACCAGCATGCTCATCGTGGAGGATATGCCTGCGGGCTATACCAACAGCCTGATCCAGGAGATCAAGGCCATCGACGGCGTTTCCAACGCCATCTGGATCAGCAATCTCATGGGTATCCAAATTCCCACAGACATGATCCCCGCCAATTTCCGGGATATGTTCTTTGCCGGAAAGGCTACCATGATGATCATTCAGTACAGCCACCCCGGTGCGTCGGACGAGACCATGGAGTGCATCGAGCAGGTGCGCCGGGTGTGCAATGAAAAGTGTTTTCTGGCGGGGTTCTCCGTGGTCATCAAGGATACCCGCGACCTGATGGACAGCGAGCTTCCCCTGTTCGTGGGACTGGCGGTGGTGCTGGCGCTGGCGGCCATGCTGCTGACGCTGGAATCCACGGTGCTGCCGTTCATCTTTCTCTCCAGCATCGGCTTTGCCGTGATCTATAATTTCGGCAGCAATATCCTTTTGGGGGAAATTTCGTACATCACCAAGGCCATTGCGGCTGTTTTACAGCTGGGCGTGACCATGGATTACTCCATCTTCCTCTACCACCGCTATGAGGAAGAGCGTGGCAACTACGAGGATAACCGGGACGCCATGGCTTCGGCCATTGTGGCGGCGTTCCGTTCACTGTCCTCCTCCAGCGTCACCACCATTGCGGGCTTTCTGGCCCTGTGCGTCATGCGGCTGACGCTGGGGCGGGACATCGGCATCGTGATGGCCAAGGGCGTGGTGCTGGGCGTGGCCACGGTGATCCTTGTGCTGCCGTCGCTGGTGCTGATCTTTGATCGGCAGATCACCAAACACAAGCACAAAAGCCTGCTGCCAAGCTTCGACGGGGTGAATAGCTTCACGCTCCGTCACCACAAGGCGGTCATGGCGGTGTTTCTCCTGCTGTTCCTCCCGGCGTATTACGCCCAGTCCCACGCCGGAATTTATTACAAGCTGGATGAATCCCTGCCCCGGGACCTGCCCTCCATCGTCTCCAACGAAAAGCTGAAGGACGATTTCGACATGGCGACCTCCCATTTCATCCTGCTGCGGGACGACCTGAACCCGGCGGAAATGACGGACATTGAGACCCGGCTGGAAAATTTGCAGGGCATCACCTCCGTGGTGTCCTACCACAAGATGCTGGGCACCGGGATACCGGATTTCTTCATTCCCGACACGGTGAAGGATATGCTCAAGCAGGGCGGCTATCAGCTGATGATGGTCAACTCCAGCTATTCCCCGGCGACGGACGCCGTGTCCGCCCAGCTGGATGAGATGAACGCCGTTTTAAAGCCGTATGATGAAAACGCCATGATCACCGGAGAGGGGGCCATGTACCGCGACTTGATCGACACCACCGCCGTGGACTTCGTGGTGGCCAACTACCTCTCCATCGCCTGCATCTTCCTGATCGTGGCATGGGCTTTCAAGTCCCTTTCCATTCCGGCGGTGCTGGTGGCCACCATCGAGTTGGCCATCTTCCTCAATCAGGGCTTCTGCTATTTCTCCGGCACCTCCACGCCGTTCATCGCCCCCACCATCATCAGCTGCGTGCAGCTGGGCGCCACGGTGGACTATGCCATTTTGATGACCTCCCGTTTTCAGGAGGAGCTGCAAAGTGGAAAGAACCGTCTGGAGGCCATCCGCATCGCGGCGGATTCCTCGGACGCTTCCATTATCACCAGTGCGCTGGTGCTGTTCTGCGCCACGCTGGGCGTGTCGTTCGTGTCGTCCATCGACCTGATCGGGGCCATCTGCATCATGCTGGCCCGGGGTGCACTGATCTCCGCGTGCATCTGCCTGTTCGTGATGCCCGCAGTGTTGTATGTGTGCGAGCCAATCTTCCAGAAGACCACGCTCCACTGGCGCAAGGCTGCGCCAAAGCGGGAAAAAACGCCTGCCGAAATTTCATGATCCCATAAAAAGCTCCCTTCCGCCGATGCTTTGGCGGAAGGGAGTTTTGTGTTTGTAGAAAAGCCTCGCAGAGTTTCGCGTCCGCAGACGCGAAAGGTATCAAATCCGTGTTCTGCCGCGACATGTGCGTGGCAGAACACACTTTGCGCGGAGCGTGTGTCGAAATGAACGCGTAGCGGTCATGAGGCACGGAGCGAAGCGAAGCTTTCTCAAACAAATGACGAAGTCATTTGTTTGACGTGTACTGATTATTGGACAGCAAAACCGTTATCCTGAAAGGGAAGAAAGGGGGAAACCGAAATGGAACGGTTTGATATTCGCTATGTGATGGGGCACGTGGAGGTTTACGACGAGCGGGGCGGCTTCTGCTTTTCGGCGGACAACCTGTCGGAAGCCATGGAGGAGCTGCGGGAGGCATGCGCCTGAACCCCCAACATTTTTATTTTACCACAGGGCAGGCGCGGCATACAATGCGGGAAATCCACAAAGAAAAACTGGATAATTTGCACAAAATTGCGGATTGCAAACGAGAGAAAACTATGTATAATAAGAATCAAGGAAGGGTGAGACCGATGTACCAGTAAGAGACCCCATCGAATGGACTTATGGAAAACAGAAGAAAGAGAGGTTGCGTCCATGTCGGAACCCAAGCAGGAACGGTAACGTCCCTCAACCGGAGTGAAAGGTTGAGGGACGTTACCATTTTTTGCGGTATGGGTTTTACGTGGAGGGATACTGCCGGGCCAGCCGCTGCGCCTCCATGCGCATGGCGTCCACCATGCTCTCCGGCCCCGTGATCTGCACGCCGCCGCCCAGAGAGAAGATCCACCCGAGAAACGGCCTGCTGGCGCACACGTGCACGCGGGTGGCAAAGTGGTCTTCGTCCACGGTGCGGACGGGGATGGCGGGGCCGAAGCGGTCGATCATCACGCCGATGAGCTCATTGGCGCAAAGCAGGTCCACGTCCTGTATTTTCCCGGCGAACATTCCGAAAAGACTGTTGGAATACTGGGGCAGCTCCAGATCGTGAAAGGCCTCCTGCCCCTCCCGGGGGGCTTCGTCAAGGCGCAGGTGCAGCATTTTGTCCACCCGGTAGTGGCGGATGGCCCCTTCGGCATAGCCGATGAGGTAATAGTTTTCATCCTCCCAGACCAGCGCCCACGGGCTGACGCGGTAAAGCGCGCCAGCGCGGCGCAGGCGCATCTGCTTGTGCAGGTCCCACTGGAAATACCGAAATGTGACCTGCACATTGGCGTTGATGGCGGTGTGGAGGGTATCCACGCTGTAATACACGGTTTCGTTGCCCGTTTTCACCCGGCCGGAGACGATGACCTGCCGATGGAGCTGCCTTGCCTCGTGGACGCTGACCAGCGATTCCAGCTTTTTGATCAGCGCGCGGGACTTGCTTTCGCTGACGAAGCGGGCGGCCTGCACGGAATCCACCAGCAGCTTCAGCTCCGGCAGCTCAAATTCCCGGGAGGCCAGCGCGTAGGCGTTGCTTTTCCCCTCCCGGTGGACCACGATGTCCAGCCCGAAGCGCTGCAATTCCTCCATGTCCGTGTAAAGCGTTTTCCGGTCGGCGGGGATGCCGCAGCCCGCCAGCAGGTCGATCAGCTCCTGGGTTTTCAGGCTGTGGCGCTCGTCGGTCCGCTCCGTTAAGAACTTTGCAAGGTAGAGGAGCTTTGTTTTCTGGTTGCTGCTGCGGGGCATGGGGCCCTCCTTTCCGGGCATGGGGCGGTTTTCACTCAGGCGTCTTTTTTGTCAAAGACCTGCGCCACATCCTCCAAAAGCTTGCGGATAGGCAGGTGCTGGGGGCAGACCTTTTCGCACTTGCCGCATTTCAGGCAGTCGGAGGCATGGCGTCCCGGCGCGGTGTGGACAACGCTGTAATAATAGTCCGCGTTCCAGTCGCCATAGAGCTTTTTGGTGTTCATCACGGAGAACAGATCGGGGATGGAGATGTGCTTGGGGCATCCGGCGGTGCAGTAGCGGCAGGCGGTGCAGGGGATAAGGTGCTTGCTGTGGAAAATAGCCTGCACCTGCTCCACCGCGTCCAGTTCCGCGGCATTCAGCGGCTGGAAATCCTGCATGAAGGAAAGATTATCCTGCATCTGGGCAAGGCTGCTCATGCCGGAGAGCACCATCTTGATGCCGGGGAAGCCCGCGGCAAAGCGGATGGCATAGCTGGCGGGGCTTCCGCCGTGCAGCGCGTCCAGAACGGCCTGAGCCTCCTCCGGCAGGTTCACCAGATTCCCGCCCTTCACGGGCTCCATCACGATCACGGGCTTGCCGAATTTGCAGCAGACCTCATAGCATTTGCGGCTCTGCACCGCCGGATCGTCATAGTCCAGATAGTTGAACTGAATTTGCACGGCCTCGATCTGGGGATATTCGGTCAGGATCTCTTCCAGCACCTCGGCGCGGTCGTGGAAGGAAATGCCGACGTGGCGAATTTTGCCCTCTTCCTTCAGGGCAAAGGCGGTCTCATAGGCGCGGCAGGCCTTGAAATGCCCGAAGTTTCCCGCGCCCTGCGCGTGCATGAGGTAAAAATCGAAATAGTCCACGCCGCAGGCAGCCAGCTGACTTTCGAAAAACGGGCGAATGTCTTCCTCTTTGCGGAAGTATTCGGCGGTGAGCTTGTCGGTGAGCAGATAGCGCTCGCGGGGGTAGCGGCTTGTCAGGCAGGTTTTCAGCGCCAGCTCGCTTTTGCCGTCCAGATAGCCGTGGGCGGTATCAAAATAGTGGAAGCCCGCATCTAAAAAAGCGTCCACCATGCGGCAGGTCTCGTCAATGTCCACCTCAGCGCCCTGCATGGGCAGGCGCATAAAGCCAAATCCGAACTTCTCCGGAAACAGTTCCATGGTACATCCTCCTATCATTTATAGAAAATTTTGCAAACCTCTTAAACCCTCGTCTTTAAGCCTCGCAGAGTTTCGCGTCCGCAGACGCGAAAGCCATTAAATTCGTTTTCTGCCGCGACATGTGCGTGGCAGAAAACACATTGCGCGGAGTGAGCGTCGAATTGGCCGCTGTAAGCGGCCAACCGAGGCGCAGAGCGCAGCGAGACTTTTGTCAAACAAGTGGCAAAGCCGCTTGTTTGGCAGATTTTCTCGCAAATGGCGATGCCATTTGCGAGAAAGTTACTCCTGCGGCAAGTGCCGCAGTCCCCGGCGGACGCTGCGAAAGCGCTCGGGGATGTCCTCTTCTTTCATGTGCTGGGGCGCGTCGGTAGTGCCCGCCGCCTTGGCGGTCTCGTAAAACCAGCACTTATATTCCACGGTCTCCAGCGTGTGCTGTAACTGCTCCATCTGGCTCAGCAGGGCGTCCCGCTGGCGGCGGAACATCTCCAGCCGAGCATCGATGGTGTCGTCCCCCTGCAGGGCCAACTCGATATACTGCCGGATGTCCTTGATGGACATTCCGGCCTTTTTCAGGCAGCTGATGACCTGCAGCCACTCGAAATCCGACTCCCGGAACATCCGGATGCCGCCGGATGAGCGCTCCACAAAGGGCAAAAGCCCCTCCTTGTCATAATAGCGGAGCGTGGAGGCAGGCACCTCCAGCATATTTGCCATTTCTCCCACTGTGTAGACCATGCGGTTTCCTCCAAAAAATTTTCAAAGACCTCTTGACTTAAACATAGCTTTAAGTTATAGAGTGGACATGAACTTTAAGAAAAGCTTTGAGAAAACTATAAGGCCTGACGCCTGCCGCTGTCAAGCCTTTTCGGGAGGAGTACGATGAACAAGCCTTATATCATCTGCCACATGATGACCTCGGTGGACGGGCGCATCGACTGCGCCATGACCGAGCACCTGCCCGGCGTGCAGGAGTATTACGACACGCTGGACGCGCTGAACGCCCCCACCCGCGTCAGCGGCCGGGTGACGGCCCAACTGGAAATGGCGCAGCCCGGCGTGTTCCAAAGCGAAACCGTCACGCCGCTGGGAAAGGAAGCCTATTCCAAGGCGGCGGACGCGGACGGGTACGAGGTCGTGGTGGATACCCGCGGCACGCTGCTGTGGGACGGCGCGGAGAGCGAGCGGCCGCTGCTGATCCTGACGAGCGAGCAGGTAAGCACGGAATATCTTGCTGACCTGGACCGCAAGCACATTTCCTGGATCGCCTGCGGAGAAAAGGCGGTGGACCTGCGCCGCGCCTGCGCGATCCTTTCCGATGTCTTCGGCGTGGAGCGGATGGCCGTGGTCGGCGGCGGGCATATCAACGCCGGATTCCTGGCGGCGGGACTGCTGGACGAGGTCAGCATCCTTGTGGGCGCGGGCATCGACGGCCGCGGCGGGATGTGCGCCGTGTTCGACGGGCTGCCCATGGAGCGGGAGGTCACACTCCTGCGCCTGACCGATGTGCGGCAGTATGGCAGCGGAGCCGTGTGGCTGAAATATCAAACAATGAAGAATGCTTGATTGATCAGGGAGGTTTTTGATATGAAATATGAGGAAAAAGCAGCGTTTGAACAGAAGAATATGTTCGGCACGGGCAATGCCAACACGGCCTATGCCCAGTATTTTATCGGCGATTCGTTTTTGAATCCGCTGACCGACCCGAAGGGCGGCCTGTTCGCCGCCAATGTGACCTTTGAGCCGGGCTGCCGCAACAACTGGCACATCCACCACGCCACAAAGGGCGGCGGCCAGCTGCTTTTGTGCACTGCGGGCGAGGGCTGGTATCAGGAAGAGGGAAAGGCCGCTGTCAGCCTGCATGAGGGCAGCGTGGTCATGATCCCCGCCGGGGTCAAGCACTGGCACGGCGCGAAGAAGGACAGCTGGTTTTCCCACATCGCTGTGGAAGTCCCCGGTGAGAACTGCAAAAACGAGTGGTGCGAGTCGGTATCCGACGAAGAATACAACAAGCTGTAAGGAGGAAGAGAGATGGCTGTAAAGCAGACTGCGGGCAGAGATGCGCTGGGCGAGTTTGCGCCCAAATTTGCGGAGTTGAACGATGACGTGCTCTTTGGCGAGGTGTGGAGCCGGGAAGAGCAGCTCTCCCTCCGGGACCGCTCGCTGGTGACGGTGGTGGCGCTGATGGCGCAGGGCCTGACGGACGAGAGCTTCCGCTATCACCTGATGAGCGCGAAGAAAAACGGCATTACCAAAGAGGAGATCGCCGAGATCGTCACCCATGCCGCCTTTTACTGCGGCTGGCCCAAGGCGTGGGCGGTGTTCCGCATGGCAAAAGAAATCTGGAACGAGGACTGAATTATGATTTTAAACGAGACCTATCCCCTCTCCGGCGGCGCAGCGGTGCCCAAGCTGGGCCTTGGCACGTGGTTTATCGATGATGACAAGGCGGCGGAGGCCGTCCGGGCGGCGGTGAAGCTGGGCTACCGGATGATCGATACCGCGCAGGCCTACGGCAACGAGCGCGGCGTGGGCGAGGGCGTGCGCACCTGCGGCGTTGCCCGGGAGGAGCTGTTCGTTGCCAGCAAGGTGGCGGCAGAGCTGAAGACCTATGAAGCGGCGGCAAAGTCCATTGACGAGACGCTGGAGAAAATGGGGCTTTCCTATCTGGACCAGATGATCATCCACTCCCCCCAGCCATGGAGCGAGTTCCGGGTGGAAAAGCGCTATTTTGAGGAGAACAAGGCCGTCTGGCGGGCGCTGGAGGATGCGCAGAGCGCAGGCAAGGTGCGCGTAATCGGCGTGTCCAACTTCCTGCGGGACGATCTGGAAAACCTGCTGGCGGACTGCCGCGTGCGGCCCATGGTCAACCAGATCCTGCTGCACATCAGCAACACGGACATGGAGCTGGTGGACTTCTGCAAGGCGCAGGGCATCTGCGTGGAGGCCTATTCGCCCATTGCCCACGGCGAGGCGCTGAAAAATCCCGCCATTACAGCGATGGCGGCAAAATACAGCGTATCCGCCGCACAGCTGTGCATCCGCTATGTGATCCAGCTGGGTGCGGTGGCGCTGCCCAAGACCGCCGACCCCGGCCACATGGCAAGCAACGCCGCCGTGGATTTCACCATTTCCGACGCGGATATGGAGGCCCTGCGCGGCATGGAGCGCATTGCGGACTACGGCGATTTCAGCGTGTTCCCGGTGTTCAGCGGCAAGCCGCTGGCCTGACAGGGAAAGGAAATCTGCCCGTTTGGCGGCATTATAAAAAGAAACGGCAAGGGATTTGTGTAATTCCCTTGCCGTTTCAACTTGTCAAAAAAAGCCTCGCAGAGTTTCGCGTTCGGAAACGCGAAAGCATAGAAAAAGAAAGTTTTACACGTAAAGCGAATCTACCTCAAAAAAAGTGGCTTTGTCACTTTTTTGAATTCATCCCTGTTTTTTGCGGCTGATGTATCGGGCGATGGTCGCTTTGACCTTTCCAATGTCAAGGGGCTTGGAGATATGCTCGTTCATCCCGGCGTTTCGGGATTCCTCCACGTCCTCGGCAAAGGCGTTGGCCGTCATGGCGATGATGGGGATCGTTCCGGCGTCGGGGCGGTCCAGACCGCGGATGCTCCGGGAGGCTTCATAGCCGTCCATCACGGGCATCATCACGTCCATCAGGATCATATCGAAGGCGCCCTCAGGTGCTTTGGAAAAGGCGTATACCGCCTGCTGGCCGTTAAAGGCCTTGGTGACGGTGGCCCCGGCGTCCCGCAGGAAGGTCTCCGCGATCTCCATGTTCAGATCGTTGTCCTCCACCAGCAGGATGCGCACGCCGGAGAGGTCGCACTGCTCCAGCTCCGCGTCGTCCACCTGAATGTCGGATTCCCGGGCCAGCGCAAAGGGGATGGTCACGGTGAAGGTGGAGCCCACTCCCTCCGTGCTTTCCACCTCAATGGTGCCTTCCATCTTTTCCACCAGCTTTTTGACGATGGACATGCCCAGCCCGGTGCCCTCATAATTGCTGTGTGCGCCCTCATGCTCCCGGGAAAACGGCTCGAACAGGTGCTTGAGAAAGTCCGCGCTCATGCCGATGCCCGTGTCTGCAATGACCACCTGATAGGCGATCTCGCTGGCAGAGGGCATAACGGCGGAGATCCGGCAGGAGATTTTGCCGCCCTTTTTGTTGTATTTGATGGAGTTGCTGAGAATGTTGATGAAAATCTGGCGCACGTGAAGGGGGCTGCCCCAGACGTAAGGATAGGCAAACACGTTGGCGTCTTCCGCGTATTCCACGGTGACGCCGTACTCAACAGCACGCAGCTTGATGATCGTGAGGATGTCCTCCGCCAGTTCCCGCACGTTAAATGCCTCGTAGGAGAGGGTGACATCCGGGTCCTCCAGCTTGCTCAGCTGTAACACGTCGTTGATGAGGGAGAGCAGGTAGTTGGCGGCCACCTTGGCCTTTTCCCGGTTCCGGGCGGTAAAGTCCGCATCGTCGGCGTGGGCCTGATTGATCTCAATCAGGCCCAGAATACCGTTCATCGGGGTGCGGATGTCGTGGGACATCCGGGCAAGGAACGAGGTTTTGGCCGCGTTGGCAAGGCGGGCCTGCGTCAGCGCCGCGTCGATTTTGTCCGCGGCCTTCTTCTGCTCGTCAATGTCCATCACAAG
>CAKSVQ010000022.1 GCA_934504065.1 uncultured Dysosmobacter sp. | reverse complement strand
GCAATGGAGGTGATGGCGGAGGTACAGCCGGAGGTGGCGGAGCCAACCACCAGCTGGATGCCGTCAGAGATCAGGGCATTCATGGCGTTGACGCACTCGGTGGAATCCCCCTGGTCATCCTTGACCTCCACAGCCAGCTGATGGGCGCCGTCGCTGAGGGTCACGCCGCCGGCGGCATTGATCTCCTCAATGGCCAGCTTCACACCGTTTTCGATATGGGTGCCGTAAACAGCCACGCTACCGGTCAGGGGGCCGATCATGCCCAGGGTGATGGTGCCGCTGTCACCGGATGCCGCGCTGTTGTCAGACGCGCCGCTGCTTTCGGATTTTCCGCCGCAGGCGGTAAGGCTGAGGGCCAGACAGCCGGCCAGCATCATAGATAACATGTTTTTCTTTTTCATCGGGATTCCTCCTTATTTCGGTCTGAAAATAGCAAAAGGCGTGTGAACGGGAAATCCCGCGCACACGCCTTTGTGTTGCGTTTATCATAAGGGCATTTTCTGCGTTTGTCAATCGCTATAACATTACAAAATATCCAGCGGAATTGTATACGCATTTGGCTGATTAAACGACTTTGCGTTGTTTTCGGTCAACGCCTGTAGAATCCACTCCACGCGGACAAACGTCCGTTTGTGGAAATTGTGCAAAGCTGTATACAGCGGCAGAAACCGTCTAAAAGCCGATTTTTACGGCCGATTTCAGCAGGCTTTCAGGGTTTTCGCCATGATAGCAAGGCCCTGGTCCATCTCCTCCTTGGTGATGCTCAGGGGCGGCAGCAGCCGCATGCCGGGCCTGGCGGTCAGCACCAGCAGGCCGCTTTCGATGAGCCTGGAAGCGATTTCGCTCTTATTGTACCCATCGCTGACGGCGATGCCGATCATCAGGCCCATGCCCCTGGTCTTGCCGAAGCAGGGCAGGTCCAGGGCCTCAATGGCGCTGCGCAGATAGTCCCCCTTGGCCTGGACCTCCTTCAGGAAATCGTCTGTCAGAGTCTCCTGCACCAGCAGGCCCGCCGCCACGCAGACCGGGTTGGCGTCAAAGGTGGTGGCGTGGCTGCCGGAGCCCAGAACGCTCCGGCACTTCTCGTCGGCCATGATGCCGCTCATGGGCAGGCCCCCGGCGATGCCCTTGTCGCTCAGCAGCTCAATCAAAATGAAATGGGGAATGCGTCCGTCCAGGATGTGGACCCGCTCCACGCCGCCGGAAATGGCGTCCACGCAGCATTCCATCTTGGGGAGCATGTCGCCGGAGATGACCCCTCCCGCTACCAGCTCCGGCACATCGTAGGTGTGCAGCACGTGGATTAGGGTATCCTCGACGTGGGGGTCCCGCAGGAGGCCCCGGATGTCCGTCAGCAAAATCAGTTTTCCGCCCGCAGGGCCACGGCCAGCTGGGCCGCCGCCGTGTCGGCGTTGATGTTGTAAGCCGTGTCGGCGTCCATGCCCTGGGCCACCGTGGACACCACCGGGATATAGCCGCTCATCAGGGCGTTTTCCACCGACTCCGGGTTCACCCCGGTTATCTTAGGCCGTACTTGGGGTTCAGCTGGACCGCCTGGAACAGCTGGGCCACCAGGTTCTTGTTGACCTTGCCGCAGAGGACGGACTGGACCACCTCCATGGTCTCCTCGTCGGTATAGCGCAGGCCGTCCACAAACTGGGATTTGTGGTTCAGCCTCTTCAGCATATCGGAGATCTTCGGCCCACCGCCGTGGACCACCACCCGGATGCCCACCAAGCTCAGCAGGATAATATCGCTCATGACGACCCTGCGGAGCTCCTCTGAGATCATGGCGTTGCCGCCGTATTTCACCACAATGGTCTTTCCGGTGAATTTTTGAATATAGGGCAGGGCCTCCACCAGGGTCTGGGCCTGCTGTGCGTGGGATGACATACGAATCAGCTCCTTTTTGTGTCAGGTGCGGTAGTCGCCGTTGATCTTGATGTAGTCGTAGGTGATGTCGCAGCCCCAACAGGTACACTGACCGCTCCCCTCACCCATGGCGATGAGAATTTCCACGTCATGCTCCGTGAGGACTCTCTTGGCTAGGTCCTCGTCAAAATCCAGGCCCCTGCCCTTTTCGCAGACGGCCACCTCCCCGGCGGCGCTGGCAAAGCGGACATTCACCTAGTTCGGGTCAAAGTTCTCGCCGGAGTAGCCCATGGCGCACAGGACCCGGCCCCAGTTGGCGTCCGCGCCGAAGATGGCAGCCTTGGTCAGCGTGGAGGAGATGACGGACTTGGCGATGGTCTCGGCGCTCTTCACGCTGGCGGAGCCGCTGACGGTGCAGGTGATGAGGTGCTTGGCCCCCTCGCCGTCGCTGGCCATTTTCTTGGCAAGCTCCGTACACAAAGCCTGCATCGCCGCCAGGAAAGCTTCATAGTCTTCGCCCTTTTCCGCAATGGCCATGTTTCCGGCCAGGCCGTTGGCCAGCACGATGCAGGAATCGTTGGTGGAGGTGTCTCCGTCCACGCTGATGCGGTTGAAGCTGACATTGGCGGTCTCCAGCAGGGCGGCCTTCAGCAGCTCCGGAGAAACGGCACAGTCCGTGGTCAGGAAGCAGAACATGGTGCCCATATTGGGGTGGATCATGCCGCTGCCCTTGGCAATGCCGCCGATGCGGACGGTCTTTCCCCCTATCACCGTTTCCACGGCGGTCTCCTTTTTCACAGTGTCGGTGGTCATGATGGCGTGGGCCGCGGCGTCGCAGGCCGCCGCCGTGGGCGTGCCGTTCAGCAGGCGGTTGTGGAGCATCAGGGTGGTGGCCATGCCCTTGTAGTAGTCGTCCACAACGGGGTTGAACACCGGCGGGTAAAGCAGCCCGGCGATCTTCTGCATTTCCGGCAGATGCTTGTGCCGCAGGTTCAGGCCGTAAATTCTGGGGGCGTCAAGAGCCGCGTCCCGGGCGGCGTCCTCGTACTGGGCGATCATCTTCTTCCCGCCGCCGGAGTCCCCGGTGAGGGAGTAGACCGTCACCGGATAGTCCGCAGGCAGAATGCCCAGCTTGACCAGCGGTGCGGCAATGGATAAAAATCCAGTTGCGTGGCATCCGGGATTCGCCACCCGCCCGGCGTGGGCGATGGCACTTTTCTGTGCGGTGCCCAGCTCCGGAAGGCCGTATACCCAGCCGGGGGGCGGTGCGGTGGGCGGTGGAGGCGTCAATGATTTTTGTCGCCGGGTCCTCCGCCAACTCCACGGTCTCCTCCGCCGCCTTGTCCGGCAGGCACAGAAACACCAGGTCCGCAGCGTTTATCAGCCGTTTCCGCTCCGCGGGGTCCTTGCGCTTGGCCTCGTCGATGAGAAGAAGGTCTATGTCGCTCCGCGCCGAAAGGCGTTCGTAGATCTGGAGATCGGTGGTCCCCTCTTTTCCGTCAATATATACCCTTGGTTTCAATTGCTTTCCCCCTTCTCTTGTCGTTCGTTTGGAAAATTATACATTATAAAAGCATAATTATGCAATCCACGGGATATATAATTGTGCCGCCGGATTTTGCGGGATTTTTTATGTACCGTCCAAAAGTCGACCTTTCTGATAAATCATGCCCTCTGGTTCACCACATCGTTGCGCATTTAAGCACCGAATGAGTATTGCCACTTCTTAGGCCTGCCCTTTGCAAAAAACTATTTTCCATGAAAAGGTTAACTTCTGTTTAAGGCAAGCGGGATTGTTATTCAAAAATATCTGGTCTAAAAGCTGTTAGAGCATGTTCGCTGCGGCGTTGCATAGTGTTCTGCATTTGTTTCTGCTTCCACTTTGGCTGCGCGGATAGCTTTCTGAATGGAGAGCCATTGACCGTATGCACCTACTTCAATTTGCGCAGCGCGGCCTTATACGCTTTCTCCGCGCCGCTGGGACCGTTGTAGTTGAGCCGGATAGCCAGTTCCTGAAAGGTCATCCCCTTATCGTCCGGCTGGCCGATGCCGTGGTAACTGCCAAGTTCAACTCTCTGGGTCTCAGTACATACTCCATCTGTTGGGGAATGGTCATTGGTCTCCCTCTTTGGAGTTTTTTCTATCCGGCTGCTTCTGCAGATACTTCTCCCGCAGGCTGGCGTGGCCGCCGCGGGCGATATCCGCCTGTTCCTCCGGCGTCCAAACCTTCCATTCCGCGTTTTCTTTTCTCAAGTCCAGCAGCATGAAGCCCTTGTAGTTGGTGGCTGGATCAAAGTCCAGATTTCCCTTGATATTCTGCCGCCATGCCGTGCTGTCCGGCTCCGGCAGAGGCACCTGCTCGACCTCATAGGTTTCCAATTCTCCAAAGGTATCGATATCCCGCAGGAAATCCGATGCGGAAATTTTTCCTTTGAGATACCGTCCTCTGGCCTTGACCGCTGCCTTGATCCATTCCTGATAGCGGGCATCGCTCACGGGCTTCAGCCGTTCCCGCTGGTCTGGCGGAGCGTCCTCATAACGGTTCCGACGCTCTTCCATCCTGTGCCGCAGAGTATTGTATATCCGCAGCGCCTCGTCCAACGCCGCACCGTCTTTACCTTTGAGCTTTGGCCCCAGCGTCTTGCACGGCAGTCCGTCAATCACACGGTCACAGTAATGTGATAGCTTCATTTTACTACATCACAGAGCGTTTCGACCAAGTGGCTGCGCTCCGTGCCTCATGGCCGCTACGCGGCCACTTCGACACACGCTCCGCGCAGAGTGTGTTCTGCCACGCACATGTCGCGGCAGAACACGGATTCCATGGCTTTCGCGTCTGCGGACGCGAAACTCTGCGAGGCCTTTTAACAAACTGAGAGCCTGCTTTCCAAGGTAATTGGAAAGCAGGCTCTGCATTGTTCAGCCTGATATTTACTTTATCCGTAACCGTATGTCTTGACTTCCCACGTGCCGCCGTTGCTGCGGGTCAATACCCACTGCCAGTTTTCATACGTGGTATTGGGCTCCACATCGGCCGCGCCTGTTGTAAGGGTCGAGTACAGGACGATGGCCTCATCCGCGCCACACTCCTGCGCCCATTCGGTGAAGAGGTCGGCAAACGCATCCCCGGGGTAGCGGAGCTCCGTCAGGGTGCAGTCCTGAAACTCCGCTTCAAAGCAGGCGGCCACGGCATCCCTGGCGGCCTGAATGTCCGCGTCCGTATAAAGGGCAGACTGCTCCCTGATGTCCGGCTCCGGCAGACCGGGAATTTTGATCCCCGGGTCTGCGGCGGTGCTGCTCTCCAGCCCCCTGCCATAGCAGGCGGAGTAAAGGAACTCCCCGTCCTCCGTCCGAAACGCGGCGTCAGAGACTTCGGCCCCCGCGTCCAGAAGGAGGAGATAGGGTGCGCCGTTCTGGATGGGGGCGGAGACCGCTTCCCCGTCCGCGAGCTTCGCGGTGACCTCTGTAAAGGTAACGTCCCTGCGGGTGTCCGCAGCAGGATCATAGACCGAACTGCCAATATCGCCGAAGAGGACCGTCACCTCCTCCGTGGCCAACACTTCAGCGGAAAAGCCGATGCTGCCGGGGCCGTAGGCATCCTCCAGCGCATCCACGGTGTACCCGTCGCCGTCGGCAGTCACGATGTACGCCCTGACCATGGTGTAGCCCTCCTCCACGCCGGGCGGCGTGAAGGTCGTGAGCAGAACGTATGCGCCATCCTTGACGGGGGCAATGCGGACAAGATCGTAGTTCGGCTCCTCTGCCGTGAACCATGCTCTGACAGCATCACCTTCACTATCTGTATCATCCGCGGCAGGCTTTGCCTGACAGCCCGCCAGAAGCAGCACCGCCAGAAGCAGCACCGCCAGCGCCAAAAGCGCCATGTTTTTCATGGTTTTCATGTGGTATCTCCTTTTCATACGCGCAATGCGGAGGAAACGGTCCCCGCACAAAGGAATGGATGCTTGGATGAAGCTACTCGTCAGACATTTCAAAGCCAAGCACATATACACTCGATTCCGTATCGTACACCCCCAGCACCTCTCCGGTGATCTCCAGCGGCTCCATGCCATCCATAATGTCGATCCGTTCGTCATCAGCCATCAGAAACGCCCAGCTTGCATGGGAAAGATTGGTTTCCTCATCTATAAAGGTATCCGCGTTCAGAACCTTTACAACTGCCCCGGGATACACCACATAGACGTCATATTCCCAGTTTTCCATGCCGTCAAAGCAGCTCCCCTGCCCGATCTCTTTGACATTGGATACTTCCAAAGTCAGCTCACCGTATTCAAATGTCTTTACCGTCCCCTTTGCCGCAGGAGTGGCAGACGGTTCTGCCGGGGTTGCTGCTGGCTGCCCAAGATCAGGCTGTGCAGGCTCGGAAGGGGGTTCTATGACAAAATCACCATCACCGAGGTCATACCGCACACTTCCATCCGGCAGAGTTTCGCCCTGCATATCCTCAAGATACACCTCTTTGGACTGCCCCTTGAAGCCAAGCATGCAAAATGCGGCGATCATCACGAGCAATACCATCATCAAAATACCTACGGCTCTGCTTTTCATCGAGCAAACCTCCTTTTCATCGTCAGTGAAATCCTCAGCTGCATCAGCAGTATCCTCATTCCCCTGCGCGGTTCCCGCGCTTTTTACCTGTACTGCTTCAGAGAAACGGTAATGTCGCTGAGGCCGGAAACGCCCTTGGCGTAGACGCCGAAGGCCAGCGTGCTTTCCAGCTCCTCCGCACCGTCCGCGATGGTGAAGGCTCTGGTCAATGTCTCGCCCGCGCCGATGTCCACGGAGGTGAATTTCTCAAAGCCGCCCAGCGTCAGGGCCCGGCCAGCCATCACCGTCTGCGTGGCGGAGCCGTTGTTGGTCACAGTCAGCACGATGTACTGTCCGTCCTCGGGGTAGAAGGTGCCCTCCAGCGAATAGCCGCAGGTGGTCTGTACCCTGGTGTTGTCCTGAAGAACGCCCGTCAGGGACTTGCCGGCAGCCTTGGCTGGATCGATCTCCGTGAACGGCCCATGGACAGTCCCCAGCACCGACTCTGTGGTGCCCACGGGAATGCTGCCATCGTCTTCTTTCCCGCCTACCACCACATAGTCCGCGGGGTCTGCGCCCAGATTGACCCGGTTCTTCTGCCCGTCCCAGCGGACTTCGATGCCCAGCAGCTCGGAGATCTGGCGGATGGAAAGGTAGTTGGTTGTGCCCCCGGTGACATCCACATAGGTGATGACCGACGGGACCTCCTGTCCGTTGGGGGCCTTGTAGGGCTCTCCGGCAAGGACCTTATCCTCACCGAACAGGGAAATTCCAGCCTTGTTGTATTCCACGCGGCTGGAAGCTGCCGATACGCTGCCAACAGAAGAAACGACCAGAAGCATCACCGCCATGCCCGCGGCGAACGAAGCAAATTTTTTCATCAGAACTTCCTCCTTTTTTCTTTCATCAGTCGGATGGGGCTTCTACTATTTAAAACGTAAACGGCAGGGGGATTTCTTACGCGATTTTGAAAATTCGATCTATTTCTCCGTTTTGACTAAGGAAACGCTTTCGGCTATGTGCAAAATGCTATCAGCATCCATAGCGGCCATGATGGATAACTGAATATTATTTTCCGGGTCGATCCACGTCAGGACGCTTCTTCGATTTTCCCAGTCCTTCGCCAAAAAGAGCTGCCCTTCCAGACCATTCACTGTTACCGGAATAATCTCGTCATCATCGTCTATCAGGAAATTAGCGGCTGCCCCCTGTGCCATATAGATATAATCAAGAATAATTCCCTGATCGTTTTCCTTGTTCGGGTTATAATAAGTAAATGAAGTATAATGCGGCCATTCTATCCGCTCACTTTCATCTTCAACATATCCCTCCGGCAAATCCATAATTTCATAGAGCGGCATTTCCCCATCGATCTGCTCTCCTGAATATCGATAGGTAATGTTTGTCTCGCAGCTTGTCTCGTACCACTCCACGACCCAGCGTACCACTGCGGCCCGGACCGTGGGGCTGACTGCCATCAGGCTCCCCAGGCTCAGCGAGAACACCAGCAGAATCACGGCAACCTTTTGTATCACATCCTTCCATATTGGCCGCGCCCGCCTGCGCGCCCATTTCAGCGGGTCTTGCACCATCGCCGCCATCTGCCGCCGATACCGGGGCGTCGCTGCAAAGGCCCGTTCGTCTCCGGCCGTGTTTTCCGCGTCCAATTTCAGGGCGTCCAGCAGAACGCGCCGCATCAAAGTGTCCAGTTCCTGATCTGTCATGGGTGAAACGCCTCCTTTTCCGCAATTTCCCGAAGCAGAGCGCGCCCACGGAAAAACCGGGTGTTGACCGCCGTCTCTGAGATGGCAAGGCGCCGGGCGATCTCCTTTCCGGTGTAGCCCAGCAGCATCCGCATTTCCAGCACGGTCCGGTAGGTCTCCGGCAGTCTGGAAAACAGCTCCACCAGCGCCTGATAGTCCGTCACATCCTCTGCTTCCGCGGCAAAGCTGTCCCAGTTCTCCAACTGCACCGTCCGCTGATTCTTCCGCAAGATCGCGATCGCTTCGTTCTTCACTATACAGATGATCCAGAAGGGCAATTTCTCACATGGAATTTGATCAATTTTTTCAAAATGCCGGATGATTTGCAGAAATGCGCTCTGCACGGCGTCCTCGGCGTCATGCTGGTTCTTCAAAATGCGGAGCGCCGTTTGCTCCATCTGCGGGTGATACTGCGTGTAAATGTCCGTGAATTTCTGCTTGTCTGCTTCGCTTTCCAATGCGGCTAAAAGAATCGCCAGCATCAGCTCCACCACCTTTTCAAGTTTCTCGAAAAAGTGACTGTGTCACTTTTTCGAGAAGGAGTTTAAGGTCTCTATTTCTTAAATGCTTTGAAAGTCCCGTTTCTTACAAGGTTTTTCAAAATTTTCATAAATTTTTTGCTGGCCCCCAGTGACCACCCGTATCGCATGACACGCCGTGCATCTTCACCCATTCAAGATTTGCAGTAGAAGCATAAGCTTATCGAAAACGCCTCTGTCGGCTGACAGAGGCGTTTTACTGTACAGGCCCCTATAAGGGGCACACCATTATTTTTTCTCCGCTTTGGCGAGGGCCGCGATATCGCCTACGCCGTCCAGCACAACGCTGGGGCGGTAGGCATAGGTGTTCAGCGTCTCCCGCGTAGAAACGCCCGAGAGCACCAGCACTGTGGACATTCCGCTTTCCAGACCGGAGATCACGTCGGTATCCATCCGGTCGCCCACCATCACTGCTTCGGCCGAGTGGCAGTTCAGCATTTTAAGCCCCGTGCGCATCATCAGCGGATTTGGCTTGCCGCAAAAATACGCCTGCTTCCCAGTCGCCATCTCGATGGGCGCGACCAGCGCACGGCAGGCGGGGGCGATGCCGTCCTCAATGGGGCCGGAAACGTCGGAATTCGCGCCAATGAGCTTCGCGCCCCGCAGCACAAGGTTCGTCGCCTTGGTAAGGGTGTCCAGCGAATAGGACCGCCCCTCGCCTACGACCACATAATCCGGGTTCACGTCGTTCATCGTCAGCCCGGCGTCATACAGGGCATTCAGCAGTCCCGCCTCGCCGATGGCAAACACCGAACAGCCCGGCGCCTGCTCCCGCAGGAATGCCGCCGTTGCCAAGGCGCTGGTGTAAAAGTGCTCCTCCGGCACGTCCAGCCCCATGCGCTCCAGCTTCTGGTGCAGCTCCCGGGGCGTGTAGCCGCTGTTATTCGTGAGGAAGAGATACTCCTTCTTCTCCTCATGCAGCCACTGGATAAACTCCGCCACCCCCGGCAGGACCCGGTTGCCGTGATAGATGACACCGTCCATATCACAGATAAAGCCCTTTTTCTCATTGAAGTTGATGGATGTGTTCATATCCTCGCTCCTTTACCGCCCATTGGAACGGTCTTCCCATACCATGGCGTTTTCACGGGAAACTTTCCCCGGCCTGTTTATCTTTTGCCGTTTCCGGTTAGAATGTAATGACCTCTTTATCCGTTTCAAACTGCGCAGGCTCGCCGTTTTTGATGCTGCGGATGGTCTCCAGCATCTGGTGGTTGTGCTCCTCCGCCTTGGGGTCGTTGTTCCACGTGTTCTCATATTTAAAGATCACATGGGTGATGGAGCGGCCCTTTTTATGCTTGCGATAGGTGACTTTCAGATTGGTATCCTGATTGATAAAGCCCAGATTCACCTCGATGACGTTGCGGATGAAGTCCCCCGCGCTTTTATATTTATCGTTGCAGTCGAAGAAATCCCGCAGATACTCGATGGAGAGCACGATCTCGTCCGGCTCGGTGGGGATATCCGGGAACGCCGGAGTGTTCTCCCCCTTGATGACGATATTCACCCAGCTGGTCAGCAGCTCGAAAAGGCGGATGGAATAGTTGGTGGGCAGCTTGATGATGCTGTCGTAAGAGTAGAGGGTAAACATCTCGCTCAGGCCGATGAGATACGGCTTCAGCTCGTCGCTGAGGCGGTAGGTCAGCGTCCCGTCCTTATACTCCACGCTGCTGAGCCAGTGCAGGATCTTGTAGTTGGGCTTGCCCTTCTGGGTGGGCACTTCCTTATCCCGGATGAAGATGACCCGCTGCATCAGGCTGATGTTGATGTCCTGCATGGAGCGGTAGACATTGGTTTTGGGCAGCTCCAGAAAGTCCGCCAGTTGGGACACGTTGACCCGATAGGTCCGCAGGTCCTTGTCCCCCTTCATGATCTGGGAGATGGCCAGCCGGATCAGCCGCGACTCCATCAGCGTCAGGTCCGACTGCTTGCTGCGCAGCAGCTCGTTGGCCTGCACGATATTAAAATCCTTGCTGTAACGGATGGCGATGCCGTTTTCTCCGGTCCGCTCTCTCCGCGCAGGCCGCTCCTCCTGCACCAGTGTGTAATTGGCCTGCCCGGCAGAGGCCCCGCCGGGAGAGTGCGTCTCTTTTTCTTCCATGCTCTTCTCCTTCGCCTTTTTCCAGCTTGTCTCTCTATCATATTCTATCTTCGAAAAAGTGTCAACCTTGTTTTTCGAAGTTCGTGTCCGGGCGGTGTCTGCCCACAGCCCGCCTTTCATTTACGAGGTTTATATCTCTCTTCGACGATTTACGAGGTTTTGATCTCTCCGAAAGCCGCCCTGTTTTTATTTACGAGGTTTTGATCGTTTGATAGACGTTGTACTTGGTTTTTTGAACGATTTACGAGGTGAATGTCACAAGATCCGCCGATTTACGAGGTTTGTATCTCTCTTCTGACAGGTTTGTCCCACTGTTTTTTTGAAAATGTACGGATTTTTCTTCTCTGTAAAGGAGTTTTCCTTTCGTGTGGATTTCTCTCTTTTCCTGCCCGGCGCCCGTTCTTTCCCGCCTGCGGACCTCCTCTCTCCGCATAGCGGCAGGTAAAAGTCCCAAGATCTTGGTGGATTTTTGTAATATGTGCCGACATTCGTTATATGAATTTGTGCAGTTTTCCATCATTTCTATTTACGAGGTTTTGATCTCAAGGGCTGCGCCGCTCCCTTTTCCGCCGTCTTATCGGCGCCGTTCCCGGCAGAAATGGCAGGATTTGCGCGCCTGATGAACGCCCGGAGAGATATAAACCTCGTATATCATACCACATATGGAAGGATCGATTGAGATACAAACCTCGTATATCGTTCCATTGATGGCACGATCATTCGAGATACAGACCTCGTATATCGTTCCACATATGGAACGAATGTTTGAGATACAAACCTCGTACATCATACCATATATGGAACGATTGATTGAGATACAGACCTCGTACATCCTTCCTTTGATGGCATGATTCACGGGAAAATCCTGCCCCGCGACGCTCTTCGTGGGCAGAACAATTTTCATGAAAAGATCAAAACCTCGCATATCATCGGCGCACCCTTATCATAGCACCTTGGAATTGTCCTGAAACAGGGAAATAGTTCACTCTTTTTGTGCTGTTTTCCTGTATAAAGTTCCCGTTTTTGGGGTATATTTTCAGTAGTCAAATCGTGACCCAGACCTCGTAAATCACGGCGAATGTCGATCCTTATGAGAGATCAAGACCTCGTATCAAAAGATACAAACCTCGTTTCATAGAGATAAAGCCCTCGTCTATCTACGATACAAACCTCGTACCAACGAGATACAAACCTCGTTTTAAGGGGGATAATACATATTAAATAAAAATAATAAAATACAAAAAGTCTTCTAAAAGTAGGAAAACCGACTGACGGCCCTATGGGGCCGCAGTCGATCGGGCTGGTTTGAAAGAGAAGATTTTTTTTATTTTGGAGTACACTTTTATCACAAGGTGCGAACATCTGTTCTATTTCTGCCAACTGCTCCGAACATCTGTACTCCATGCCAATATAAAACCCAAATGAGACGGTCCCTGTAAATAGCTGCTTATAAGGCGCACGTATTGGCTCATGAAAAAGACATCGCAGAGTTTTGCATCTGAAGACGGAGAAGAATGGAAAACCATTTTCTGCCGCGACAGATGCGAGACACAGGGCAAAGCGTATCTACGTCAGATAAGTGATGGAGTCACCTGTCTAACGAAAAAAGGAGCGCCCCTGTCAGGCGCTCCTTTTTTAAAGCATTCCTCTTGCGTCCAGATAGTCCAGCAGAAAGCTGGTGCGGATGGCGCCGATGGATGCGTTCCTCTGTCGGGCCAACTCCACCATGGCCCCCTGTGTCCCCGGCAACAGATATACATTCATGCGCCCGCCGCTGAGGTGCAGGGCGTGGTTTTTGGTCAGGGTGTAGACATCTGTCATTTCGTGCAGCTGATAATCCGGCGGCAGCTCCGTCACCGTTTCCTCCATGATGCGGGAGAGCAGCTTAGGCACGGAGCACCCGCGGTCCTTTGCCAGCGCTTCCAGCCGCTCCATCAGGCCCACATTCACCCGCATTTTCACAGGGGCGCGCTGCTCCGGGCCTCTGGGCCGGGCCATTACTGCCCGCTCCGCAGGAGGTCCGCCAGTTCCGCGGCCTCCCGGGCCAGCTTGTCAAGGCACTCCACAATGGAGCCGTCCCCGTCGGCGGCATCCATTTTCCGCAGGGAGTTCAGCCGCCGCTTGCTGGCGGTGATCTTCGAGAGGTCAAAGGCGACCTTGTCGTACTTCCGGATCAAAGTGGCCTTCTGGGTGCGGACGGCCACATCCCCGGTGGGGGCGGCGTGGATGGGCGTGACGATGGTCTCCATCAGGCGGGAGAGCTCTTCGTCCCGGCCGCTAGTCATGCGGGTAGCCTGCGCGGCCCGGTCCGTGACGCGGGTGATGTAGGTCCGGGCCAGTACCTTGTCTCCCCCTGCCAGCTGGATGGCCCGATTGACAGCCTGCACGTAAAGCGCCTGCTCCGCGTCAGTCAGCGGGCACAGGGACAGCGCCTGCCCGTGGGAAATGGTGCCGTTTTGGAAAAAGGCCTTCACGTCGTCGATCAATTCCTTGTCAAACTGGGTGTACCGCTGGGCAGTGGAGTCCGTCATCTGGGTGCGGGACTTGAAATAGGCCTCGGCCGCGGCCCGATCCACGTGAAATTTGGCCTGTAAATTGTCCAGATAGCGGGAAATGCAGGCTTGCAGCGTCTTGGCGTCCCCGGAAAGGCCCCGCACCATGATATTGGCCTCGTCCAGAATGATGAGCTCGGACAGCTCGTCCAGCCCGGTGTAGGTCTGGGCCTGCACCCGGTCCCACTTGCGGGGCCGCTTTCCGGTGGGGTCGCTTTCCTGCTCCTTTTTTTGCAGCAGGCGCAGGGCCTTTACCCGGCGCTCGCCGGAGAGCAGCAGATACGTGCCGTCCTCCCGCTGGCTCACCACGATGTTGTGCAGCAGGCCGTTTCGCTCGATGGCGTCCGCCAGCTGCTGGATACTCTCGTCATCATCATCCCGGGACCAGAGATTGTGGGGGTTGAATTGAATGTTTTTCAAAAGAATACGGCTCAATTCCGTGCCTTCATTCTGAAAAGACATGGCAATTTCCGTTTTGGCAAGGTGATTTTTGGTGGAGAGCTCCTGCGAACCCTGTGGAATTTTGCTTTTCAGCTTGTCCAGCTTTCCCATTATTCCCCCTCCTTTTCTGCCAGCCGCTGTTTGATCTCCCTCCAGAGCTGGGTATAATCCTGTGCGGGATTGGATTTTTTTGCGTAAAGCACCACAGGCACGGCGGCAATGGTGCTCTCCGGCACGGCGCTGCCCTTGCGGATGCCGGTTTTGAAGAGGACTTCGGCATATTCCGGGTTTTCCTCAAACATCTGGCGCACCAGATTCACGGCGGCTGTCCGCTCCACCTGCGTCAGAATCACGCCCAGAATGTCGATTTGCACATCTTCCCGGTTTTCCAGATCCAAAATCATGGCCATGGTGGTCTCAAAGCCCTCCAGCGAGAAGTTGTCGCACCGGACGGGGATCAAAACCTCGTCGGCGCAGAACAGGGCGCTCATGGTGAGATTGTCCCGGGCGGGCGGCGTGTCGATGACGATAAAATCATAGTCGTCGTTGACGTTAGCTAGACAGTGGATCAAAAACGTGTAATTTTTCAGCTTGTACTCGTCTGCAAGCAGGTCCAGCTGGTGGACGGCCCGGGGGGTTTGGGCGGTGCTGGGCAAAATGTGCACGCCCGACACAGTGGTCTCATGGATGTAGGGCTTCAGGTCCATTTCGTTCAGGTCAAAGTTCATCAGCATGTTGACCAGCCCGTGGCCCTTGTAAAAGTTTTCCGCCTTTTTGTGCTGGGTCAGCATGTACGTGGTGTTGGCCTGCTGGTCCATGTCCACGACCAGGACCCGTTTTCCCTCGGCGGCTATCAATGCCGCCAGATTCACCACCGTGGTGGTTTTGCCAGTGCCGCCCTTTTCAATGGCGGTCGTCAGGATCAGAGCCATAAAAAGCCTCCATTTTGCGCGTTTTTCCCACCGCGCAGTGGTTGTTTCCTGCTGTCATTATAGCCGTTTTTTGCGGGAGATGTCAATATGAAGTGGAAAAATCACGGGGATTTTTCTGATGAAAACCGGAATATGCATACTTTCGCCTCCCGGTCTCCTGTTTTGCAAAACCCAAATGACATGGACCCTGTAAATGTGCCCTGCCGGACGGTTAAAACCAAATGACACGGTCCCTATAAACTGCGTCCACAGGATGCCAAACCCAAATGAGATGGTCCCTGTAAATTCGCGATTTCTTATCTCCGAACAAAAAAATAAGACGCTCTTACTGCCTGATCATACCATCTGACGGCAAAAACTTCCTGTCGGATGCTGTCATCCATAAAAAAAGAGGAACATAATCGATAAAGTTAAAAAATTAACAAGCGAAAATCCAGCCGTCACAAAAATCAAAAAAAGAATCCCTCGGCGCGGAAAAAACCATCGAAAATTTCCCCGCGTTGTTGTATACTGTCAGCAGAACGATTAGGAGGGGGGGAGAGACCATGCTGTTAAAACCGCTGGAAGGTGACGCCGCGGCGCTGTATCAGGCCATTTTGCACCATGGGGGGGAGGTCTCTCCCTATTTCTGCGGCAGAGAATTGGACTGGGACCGTCGCAGGATCGCGCAGGCCATGGAGACTTTGGTGAGCGCGGACATCCTGCGCCCGTCCGCGGCCGTGTTGCCAAGACCCGGAAATCAGCGCAGGAAATACGGCCTGCCGGAGATCCGGCAGCGGATGGACGCCGATCCGGCCTTTGCCCGCAGCGTCCACACCGTGGAGCGGGCGGTGGGCCGCCGCCTGCCCACCCAGGACCTCAGCGCACTGACGGAGCTCTACGACTTCCACGCCATGTCGCCGGAGGCCATCGAGCTGCTGGCGGCGCAGTGCTATGACGAGGCCGTGCTCCGGGGGGAACCCCGGCCCTCGGCAAAGCGGGTGGAAAAGGTGGGGCTGGAGTGGGCGCATCTGGGCGTCCGCACCCGGGAGGACGCCGTGGCCGCCGTGTATCGCGCGGGCCTTCGGGAGCAGACGGTGCGGGAGGTCCGCCAGCGGATGCAGCGGCCAGTGGACCGCTGGTCCGCCACGGACGAAAAATATATCACCTGTTGGCTGGACTGGGGCTTTCCCCCGGAGAGCATCGAAATGGCCTACGATCGGACCATGCTCCACTGCGGCAGGCTGAACTGGAACTACTGCCACGGTATTCTGGAAAGCTGGCGGAAAAAGCGGCTCTTCATCCCGGAGGAGATCGAGGAAAAGGACGGCAGCGGAAAGCCGAGAACGGCGATGTATTGATCCCGGCAGGCTTCCGCCTGACAGAAAATGCCCCCGTGCGCTCCAATTTTCACCGGAGCGCACGGGGGCATTTTTTATCAGCAATACGCCTATTATGGATATATCTGCGCCGAAACCTTCTCACAATGGGCGTTTCCTGCCCGGTTTTCCCGCGCCCTAGGCGGCATAATCCTCCGTAAGATAGGCGGCAAGGATGGTGAGAAACTGCACCGGAGAGGGGCATTGGGTGAGCTTCCTGCGGGCGATGAGGCAAAGCATCCCCCGGCGGCGCACCCAGACGGCGGCAGCGCACCGCCCGATGCCGCCGCGCACCCGCTGGGGCGTGGAGCGGTACAGCGCGGCCACCTCCTGATAAAGCCGCTGCTCGCCGAACAGCAGGGAAGCGCGCTCCAAAGCCAGAGATACGGCATGGGCCGTGTAGAAAAAATCCGTGGAGACAGCCCGCAGCCCCAGCCGATATAAAAGGTCGTAGATCCGCACCCGCGGCACCGTTTCAGGCCGCGTCATGCTGGTCGCCTTTTTTCAGCAGCCGCCGCACCGCCGCCAGTAGAGAGAGCACCTGCTCGCCGTCCAGCAGCAGGAGAAACGAGATCAGCGTCAGCGCGGAGCAGCCGAACTTGTTGTGCTCCAGATCGATATAGGAGCGGGGAGAGACGCGCAGCCGCTCGGCCATCTGTTCTTGCGTGTAGTGGTGCGCGGCGCGAAATTGACCGATCTGTTCGGAAAGAAATTCCTGTAAAAGGTGTTTGTCATGATCCCGCAACACATTCTCCCCCATTTCGACAGAATTCGGGGGAATTGTACCGGGTTTGCGGCGCTGCCGCCATGAGGTGCACTTCATGGCAGGCTGTCGAAAAGTCTGCATGGACTGATCAACAGCCTGATTAATGCCTTGCTTTTTGTCTGCCGCGCAGTCCAAAAAGCTGCCGCTGCGCGGCCCCGCCCATCGCGGCAGCCCCCCTTGTTCGGCGGTCCCGATTATACCCCACAGCGCAAAGATATGAACGAAAAATAAAAAAACCGGAAAAAGGCCGGAATGGGTTGAATCGGTCTGAAAATTGATGTAAGATACCAGTACGCATGGATTCTGCCCTTTTGCGGCATATCATATCAATTTCGCAGCGCCGGCGCTGCGTTCTTTTCCAGAGGAAAAGAACGATACCTCTTTGTTTCCTCAGCCGTCGGCGCGCACAACGGGGGAGGCGCAGCAGATGATCGCACTGTTTCCGCATAATGAGCGGGCTTATCAGGCCGCTGCCGCGCTGCTGGAGAAAACCGGACGGGCAGCGGTGATCCACCCCACGGGGACAGGGAAATCCTTTATCGCCTTTAAACTGTGCGAGGAGCACCCGGCGGCATCCGTCTGCTGGCTGTCCCCTTCGGAATACATTTATAAAACACAGGTGGAAAATCTGACGGCCTCCGGGGCCGACGCGCCGGGGAACGTCACATTTTTGACCTATACCAGACTCATGCGGATGGAGGAAGCGGACATAGACGCCCTGCGGGCGGACTATGTGGTGTTGGATGAGTTCCACCGCTGTGGAGCGGAGCTGTGGGGGCGCGGCGTCCGGCGGCTGCTGGACGGGCATCCCCACGCGCAGGTATTGGGCCTTTCGGCGACCAATATCCGGTATCTGGACAACCGCCGGGACATGGCCGAGGAGCTTTTCGGCGGCTGCATCGCCTCGGAAATGACGCTGGGGGAAGCCATCGTCCGGGGCATTCTCCGCACGCCGAAATATGTGCTGTCGGTTTACAGCTATGAAGAGGATTTTCAGCGTTATGCGCGAAAGCTCCGCTGGACGGGCAGCAGGGTGGTGCGCGCCCGGGCGCAGGGGACCATCAACGCCCTGCGCCGCGCGCTGGACCGGGCGGACGCGATGCCGCAGGTCTTTGCGCGGCACATGGAGGACCCCGGCGGAAAGTATATCGTCTTCTGCGCAAACGCGGAGCATATGCGCAGGATGCAGGAAAAAGCGGCGGAGTGGTTTGGCGGGGTCAACGCTTCGCTGCATCTTTACACGGCCTATTCCGACGATCCGGGCACAGACGCGGCCTTTGCGGCGTTCAAGGCCGATGAAAGCCCCAGCTTAAAGCTGCTCTACTGCATCGATATGCTCAACGAGGGGGTGCACGTGGACGGCGTCAGCGGTGTGATCCTGCTGCGGCCCACGGTCTCGCCCATCATCTATAAGCAGCAGATCGGCAGGGCCCTTACCGCAAACGGCAAGGAGCACCCGGTCATTTTTGACGTGGTGCTGAACATTGAAAACCTCAACAGCATCGGCACGGTGGAAGAGGAGATGGATCAGGCTGCCGCGCATTTGCGCGCACAGGGCATGGCCTCGGACATCCGGCAGCAGCGCTTTGAGATCGTGGACGAGGTGAAGGACTGCCGGGCGCTGTTCGGGCAGCTGGACCGGGTGCTTGCCGCCTCATGGGAGCTGATGTATGAGCAGGCGGCGGCCTATTACGCCGCCCACGGCGATCTGGAGGTGCCCCACTGGTACAAAACGGAAGAGGGCTATTCGCTGGGCCAGTGGATCGCCGCCCAGCGGAACTGCCGCAAGGAGCCGGAGGGCCTGCGAGCGGAGCAGGTGGAGCGGCTGGATGCCATCGGCATGCGCTGGGAAAACCAGCGGGAGCTGGCGTGGGAAAGGCAGTACGCCGCGGCAAAGCGCTATTTTGAAGAAAACGGCCACCTGAACGTCCCCGTCCGCTATGTGACGGAGGACGGGGTGCACCTTGGCAGCTGGCTTTCCAACCTGCGGGTGCGGCAGAGCACGGAGGGAAGAAAACCCCTGCGGGAAGAGCGCGTGCAGGCGCTGAACGCCATCGGGATGGTCTGGACGGTGTCGGACAAGCTGTGGCGAAAGTATTACGCCGCCTGCGAGGGCTATCGGGCCGCCCATGGCGATCTGGACGTTCCGCCGGAGTACGTCACCGAGGACGGTGTGCACCTGGGGGCGTGGCTGGACCAGCTGCGCCGCACCCGGGAAGCAGGCGGCAGGGTGGAGGGCCTTTCCGAAGAGCAGGTCCGATCACTGGACGGGCTCGGCATGGTGTGGCTGCGCCGGACAGCCTCCCGGTGGGAGCGGGGCTATGAAGCCGCCGCGGCTTACCGGGCATCCCATGGGGACTTGAACGTGCCGCCCACTTACAAAACGCCGGAGGGCTACGCGCTGGGGCGCTGGCTCCTCTACCAGCGGGAAAAGCAGACCCTTACCGAGGACCAGCGTGCCCGGCTGACGGCGCTGGGGATGGTCTGGGAAAAGAGCGATGCGTGGGAGGTGCGCTTTCAGATGGCGCAAGCCTACGTCCAGCGGCACGGGGGTTTGCAAATTCCCGTGGGATACGTGGAAAACGGCATCTGGCTTGGCAAGTGGCTGGATGAGCAGCGGCAGATCTACCGGGGCAAGCGGAAGGGAAAGCACCTCACGCCCGCCCAGATCCAACGGCTGGAGCAGCTGGGCATGGACTGGCAGGGCCAGCAGAGCGAAGCGTGGAACGCCCAGTATGCCGAGGTGCTGGCCTATTTCCAGCAGCACGGCGGCCTGCGCCTGCCCAGCGGATACAAAGCGTCCAACGGAAAGCGGCTGGACACCTGGCTCCAGCGGCAGCTCACCGCGCTGAAGGGCGGCAAGCTCTCCGCGGCACAGACGGAAAAGCTGGCGCGGCTGGGCATCACCCGGGAAGAAAAAGCGTCCGGCGGAGCGGAGAGCAGACGGGAGGGCGGCAAAAGCCAGCATCTCTCCGTGCCCACGTGGCTTTCGGACTGACAAATTCGATGTGAAAAAACAGCGCCCTAATGGCGCTGCCGGAGGAACCTATGAAGCAAAGACCTACAAAGCCTATGGAGGAAAAACCGCAGATGGAACCTGAAAAAATACCCGTCTTGCAGGGAAATGAGAAGCGTTCGGCGGTGAAGGCCGTCGTTTTCGCGCTGCTGCTGTTTCTTGCCATGACGGTGCAGACCGGGCGCATGAGCATGGTGCTCTGCGTACTGGCCTTTGTGAGCCTGATTGGGAAGCGGCCCATTGCCCGCTTTCGCGCCCGGCTGTGCCTTCCGGTGGTGGGTCTTCTGGCATTCATGGTGCTGGAAGGGGCCGCCGCCATCTATTCCCCTTTTGATACCACGGCTGTTTCAGAGTATTACCGCTTTCTGGCCGCCGCGTCGCTGGCGGTGATCTTACTGGCCCGGTATGACCGGGAGGATGTGCCGGGGCTTTTGTGGGGCTTCGCCGCCGTCAGCGCCGTGATCGGCCTTGTCAGCGTGGACGCCGCCGTGCCCGGGCCGCTGTTTTCGGCGTTCAACGGCCTGAGCCACCTGCTGGGCGCGGACTTCACCACGATCCTGGAAACCGAGAGCCTGACCCGGATCAACGGCATTTATAACGACGCCAACGTCTCCGGCTGCATTCTGGGGTTGGGAACGCTGGTCTCGCTGCACCTTAGCGGGCAGCAGACGGAAAAGCGGTGGGGAAAGCTTCTCGGCTGTTTGCTGCTGGGCGTGAACGCGCAGGCGTTCTTCCTCTCCATGAGCCGGGGCACCATGCTGTTTTTTGCGGCGGCCTGCCTGCTCTGGCTGCTCACGGCGGGGAAGGGGCAGCGCCTTTCCCTGTTTTTCCGCATGGCGGCTTCCGCCGTGGCGGTGGTGGCGCTGTCCATCCCCGCCATTGGGGGCATCCGGGCGGGCAATCTCCTGCCTACGGTGCTGACGGTGGTCTCCGGCATCGTGATCTTCGCCCTGACAGGCGCGGCCGAGCGCTATCTGCTGCCCCTGTGCGCCCGCCATGGGCGCGTGGCGGCGGGAACGGTCATCGCGGTGGGCGTGGTGTGCGCAGCGTATCTTGCGGCGGCGCTCACCGTCACCGGGCCGGGCCATATCTCCGGGCAGTATGAGCGCTTCGAGCGCACGGTCAGTTTGCAGCAGGGCAGCTACACCCTCTCCGGCGACTGGGACGCGGAGGTTGCCAGCATTCAGGTGCTGTGGCGGGACCGTACAGGCGCCCTGATGAACCAGTGGGAGGTCCTCTATGACGGCAGCGCGGACGGCGTTTCCTTCGACGTGCCCGCGGACGGCACGGTGATGGTGGCCCTCCGGGGGCCGGAGGGAACGGAGGTCCGCTCCCTCACCCTGTCGAATGGCGTATCTCTCAAGCTCAATTACCCCCTGCTGCCCACCTTTGTCACCGAGCGTTTGCAGGACAGCCTTTCCGGCAGCTTTTCCACATGGGCCCGGCTCCAGTACATGAAGGACGCCGTGACCATCTTCTGCCAGAGCCCGATCATCGGCCATGGCCTTGGCGCCACGGAAAATCTCTACCGCTCGGTGCAGCCCTTTGCCTATGAAAGCAGGTATGTCCACTGTCAGGTGCTGCAAGTTCTGTGCGAGACGGGAATTCTGGGCCTTGCCGCCTTCCTTGCGCTGATGCTGGGCGTGGGATATTTGTGCGTTTCGGCCCTGCGCAGACGGGAGGAGGCGGCCCTTGCGCCCATGCTGCTGGCGGCGTGGGTGCTGATGAACGGTCACAGTCTGATGGAGATCAACTTCTCCATCCGCGCCTTCCAGTGCTTTGCCTATGCGTTGGCGGTGCTTCCGGTACTCCTTTGGGCGCAGCCCAAAAAGGAGGCCCGCGCTGCCGTGGGCGCGGCGCTGACGGTGGCGTTCGGGTTGTATCTGGCGGTGTTCGGCGGCCTGCTGGAAAGCCACCGCGCGGTGGAACGGCAGGAGTACAGCACCAGCAGTATTTACAGCTATCTTGACATGCTGGAGAGTTGTGTGAACCGGGACGTGTTCGACCGCTGGGGCTATGAGCTGAGTTACGTGGCCAACGCCGTGGACTTGGATTCCACCAAGTATACCGCTGCCATGGAAAAGTATGTGAAGTCCATGCGGGCAAGCGGGACCTATGAAAATTGCAGCGGCCTTGCCCGCTACTATTACCTGCCGAAGGCCCAGTGGGACGAGCTCTTTGCCTGTTCCCGGGAGGGCGTGCATCAGGTGCGCAGCAGCCCGGACGGCTGGAATCTGCAAATGGACTTTTACCGCACCGAGGTGCTGCCCGCCATGGGGGCGGACAACTTAAATGCCTTTTTGGACGGCGTATTCGCCCTCGCGGATGAGTTGGACGCCATGAACGGCGAAGAAGGACGGCTGGAAACGGTGGCCTTCAGCGAGGAGAATCAGGCGTTTTTGGCCCAGTGCCGTCAGGCAAGAGAGCAGGGCCTCTCCGGGCAGGACGGGTATGCGCTGCTTGCCGCCGCCAACTGATAGCAAAGCGGACCCCAAAGGAAGGAAGACCCCATGAGTGAACAAAGCCAAAGAAAACCATACCGCGCCCGGGCCAGCATTTTAAACGCGGCCAAGGGGCTGCTGGTGCTGTCGCAGGCGGGGCTGTTTCTGCTCAGCTGGATGGTCTATTACCGTTATCGGGCGAATTACACCTTTTATTTCTGGGGCTATTGGGCCATTACCGCGTTGTATCTTGTGATCTACACCGCGTTTTCCCAGCTGTACGGCGGCTTCCGCACCACAGTCAGCCGTCGGGGCGAGCTGGCCTATTCCCTGACCATCGCCGCCGTGCTGACGGATGCCGTGTTTTACTGCATCCTCTGCCTGCTTTCCTATCGTCTGGTGAACCCCCTGCCGCTTCTGGCGCTGCTGGGGATCAACATCGCGCTGGGAATGGTCTGGTCGTGGGGCGCCATCCGGCTGACGGATCGGCTGTATCCCCCCATGCGCACCTATCTCATCTATGAAAACGAGGATGCCTACCGCTCCGTGCAGAGCTTAAAGGGATTGACGTGGAAATTCCGCGTGGAAAAGGAAATTCGCATCCACAGCGACGCGGAGGCCGTGCCGGAGCTGCTGGAGGGAGCGGAGGCCGCCATTTTGTGCGGCCTGCGGTCCACCGCCCGCAACAGCCTGCTCAAGCAGTGCATCGCGCGGGACATTCCCGTGTACATCCGGCCCAAGATCGGCGACTTGCTGCTCAGCGGGGCCACCCGGGTGCACCTTGCCAACCTCCCGTTTCTTTACACGCAGGCGGCCAACCCCACCATCTGGTACCGGACGGCAAAGCGGGCCATGGATATTCTTTTCGCTGCGGCGCTGCTGGTGCTCACCAGCCCCATCCAGCTTTGCACGGCGCTGGCCATCCGGCTAGAGGACGGCGGCCCGGTCTTTTACCGCCAGCGGCGGCTGACGGTGCATGGCCGGGAGTTTGAGATTTTGAAATTCCGCTCCATGCGGGTGGACGCGGAAAAAGACGGCGTGGCCCGCCTTTCCACAGGCGACGCGGACCCCCGCGTCACCCGGGTGGGACGGATCATCCGCAAGTGCCGCGTGGATGAACTGCCCCAGATGCTGAACATCCTGCGGGGGGACATGAGCATCGTGGGTCCCCGGCCGGAGCGGCCGGAGATCGCCGCGGAATACGAAGCGGAAATGCCGGAGTTCCGCCTGCGCCTGCAGGTGAAGGCGGGACTGACGGGCTATGCCCAGGTATACGGAAAATACAACACGGACTCTTACGACAAGCTGGAAATGGACCTGATGTACATCGCGCGGCAGTCCATCGTGCAGGACCTTGCGCTGATGTTCGCGACGGTGAAGATCCTCTTCCTTGCCGAGAGCACGGAGGGCGTGGCAGAAGGGCAGACCACTGC
>CAKSVQ010000021.1 GCA_934504065.1 uncultured Dysosmobacter sp. | reverse complement strand
TGTTTGGTACTCCTTTTGGCATAGCAAAACACCCCACTTGTTAAATAGTATATCATACTGTCTAACAAATGGGGTGCTGTTCATTGATCCGACGGGGATTTTTGCGTTTATCCGCGTGCAATGTTTATGTCTTTCACAAAGTTCTGCACACCGTAGAGCACCAGCACATCGGTAATGCTGTTTTCTTTAGCATATTCCACCACATCACCCTTGAAAAACCGCAGGTCGAAGACATGGACCTCGGCATACTCCTCCACAGGGAACTGGGAAAAGGTATTGCCGTAGGAATCCTTGATGAGCAGGAGCTTCCCGCTCTTTCCGCTGCCGGAAATGACAGTCTGGGCCTGATTGGAGTTTAAAAACACGGCGTACTGGTCATGACCGGAGAGATACTTGCGCTCGTAGATACTGTCCGTTTCGTATTGGCCGCCGTTATAGGAGACGCTTCTCACTGCGCATTTGTACCATGCGGTGATCTCTTCAGCGGGAACGGAAGGCAGTGGGACCTTATTCCAAGTTGTGCCGCGGAAGTCATCACAGAGAATCTCCTGTGTCCACTCCTCCGCCGAGGGCTCGATGCCCCGCCACGCGCAATAGGCATAGTAAGCGCCAAGGCTGGTCCAATGGTGGTCGGTGCGGTAGTAGATGTTCTCGCCGCTGTGGGCCGCGAGGGCGGAGCGCACATCCACCGTATCCACCCCCGCGTCGGTCAGCGCCCCAAGGATGGCGTCATAATCCGCCACGGGGGCAAAAGTGGGCAGCTTGTCTGTCAGCACCTGCGCCGCCGCAGGGACAAGGATGGTGTCCACGGGGATGCCTTCCACCGCCAGCTTCTTTTGCAGCTCCGCCAGCGCCTTTGCGTTGGCCACGAGCTGCTTTTTGCTGTATGCGGTGAATTTATCCATCAGGTAGTTGTCCTTGCAAATATAGACACCGCCGCTTTCCTGCTTGCCGACGGCCAGTTCCAGACAGGTTTTCATCATGACCCAGCCATCCCGCAGGGGAACTTGATCGGTAAGATACTTTTCCAGTTCATCACTAAACTCGCCGGAGATAAAGTCGGCGGCGGTGAACTGGGGCTTCTGCGTCAGGGTGCGCTTTTCCCGCTCTGAGTAATAGCGGTCCGGCATGATGAGCCCAGCCAGTGCGGATACCGCCAGCAGCAGACAGAAAAAAGAGGTTATGATCTTATTGCGCATTTTACTCACCTCAGAATCGGAAATACAGGAACGGATTATAGCTGCCGCTGGCAAGATAGGCTGCGGACATTGCCAGCACACAGAGCAGACCGCCGCAGTCAACCACGGTCAGCGCCCGCTGCCCCAGCCGCGCACCCAGCTCTTCATAAAAGCGCCTGCCCAGCGGCACAGCGGCCAGCGCGCAGAGCGCCAGCATCGGTCCGTAGGTCAACAGCAAATACAAGCTGCCGCTGTCGTACAGCGCACCGGAGAACATGGCCCTGCACCATGCGAAACCTTTGGCAATATCCGTGAAGGCAAAAAGCGTCCAGCTGACGGTCACCAGTACCAGTGCGTAAAGGTGCCGCACTGCGGCAGGCAGCTTTTGGAGAAGCCGCAGCAAAAACAGTTTTTCCGCCACCAGCAGCGCGCCGAAATACGCACCCCATAGAACAAAATTCCAGCTTGCCCCGTGCCAGAAGCCCGTCAGCAGCCAGACGATGGCAACATTGCGCAGCTGCTTTACAAGGCCCCCCTTGTTGCCGCTCATGGGGATGTACACATAGTCCCGGAACCACGTCCCCATGGAGATGTGCCAGCGCCGCCAGAAATCAGTGATGCTGTCGGCAAGAAACGGATAGTTGAAGTTTTCCAAAAAGCGGAACCCCAGCATCCGCCCAAGGCCGATGGCCATGTCGGAATAGCCGGAAAAGTCGAAATAAATCTGAAATCCGTAGGCGATGACCCCCAGCCACGCCGCCAGCACCGTGGGGGCGGTCTGGGCGGACACCTCGTTCCAGAGAAGTCCAATGTTGTTGGCCAGCAGCACCTTTTTTCCCATGCCGCAGGCGAAGCGTTTCACACCATCGGCAAAGAGATCAGCCGTGCAGTCCCGGTGCTCCAGCTCGTCCGCTACCGTCTGGTAGCGGACGATGGGGCCTGCGATGAGCTGGGGAAAAAGGGTCACATACGCGCCGAAATGGATGATGTTTTTCTGCGCTTTTGCTTCACCACGATAGACATCAATGGTATAGCTCATGGTCTGAAAGGTGTAGAAGCTGATGCCGATCGGCAGCGGCAGGTTCGGCTGGGGGATAGCCGTACCGAACACGGAATTGATCGTACCGATAAGGAAGTCGCTGTATTTGAATACGCCCAATAGACCGAGGTTCACGCAAACCGACACCAGCAGCGCGATCTTTGCTCCCCGCTGTCCCCGGTGCCGCTCTACCATTTGTCCGCAGGTAAAGTCCAGCGCAGTGGAAAACAGCATCAGCACCACATAAACAGGCTCGCCCCATGCGTAAAACAGCAGACTGAACAGGAACAGCACCCCATTGCGCCAGCTTCCCGGGACGAGGAAGTACAAAAGCAGGCACAGCGGCAAAAAGCATTGCAGAAAGGTCAGGCTGGAAAAGACCATATCAGCCGCCGACTACGGTCTCGCCCTCGGGCAGTTCGTCGCCGCTCATATCGAAAAAGCCGCTATTGCCGTCGTCTTCCGGGATCACAATAGTGTTGTCGGCTGAACCGAAAATACCGCTCCACACCTCGTCCACCTTGGCGGCCCCGTCGGCGGCAAACCGGGCCTGCTCTTCGTCGCTCAGCTCCCAGTCTCCCTGTTCGCCGAGAATGAGCAGAGCCACATAGTTTCCGTTTACGAACAGCCGTGCCTGCAAGACCTTTTGCAGGTCCATGTTGTACATCCGGGAATAGCCCAGCATCTGCTCATAGCCGGATTGCAGCAGCGCGGCGGCATCCTGCGCGCAGCCGTCCTTCACCTTGACGATGACGGCGGTGCTGGGGTTCAGGCTGGAATTGGAATTGCTCATGGAGGCCCAGCTTTCCACCTTGTCCATATCCAGCCCCCAATAGCCGCTGATATTGTCCTCGGATGCGGCGGTGTCGCAGTCGAAGCTGTCTCCCAGCTTCTCTTTTAATGTGTCCATGATCTCCTGCGCGGTCATGGTTACCTCTGCGTCGGCACTCCCGTGATCCTTTTTATCCTCCGCTTTGCTGCCGCAGGCCGCGAGAGAAAGCGCCATGGCAAGCGCCAGCGCCAAAGTCAGGATCTGTTTCATAAGTATCTGCTCCTTCTGTTTCAAAATGGTTTGCGGAGGGCAGCGCGGCGTCTCCGGAAACACCGTGCACTTGCCTTTCCATCTATCCATACGAAGGAGCGGCAGAAAATGTCGGCAGGGGTGAAAAAAAATTTCGGAGAGTGAAAACTCTCCGAAATTTTCCACAGTTCAATCGGTCCCGATCAATTCGCCTGCCACGGCAGTGATGTCCGCTTCCTCTGCGCCGTCAAAATTCGTCAGATAATAGCTGACGCCGCCATCTGTCCAGTGGGCCCGCCATGCGTCGGACGGCAGGCGGTCCAGCACCGCGCCGTGCGCCGCGTTCAGCACGGTGCTGTCCACGGGCTCCCCCTCCGCCCGGGAGAAGTTGCCCTCCAGCTGCGCAGCCTCATAGGTATATTCATGGCCGTCCAGCGCAAAGTCCACCCGGGCGATCTCGCCGTCAAAAATGCAGTAAGTGCGGTCCTCCGCACCCTCCGGCGCATCAATGGTGAAGCCCAGCTTGGAAAAGTCCTCCGCCCCGGCCACATCCTCAAAGGGCGAGCCGCCCATGACCGGGGGGGTGCTTCCCTCGTCCCGCCGCGCATCCAGCGGCGCGAGAGCGCCAAGCGCCACCACCAGCGCAAGGCAGGCCGCTACGGTTCCCCAGCGCCGCCAGACCGGAGCTGTGCGCCGCTTCTGGGGAAACTCCCGCACACGGGAAGCGCCGTCCGCATGCGCGCTCGTCTGCGCCGCAGCCTTTTTCAGGATATTGGCGTACATCCGATCCTGTGCGCCGGGGATCGGCTCCACTGCGTCAAATGCTTCTTTCACTTCGTTTTCGCTCATAGGCCCTCCCCTCTCAAGGTCAGCTTCAGCTTTGCGCGGGCATCGCGCAGCTGGTTGCGCACAGTGGACGGCGGCCTACACAGCATGGCCGCGATCTCGTCCGTCTGATAGCCCTCGTAATAGTGCAGCCAGACGACTTCCTTATACTTCACAGGCAGCGCCATCACGGCCTCCACGACCTCCCGCTTTTCGTCCGGTCCGGCGGCCTGTTCCGTTTCTTCATCAATGGGCGTCACCTTCTGCCGCCACCAGTGTTTCAGGCGGTCCTTGCAGAGGTTCATAGCCGTGGTCGTAAGCCATGAGCGCTCATGACGTTCGTTTTCAAAAGAAACATCGCTGGTCATCGCCTTGACGAAGGTGTCCTCCGTGCAGTCCTCGGCATCCTGCGCATTTTTCATAAAGGCATAGCAAACGCGGTAAATGGCCCGGAAATGCCGCAGGTAAAACGCTTCAAAATCCCCCTGCACGGCTTCACCTCCCTTATTATGATACGATGCGGCCAGCAAAATTGTCGGCTGGCCCTTACAGCTTTTTCATGTGGCTTCCGGCGGATTTGAGCATCAGTTTTTTCGCGCCCACCTGATCGAAGGCCACCTCCACCAGCGCGTCGCCGCCCATGGGACGGACAGAGAGCACCATGCCCTTTCCGAAAGCAGTGTGCTCCACCATATCGCCCTGATGCAACTGCATCAGCCCCGGCGCGCTTACTCCGGCGTTTCGGTCCGCCGAGCGCAGGGGCCGCGGCTCCGGCTTTGCCGACTGGCGATAGCTGTGCACGCCGCCGCTGCTCCACGACGAGGCCGTGGGCCGGGCCGGGCGCTGCGCACTGCCGAAGGACGCGCCCTCGTACCGATCGCCGCCAAAGGTATCGTCAAATTCCATGCCGCCGAAGCGGGGCTGAGGCCTGCTCTCCCAGCGCAGATTCTTTTCCGGAATTTCATCAAGGAAGCGGGAGGACTTGTTGGCGCTGGTGCGGCCATAGAGCATCCGCTGGCGGCAGTTGGTCATCGTCAGCTTTTCCTTGGCCCGGGTCATAGCCACATAGCAAAGCCGCCGCTCCTCTTCCAGTTCCTCCTCGTTATACTGGGCGGAGGAGCCGGGGAAGATGCCCTCCTCCATGCCCACCACATACACCACCGGAAACTCCAGTCCCTTGGCCGAGTGAATGGTCATCATGGTCACGCAGTTTTCGTCGTTCACACTGTCCAGATCGGTGTACAGGGCGATCTCATTGAGGAAGCCGGAGAGGGTGGCGTCCTCCGGGCTTTGCTCCAGAAAGCCCAGAATGTTGGACTTGAGCTCCTGCACGTTTTCGATGCGGCCACGGCTCTCGATGTCGTTTTTCTCCTCCAGCGCCTTGACATAGCCCGTCTGGTCGCACACCGCGTCGTAAAATTCCGGCAGGGCCAGCTCCGCGCCCTGTCGGCGCAGCCCGTCGATGAGGTCGGCAAATTTCAGCAGCTTGGCGCTGGCGCTCTTCAGCTCCGGGAAGAGGTCGGCGTTGCGGATGATCTCATACAGGCTGGCCCCCTGCCCCTGCGCCAGCGCCGCCACCTTGTCCAGCGTGGTGGCGCCGATGCCCCGGGCGGGCACGTTGATAACGCGCCGCAGCCGCAGGTCGTCCAGCGGGTTATTCAGCACGCACAGATACGCCAGCATGTCCTTGACCTCAGCGCGGTCAAAGAACTTCATGCCGCCCACCACCTTATAGGGCACGCCGTTGCGCTTCATGGCGTATTCCAGCGCGTTGGACTGGGCGTTCATCCGGTAAAGCACCGCCGTGTCCCGGAAGGAGCGGCCCCGGTTCACCCCCATCAGGATGTCGCCCACCACGTAGTTTGCCTCGTCGCTTTCATTGAAGGTGGTCTTCACCGTCACCACATCGCCGCTGCCGTTGTCCGTCCAAAGGGTCTTACCCTTCCGGCCCAGATTATTTTTAATGACGGCGTTGGCGGCATCCAGAATGTTCTGGGTGGAGCGGTAGTTCTGCTCAAGGCGGATGGTGCGGGCGTTGGGATACTGCTTTTCAAAGTTCAGGATATTTTCGATGTTGGCCCCCCGGAAGCGATAGATCGACTGGTCATCGTCACCCACCACGCAGAGGTTCTTCCGCCCCCCGGCCAAGAGACTGGTCAGCAGGTACTGCAAATGGTTGGTGTCCTGATACTCGTCCACCAACACATAGCGGAATTTTTCCTGATAATAGCGCAGCACCTCCGGCTCCTGCTGCAGGAGCGTGACGGTATGGTAAATGATGTCGTCAAAGTCCAGTGCGTTGGCCGACCGCAGCTTCTGCGCGTACCGGGCATAGATCTTGGCGATGCGGGACATTTTCCAGTCTGCCTCGTTGCCGTGGGCCGCCGCGAATGCCTCCGGGCCCTCATAGGCGTCCTTGGCGCTGCTGATCACGCTGAGCACACTGCGCAGGGGAAATGCCTTTTCGTCCAGATTCAGTTCCTTCAAAACGTCCTTGACCACCCGCTTAGAATCGTCGGTGTCGTAAATGGTAAAGTCCTTGTCAAAACCGATGCGGTCAATATCCCGCCGCAGGATGCGCACGCAGGCGGAGTGGAACGTGGAAGCCCACACGTCGTTGGCCGTGGGGCCGAGTCGGGCGGCAAGGCGGTCCTTCAGCTCCCCCGCCGCCTTGTTGGTAAAGGTGATGGCAATGATCTCCCACGGGCGGGGCACATCCACGGCGCACAGCCGCCGGGCGCGGAATATGTCCTGCGCATCCGGCTGCTGAGGGAAATTTTCCAAAAAGGCAAGGTCCTCCTCCGTGGCCTGCTCCGGCACCACGTCGGAATCGCTGCCGCACCCGTAGGTCAGGAGGTTATAAATTCGCTGGATCAGGACGGTGGTCTTGCCGGAGCCCGCGCCTGCCAGCAGCAGCAGCGGCCCCTCGGTGGTCATGGCAGCCTGCCGCTGCATGGGGTTCAGTCTCGCCAGATCCCGGGCGATCACAGCGCGGCGGGCGGCAAGAAAGCGTTGTTGAAAATCTGACATATGTTCACCTGTTTTCCTGTATTTCACGCTCCATTTTAGGACAAATTTCCGGCGGGGTCAACCACGGTTTTTCCCCGCGTCCAGCGGCCGTTCCTGCCCGCCGTTTTTTCTGGCATTTTGCCGAAAACTGTGGTATGCTGGCACCATGAGGTGATCGACATGAAATCAAAAGCCGCCGTCAAGCGGATCATTGAAACGCTGAAAGGTATCTATCCCGACGCGCTTTGCTCCCTGCAATATCAAAAGGACTATGAGCTGCTGTTTGCCGTGCGGCTTTCCGCCCAGTGCACGGACGAGCGGGTGAACAAGGTCACGCCCGCGCTGTTTGCCCGCTTTCCCACGCTGGAAAGCTTCGCGCAGGCCGATCCTGCCGAGGTGGGCGAATACATCCACTCCTGCGGCTTTTACAATGGAAAATCCCGGGATCTGGTGGCCTGCGCCCGGCAGCTGCTGGAAAAGCACGGCGGCAAGGTGCCCGGCACCATGGAAGAGCTGACCGCCCTGCCGGGGGTGGGGCGCAAGACCGCCAACCTGATCCTTGGCGACATTTTCGGGCAGGAGGGCTATGTGTGCGACACCCACTGCATCCGCATCACCGGGCGGCTGGGCATTACGGACGGCTCAAAGGACCCCCTGCAGGTGGAGCGGCAGCTCCGCCAGTGCATCCCGCCCAGGGAATCCAGCGATTTCTGCCACCGCATGGTGCTCTTCGGCCGGGATACCTGCACCGCCCGCAGCCCCAAATGCGGCGGCTGTCCGCTGACAAAGGACTGCTCTTTCGCCAAAAAACAGTAACCCCCGCGGGAGAAGAACCATCCCTCCGGCATTCCGGCATATTTTTATGAACAGGAGACAACATATGCGGCGCAAAGACAGAGAAGTGGAAAACCAGGAAGAAATTTATGACATTCTAAAACGGTGCAGCACGGTGAAAATCGCCATGCATGGGGATGTCTATCCTTACGTCGTTCCGGTTTCTTTTGGCACGGAAATGATAGAAGATCGGGTAATCCTTTATTTTCACTGCGCGCGGAGCGGAACAAAAATCCAGCTGCTTCAGGCAAATCCCCACGTCTGTGTGGAGGGAGAAATTTTCAGGCAGATCGAAAAAACGGCGCACGGGATCACGGCCCGGTATGAAAGCGTCATCGGCTTTGGCGAATGCACCTTTGTTTCTGAACCGGAAGAAATTCTTCATGGAATGAACCTGCTCACAGAGCACTACGGATATTCCGCATATCCGCTTGACCGCTGCGCGGGGTTGCAGCATCTGCTCGTTGGGAAGATCGTTCTGCATGAAATTTACGGAAAGAAAAACCTCCCCGGCTCCCTGACCCCTGCTGACCGCGCCGCCGATCTGCACTGATTTTAAAATCACGGATGGAACTGTCTCGCAGAGCATTGCGCCCGCTGGCGCGAAGCTCTGCGAGACGCATTCTGCCGCCTGAAAAATTCAAAAGGCACGTTTTTGAGCGTTCCCTCATATACTGGCACGAAGATTCCTATTTGCAAGGAGGACGCTTATGGACGAAAATACCGCCCGCATGATAGAACAACTCAAGTCCAACCCCGCGCAGCTGCAAGCGCTGATGCAGTCCCGGGACGGGCAGGCGCTCATGCACCTGCTCACCGCCAGAGACCGCGGCGCCGGATTGCAGCAGGCCATCCGCTCCGCAGCCAAGGGCGACCCATCCATCATGGCGCGGCTGGTGGAGCAGGCCATGCAGAACCCCGGCGGCGCGGAGCTGATGCAGCGCATCCAGCAGGCCATGCAAAAATAACCGGAAAGCGAGGGGACGGCACCTATGGCGGAATTTGACGAAAAGCTGAACAGCCTCCTGTCCAACCCGGACGCCATGGCGCAGATCATGCAGCTGGCGCAGTCCCTTTCCGGCCCGCAGTCAACCCAGTCCGCGCCGCCCCCGCCTCCACCGCCGCCAAGCGGCGAAAACCCGCTGTCGTCCCTTTCCTCCCTCGCCAGCAGCATCGACCCCGCCATGCTGGCGCGGCTTTTGCCGCTGGTGCAGGAGCTGGGCAGTCAGAGCGACACCAACGCCCGTCAGCTGCTGAGCGCGCTGCGGCCCTATCTCAAACCGGAACGGCAGGAAAAAATGGAACGGGCCTTGCAGCTTGCCCGGCTGTTCCATCTGGGCAGGAAATTTCTTGCGGGATGGGAGGAGCGGTAAATGTATAACCGATACGTCCGCAACGACAATGGCGTCTATTCCCGCATCCCACAGGAGGACACCGCTCCGCCGCCGCAGGAAGATGCGTCCCCTCCGCCCCCTCCCCCGCCGCCTGGCGGGACGGACGGCCTGACTGGGCTTCTGCGCCACCTGCTGGATCAGTTCCATCTGGACCGGGTGGACACCGGGGACCTGCTGCTCCTCGCCATCTTATTCTTTCTATTCAAAGAAGACGCCGACGAGGAGCTGCTGGTGGCGCTGGGACTGCTATTGATCTTATAAACCTTCAAAGAAGTGGCAATGCCACTTCTTTGAAAGCAAAAACACACGTGTTTCCACGTGTGTTTTTTATTCTTATTCAGCCAGCACGGAGGTCCCGTCCGGCAGACGGAAATTGTCCGCGTCCCCGCCGCCCTCTTCCATGGTGAGGGCGGCCATCCGGTAGACGGTGGTGTCGTTTTCCAGTTTTTCCGCCATCACCAAAAGCCCAGTATCCAAACTGACCCAGTAGCGCAGCGAATACCCCTGCTCATCCCGGGCCGTTTCCACATAGATGCAGTGCAGCCCGGAGACCACCCGCTCGTCCGCCGCGGTGATACTCTCCTCCGGCAGGGCAAGAATATCCTCATAGGTGGGGATGGACTGCTCCACATCGGCGTTCACCGCGCCCACGGGACTGGAGTAAATGGTCTTTTCACTGTTGTACCAGATATACACCCGCTCCGGCCCGGTCAGCGTGTGGCGGACGCGGCCATCGGGCATGGTGCGGTCCGTCCGCGTCCACAGACCGTCCACAGCGGCGGAGACCTCATAGGAACCGGAGCCGCCGTCCCAGAACTGCTCCACCGTAACCGTACGCCGATAGGCCGCGGGCCTTGCCAGTGTTTCCACTGCCGCCTGCACCGTGTCCGGCGTGACCTCCACCAGCGTCAGCATGCTGCCGCCGGTGGTATCCCCCGGAGTGCTCTGGCCATCCTCCGGCGGCGGAAGCGTGATGTGAGCGCTGCGGTGCAAGGTGCCGCTGAGCATCACGCCCACCGCCAGCACCATGAAAAGCGCCACGCCCCACGTGAGCCACTTGAGTTTCTGCTTCTCCACGTCTCCGCTCCTTCCAAGGCTCAGGCCAAATAATCCTCCGGCTTGTCGCCCCGGCCAAAATGCCACAAGATCGCGTCTACGATCCGGCGGCAGGCGTGACCGTCGCCATAAGGATTGACAGCATGGGCCATGGCGGCATAGGCGCTCTTGTCGCAGATCAGCCGCTCGGCCATGGTGACGATGTCGTCCTGCACCACGCCACACAGCTTCACCGTTCCGGCCTCCACTGCCTCAGGCCGCTCCGTTTCCCGGCGCAGCACCAGCACGGGCTTGCCCAGCGCCGGGGCCTCCTCCTGCAAGCCGCCGGAATCCGTCATGACCATGTAGCAGCGCGCCATGAGATTGTGCATCTCGTCGGCAGGCAGGGGGTCGATCAAGTGCACCCGGGGCGCACCCCGCAGATACTTGTCCACCGCTTCCCGCACCACCGGGCTGAGGTGGACGGGATAGACCAGCTCCACATCCTCATGCTGCTCAGCGACCTGCCGCAGCGCCAGCATGATCTGCCGCATAGGCTGACCGTAATTTTCCCGGCGGTGGCAGGTGACAAGGATGATCTTCTTTTCCCCGTAGGGCAGGGTGTTGAGCTCCTCCGTGGAGAAGCAGTAGTCCTGCCGGACGGTGGTTTTCAGCGCATCGATCACCGTGTTCCCGGTGACGAACAGACCCTGCGTGATGTTTTCTTTCAAAAGGTTATTGCGGTTATTCACCGTGGGGCAGAAATAAAGGTCCGCAATGGAGGAGACCAGCTTGCGGTTCATCTCCTCCGGGAACGGGGAATATTTATCATAAGTCCGCAGTCCCGCCTCCACATGGCCCACCTTCACCTGATGGTAAAAGGCGGACAGCGCCCCGGCAAAGGTGGTAGAGGTATCGCCGTGCACCAGGATCATATCCGGCTTCAGCGCGTCGATGGCCTCGTCCATCCCCAAAAGGCACTTGCTGGTGATGGTGGAAAGGGTCTGCCGGGGGGTCATAATGTCCAAGTCCCAGTCCGGCTTCAGGCCGAACACCTCCAGCACGCTGTCCAGCATCTGGCGGTGCTGGGCAGTGACGCAGCAAAGGCTCTCGATCTCCGGCCGGGAGGCCAGCTCCTTTACTAGCGGGCACATTTTAATGGCCTCCGGCCGGGTGCCGAACACGCTCATGATACGAAGCTTACTCATTTTCGCCGTCCTTCTTTCCTTCCGTGTGGTGGTTGTGTTCCTTCAGCTCTTCCAGCTCCTCATGCAGCTCTTCCCGCACCTCTCTGGGGAAGACCACCCGGGCCGCCACAATGGCCACGATGCACAGCGTCAAAAACAGCAGCATGGCCTTCTGCTCACCGCCCGTCGTCAGCACCACGGCGCTCAGGCCAAGGATGGCGGAGATGACATACAGCGTGGCCACAGCCTGCTTCTGGTTCAAGCCCATGTCGATCAGGCGGTGATGGATGTGGCTGCGGTCGGCGTGCATGGGGCTCTGACCGTGGGCGATGCGGCGGATGAAAGCAAAGGCCGTGTCAAAAATGGGCAAGCCCAAGATCAAAAACGGCACCACGAACGAGATCACCGCGTAATACTTGAACAGGCCCTGAATGGACATCGTCGCCAAAATATAGCCCAAAAACGTGGCGCCCGTGTCGCCCATGAACATTTTCGCCGGGTTGATATTATAAGGCATAAAGCCCACGCAGGCCCCCACCAGCGCCGCCAGCACGATGGCCACCTGACTCTGCCCGCCCACCAGTGCGATCACCAGCATGGTGGTGGCGGAAATGGCGGACACGCCGTTGGCAAGGCCGTCCAGCCCGTCGATCAGGTTCACGGAGTTGGTAATGGCCACGATCCACAGCACCGTAAAGGGAATGGACAAATTGCCCAGCACCCAATACAGGTTGTCCGAAAAAATATTCGGGTTGGAAAAGGCCAAAATCTGCACGCCGCCCAGCGCCGGAAACAGCGCCGCCACGATCTGCACGCCGAACTTCAAAAGCGCGGGCAGGGCCATAATATCGTCCACCACGCCCAGCACCACGATGATGACCGCGCCCAGCAGAATGCTCTTCATCTCCGGCGTGATCTTCACGAACAGCAGGATGCTGACGATAAAGCCGATGAAAATGGCCAGTCCGCCCAGCCGGGGAATGGGGACCTTGTGCATCCGCCGGGCGTCCTTCGGCACATCGATGGCGCCGACCTTATAGGCAAAGGTCTTCACCACCGGCGTCATCAGAAAGCTGATTACCAGCGCCACCAGCAGCGCAAGCACCACATAGGCGATCAGCTGATTATCCACGATCATGTCCATCCTCCATCAACGGGCGACGAAGCCAACCTTTCTGTGCACCTTGGAAAGCGTCTTGTTCGCAAGGTACTGCGCGCGCTGGGCGCCCTCGCGGTAAATGCCCTCCAGATAGGCCTTGTCGGCCATCAGGCGCTCGGACTCTTCCCGGATGGGACGGGCCATTTCGATCACGGCGTCGGCCACAGCGGGCTTGAACACGCCATAGCCCTGCCCGGCAAAGTCCTGCTCGGCCTGCTCCATGGTCTTTCCGGTGGCGGCGCAGTAAATGGAGAGCAGGTTGGAAACGCCGGGCTTATTCTCCTTGTCAAAGCGCACGGCCGTCTCGCTGTCGGTCACGGCGCGCTTGAACTTACGCCGGATGTCCTCGGGCTTGTCCAGCAGGTATACGCACCCCTCGGGGTCAGACTTGCTCATCTTATTGGCAGGGTTGCCAAGGCTCATGATCCGCGCGCCCATCTTGGGGATGAACGCCTCCGGCAGAGTAAAGGTGTCGCTGTACACGCCGTTGAAGCGCTGTGCAATGTCCCGCGTCAGCTCCACGTGCTGGCGCTGGTCCTCGCCCACGGGCACAAGATCCGCCTGATAGAGCAGGATGTCCGCCGCCATCAGCACGGGATAGGTGAAAAGGCCCGCCGTGATATTGTCCGCGTGCTGCTGGGACTTCTGCTTGAACTGGGTCATGCGGCTAAGCTCGCCGAACTGGGTGTAGCAGCCCAATATCCAGCTCAGCTCCGCGTGCTGGGGCACATGGCTCTGGATGAACATGATGTTCTTCTGCGGGTCAAGGCCGCAGGCGATATACTGGGCCAGCTGGGCCACGGAGCGGCGGCGCAGCTGCGCAGGGTCCTGCCGGACAGTGATCGCGTGCATATCGACAATGCAGTAAATGCAGTCATATTCATCCTGAAGCTGCACCCAGTTTTTGATCGCACCCATGTAAGAACCAAGGGTCAGCTCGCCACTCGGCTGGATCCCGCTGAAAATTCTCTTTTTCCGAGTCTCGTTTTCCATAAAATGGCACCTCATTGTTCCATACCGCACAGGGCGGTAATTTAATTTATGTATTATACCATGAACTGCCCTAAAGCGCAATTCCGATTTTTGCGTCCCCTTATAGGAAAAGTCCGCCGGGCAAATGCCCGGCGGACTTTAGACTTTCGGAGGAGTGGCTTTGCCACTTTTTCGAAAGAATCTTACTTATGCGCCACGCTTTCCGCGATTTTCAGCAGAGTGTCCTTATCCAGCTCTCCTCCCAGATAGAAAGAAACACCCGCGTCCTCGTCGAACCAGATCAGCGCGTTGGAATCGTCTTCGCGGCTGCTTTGGTAGAAGTCGCCGGAAAGCCCGTTCACCGTCACATCCTCCCGGGTGCACGTCTCCTCCTCGGCGGAGAGGGCCATGCCAAGGCCGGAGTGGATATAGAAGCAATCGAACACCAGCACATCGCTGGAATCCGCGCTGACATAACTGGTCATGCAGGAATCGGCGCCGCCCATCGTTCCCAGCGGGTCCAGCGCATAGCCTTCCGGCACCCACGCAGGGGCATACAGCGCACGGTAGACCGGGACGGCGTTTTCCGCCACGCGGAGCAGCTCTTCTTCCTCCAGCGGACCGGAAAGGCACAGCATCCCGCCGCTCTCATCCGTCCACAGCACCGCGCTGGTCTCCCCCGGCGCTTTGGCGCGCAGCAGCTGGGCCTTGCATCCGTTCACCGTGCCACACTCCACCTTTCCGGCAGACTTGGGGAAGAGGTCTTCCCCGCGAAGCTTGGCACCGTAGGTAAACGTCACCTCGCGGCCCTGTGCGTTCCGGTAGGTCCGGGTGGTCACACCGCCGACCGTCTCCTCATCAGAGAGTGCATAGCCCTCCGGCAGGATGCTCAGGCGGTATCCGTCCGGTGTGGGGAGCGCGTCCCGGTTGGAAATGTGCACGCTTTCGGCAATGCGGAAAAGTTCCTCCTCCGACAGGGACGCCCCGATGTAAAACGCTGTGTCCCGGGCCGTCCACATCAAAATATTTTCCTCTGTTCCGGTGAACAGCTCGCCCGCGTATTCGCCCACCGGAACACTGCTGCGGGTCTTGCCTGCCAGCTCCACGTCCCAGTCCTCGGCTGTCCGTCCGTATTCCGCGGCCTGCCACGCATAGCCAAACTCCATCTGTTCCCCGCTGTCATTTTGATAGAGGATGACGGTCTCGTTGTTGGTGGTGCCGCTCTCCTGCCAGTGGTAGCCCTTTGGCAGCCGGGCAGGCTCAAATTCCTCCTGCGGGAGCATCAGCTCCGCGTCCTCCTCAATGTCGCCCCGGAAGGAATAGGAGACGTAGCTCTCATATTTTTCCCGGAACCAGCGGGAAAACGACGCCTTGGCATCCGTGTCCGCCGCGATCCACACGCCCAGCGTGGCCACGCACACCAGCGCCACCATGGCCGCACGTCTCGAGACCCGGCGCAACCGTACGCGCCGCCGCTCCCGTACGCAGAGCTTTTCCATCTTCGCCTGAAACGCAAGGGAAAAATCGTGGTCCTCCGGCTCCTCCGGCATTGATGCCATCATCGCGCCCAGCGCGCTCTTCGCGGCGGCATCCAGCGCTTCATCCGAAAAATCGTGAAAACCGTTGGCAAAAGGCTCCTGACTCATATGGAAATACCCTCCTTTCCCAACTGTTTTTTCAGCGCTTCCTTCGCCCGATACAGCAGCTTCCGGGCCGCTTCATACGATAGCTCCAGAATTTCCGCCACCTCCTGCGTGGTGTACCCCTGCGCATGGCGCAGCAGCAGCGCCTCCCGATACTGCGCGGGAAGACCTGCCATGGCGTCGCCGATGCCATGGTCCCCCGGCGGCTGGAACGCGATGCCGTAGACACCCTCTTCAAATTCCACCGTGGTCAGCCGTTGGCGCTGGCGGATCATGTCCACCGCCTTGTGCTCGGTAATGATGGTCACATAGGCCCGGGTCTCCGGGCCGTCCACCCGGCGCACCTTGTCCAGATTCTTCAGGATGGACAAAAAGGCCTGCTGCACGGCGTCCTCGGCGTCCTGCTCGTTGCGCAGGACCTGATACGCGACGTGGTACATCACGCCGCGGTATTGCACATATATCTTTTCAAACTTCGTCCGGCTGTCCGGATCTTCGATCATCTGCGTATAGACGATCACGAAAAATCACCTCATACCCGCATCGGCGGTATCCGCCCGTGCGTCGATGAGTCGATTTTATCAGATGGCCGCCCGGATGGCAACCACCTTTCCCCTGTTTCAGGCAGTCATTTGAACTTGAACCACTTATCCCCCAGCTCGATGAGATAGGCGATAAAGTAGTCATGCTGTGCAAAGGCCATTCTGGCGTAACCCTGCTCTTCAGAAAACGACGCGATCTTCTGCTTGGCGTCCACCCACACGATAAAAGGAGAAGCTTCCATATCTGTCCACCTCAAATCAGAAAATTTGAAATTTCGCTGCTGTCCGCGGCCTTTGGTGTTGTCTACTCTTTATAACGCTCCGCCCGCTTCGAATGGGACAGTTTCTCTGAAAAAAATTTTTTTCGATTTTTTTCGAATTTGGTGTCTCATTTTCGCCGTTTCTTACGTCTTATAGTATAGAAGCGTATCACGCAAAACACCATGGCAATGGAGGTGCCCTTTATGAAAAAGAACCGCTGGACTCCCTTTGAACTTCACGTCGCCTGTCTCACCGCCGCCATCATCCCCCTTGCGGCGTGGCTGTCTGCCCAGCTTTTGCAGCCTCTGGGCACAGCCGTGTGCCTTTCCGCCGTTTTCTTCGTCTCCACCGTCTGCACCGCCGCCCTGATCCGCCTGCTGAAAGGGCGCGGCAAGCGGGTCTGGCCCGCTGGGGCGGTCCTGCTGGCGCTGATATTGCTGCTGTGCGCGGGCCTTGGCAATCTTCGCGTCCCAGTGCAGCTTTTCGCCCGCCTGACTGGGCAGTATGCCCCGGAGAGCGTGGCCTTTGCCCTGCTGTTCCTCCTGCTGCTGTGTGACGGGGCGCTGGCCGGCATCGGGATCGGCACAGGCGTCTGCGCCATGCAAAAGCGCGGCAGACGCTCCGCCGGAGCCTCCCGCAGCAAAAAGCGCGCAATCTGAAGTTCCTCCATCAAGCGGCTTCGGACGCGAAACCCTGCGAGGCTTTTTAGCCGACTCGGAAAAACCGCCCCAAAGGGCGGTTTTTCCATGTCCACAATGCGGTTTCCAAACCTAGAACTGATTCAACAGCAGAAACTGCGCTTTTTCGCCCAAACGGATTGTCAAGCGTCCGCTTTCGCGCTATACTGTGTCCATCATTTCAGAGAGATACAGACGAAAGGAACGCTTATGAAACGCATGAAAAGACAGGGCGCGGTGCTGCTGGCCGTGCTGCTTTCCCTGCTGCTGGCAGGCTGCGCGCAGGCCCTCCCGCCCCAGCAGGCCCCCGCCCCAGAGGTGGAGCACACGCAGGAAGCCGCGCTGCCGGAGGATACACCTGCGCCGGAAGATGTGGCTGCACCGGAAGATACCCCAGCGCAGGACGCGCCGGACATTGCCGAGGACGGAGCATACACCTCAAAGGATGATCTGGCGCTATATATACACCTCTATGGACACCTGCCGGACAACTTCCTGACCAAGAAGGAAGCCGAGGCGCTGGGCTGGCCCGGCGGGTCGCTGGAGCCCTACGCCCCGGGAATGTGCATCGGCGGCAGCCGCTTCGGCAATTACGAAGGCGCGCTGCCGGAGGCCGAAGGCCGGGTCTATACCGAGTGTGACGTGGACACGCTGGGGGCGGAAAAACGGGGCGCCAAACGCATCGTCTTTTCCAACGACGGCCTGATCTACTACACCGCCGACCACTATGAGACCTTTGAACTGCTCTATGGGGAGGACACGCCATGAAGCTGACGTTAAACGGCGCGGCCATCCCCGACCGGGAGACGCTGCACACCACGCTCGCTTCCCTTCTGCGCCTGCCGGACTACTATGGCCGGAATCTGGACGCGCTGTATGACTGCCTGACCAGCCTGCCCCAGGAGACCACGCTGGTTTTGGAGCATCCGGCGGCGCTGAAACAGGCTCTTGGCGGCTATGCCCGGGCTTTTTTCCGCGTTTTGCAGGACGCCGCCCGGGAAAATCCCCGGTTCCATGTGGAATCCGGCGAAGAATAGGAGAGATCAAACATGTTCTTTATCATGCCGTTTTTGCCGATCCTTGGCATTTATATTTTTGCCGCCGTGCTTCCGGCGGCGGTCCTGCTGCGGTATGTCTACAAAACGGACACCGTGGAGCAGGAGCCCCCCGGACTGCTTGCGCGGCTGCTGTTGATGGGCGTTTTCGCGGCGTTGGCCTCCGGCGTGCTGGAAACGCTGGGCGAGACCGTGCTCAACGCCCTGATCGATCCCGGCAGCCCCATTTACACCGTGGTGCTGGCCTTTTTCGTGGTGGCGCTGGTGGAGGAGGGAATGAAGTTTGTCCTTCTCAAGCGGACAACGTGGTACCACCCCGCCTTTAACTACCGCTTCGATGGCATCGTTTACGCGGTGTTCGTGTCGCTGGGCTTTGCCGCCTTTGAAAACATCCAGTATGTGCTGCACTACGGGCTTTCCGTGGCGCTGCCCCGGGCGCTGCTGGCCGTGCCGGGACATATGTCCTTTGCGGTGTTCATGGGGCTTTTCTACGGACGGGCCAAGCTCTGCGAAGCCTATGATTACCGCCGGGGCGTCCGGCACAATCTGACAGCCGGGTATCTGGTGGCGGTGTTTCTCCACGGATTTTATGATACCTGCGCCATGGTCGGCACCACGGTGTCCACCATCGTGTTTTTGATATTCGTGGTACTGATGTACACATGGGTGTTCCGGCTTTTGAAGCGGGAATCCGCAACCGACACCCCCGTATAAACAGTAAATGCAATGCTCCCCTCTGCGGCAGATGACCGCAGAGGGGAGCGTCTTTTCAGTCTAAAATATCCTGAATGTGGGACTGGATCTTCTGATTCAGTCCATGGAACTGCGCCGCCTCTTCCGCAGTGAGGGCTGAGCGGCGGGCAGCGGCAAAGTCCGCCTGCGCGGTGAGCAGGTCCTGCAAAACACTGTGGGCCTCCTCCGGGAACGTCACATCCAGCCGCTTTTCCGTCTCGCCGGGAAGGCGGACATCCGTCAGGCGGACGAGGCCCCGGGCCATCAGGCGCTGCAGCGCCAGCGTCAGCGTGCTGCGGGGAAATCCGGTGAGGTCAGCCAGTTCCCGGCGGGTGGGCTGGAAGCGCAGGCTTTCCAGCAGCAACAGCAGCTTGGCCTCCGCAAGGGGTAGGTCGTTTTTCAGGGCCGCTGTTTCCAGATACCGCTCCAACAGCTTACGCTCCCGGAACGCATCATACAGCGCGCCCTCGCCCCGCAGCGCCTGCGGCGAGGCCTGCACCCGCTCGTCCCCCAGCCTGCGCGTTCCGGGCAGGGGCGGCACCGAGCCGTCAGAAGCCGCGTCCAGCAGGAAGCGGTAGACCTTCAGGCGGCTTTTCTCATACTCGTCCTCATCCAGCACGGTTTTGAAAAAGCGCTGGTAATATTCAAAGACCGTCAGCTTCATTTTCACGGTCTTGCCGATGGTCAGGCTCTGGTTTGCCAGCGAGCCTTTGGTTTTCACATAATAATAGATGGGAATTTGCAGCGCCCGGAACATGGTGGCATAGCGGATGTATTCCAGATTGAACATGAAATCCTCGCACCAACTAATCTCCGGGTCCATCCGCAGGTGGTAGCGCTCCACGATGGCGCGGCGGTAGAGCTTATTCCACAAAACGCCGTAATAAAAATCTGCGGGGTTTTCCATCATGTGGGCGGCGTATTCCTCCCGGGTCATCACGCCGTCGTCGTCAATGTCACCCTTCTGGGAGACCCGCTCGCCCACCACCCGGTAAAAGTCGGAAACCACCAGGTCGCATCCGCCGCTCTCCGCCGCCCGCACCAGCGAACTGGTGGCGTCCGGCGTGATCCAGTCATCACTGTCCAGAAATTGCAGATAAACGCCCCGGGCCTCATCCAGCGCGGTGTTCCGGGCGGCGGAAACACCACCGTTTTCCTTGTGGATGACCCGCACCCGGACATCCTTTTCCGCATAGCGGTCGCAGATGCTGCCGGAGGCATCCCTGCTGCCGTCATCCACCAGCAGCAGTTCAAAATCGGCATACTCCTGATTCAGGATGCTTTCAATGCAGCGCCCCACCGTGCCCTCCGCGTTATAGACCGGGACAATGATGCTGACAGTCGGGGTCATAAGTACACTCCTTTTGGAAAAATTCAGCTTTTCAGCGCTGGCGCAGCTCCCAGAAGGCCACGGCGCTGGCCGCCGCCACATTCAAAGAATCTACGCCGTGGGCCATGGGAATGCGGACGGTATAGTCGCACCGGGCAATGGTGTCCCCCGCCAGACCGTCGCCCTCCGTGCCCAGCACGATGGCAAGGCGGTCGATGGCGTTCAGCCGGGGGTCGCCCAGCGGCAGGGAATTATCCCGCAGCGCCATGGCCGCGGTCTGAAAGCCCAGCACACGCAGCCGGGAAAGCCCCTGCTCCGGCCAGTCGGATGGCTGTGCGCCGATGCGCGTCCACGGCACCTGAAACACCGTCCCCATGCTGACCCGGACGGCCCTGCGGTACAGCGGGTCGCCGCAGGTGGGCGTGACCAGCACCGCGTCCACCCCCAGCGCCGCTGCAGAGCGGAAGATGGCGCCGATATTGGTGGAGTCCACGATCCCCTCCAGCACGGCCACCCGATGGGCCGCAGCGCACAGGGCTTCCACACCGGGAAGCGCCCGGCGGCGCATGGCGCACAGCACGCCCCGGGTCAGGGGATATCCGGTGAGCTCCGTCAAAACCTCCCGCTCCGCCATGTAGACGGGCACATCCCCGCAGCGGCGGGCGACCTCGCCGCCCGGCCCCTCCAGCAGCCGCCGCTCCATCAAAAGGGAGATCGGCTGATACCCCGCATCCAGCGCCCGGGCAATGACCTTGGGGCTTTCGGCAATGAAAATGCCCCGTTCCGCCTCCAACGGCTGGCGCAGCTGGGCCTCCGTCAGTCGGGCGAACACGTCCAGCTCCGGTTGGCGCAGGTCGGTGACTTCCATGATGTGCGGCATAGCGATCCCTCCATGACCAGTTTACCTGACCAGTTTAGAGGAATTTTGTGAAAATTTCAAGCACGATCCGGCAGTTCATCCAGCGACGCAAAGGTAAATCCCATCTCCTCCCACTTTGTCAGCAGGTCATCCAGAATGGCGGCATTTGTCCGGGAGGTGGAGTGCAGCAGCACGATGGCCCCGTTGTGGATGCGGGGCAGCAGTTTTCCATAGGCCTGCTCCGCCGTGGGCTGATCATCCACATACCAGTCCACATACGCAAGGCTCCAAAAAACCGTCCGGTAGCCCAGCGCCTGTGCCTGCTTCAGGTTTTCCACACTGTATTTTCCCTGCGGCGGGCGGTAGTAATGGGAAAGGGGCTGCCCGGTCGTCTGCTGATAGAGCTGCGCCAACTCGTCCAATTCCTTTTGAAAGGCCGTCTGGGCGCTGATGGCGGACATATCCGGGTGGTGATAGGTGTGGTTGCCCACGATATGCCCCTCCGCCGCCATCCGGCGCACCACATCCGGCGCGGTGGACACCATGTTCCCCACCACGAAAAAGGCGGCGGGGGCATGGTGCTTTTGCAGGGTATCCAGAATCGAGTCGGTATATCCGTTTTCATAGCCGCAGTCAAAGGTGAGGTAAATGACCTTTTTCGAGGTGTCGCCCAGATACCAGGCGTCATACTGCGCCAGGTCCTCTACCGTGGCATTGCCCACCGGGGATTCGCCCGGCGTGGGAAACGACAGTCCCCAGTTCACCGCGGCGGCGGGAATGGCGGCGGCGGACGCGGCAGGCGAGGCGGCAAAGCGTCCCTGCACATACAGCGCCCCGGTCAAAAAGGCGCAGGGCAGAAACAGGGCAAAAAACGTGCGAAGGCAACGGTGCATGAAATAGGACCTCCTTATTCGTGATCCCGCTTAGGATTCCCGGAAATCCCGCCTTCATGCAGCCTTGAAAAGGCAGACAAAACCTGCTATGATGGGGAACATCTGAAACAGGGAGAAAAAGAGATGGCAAAGCGAAGAAAGAAGCAGAAAAAAGCAAGCGGTCTTGCGGCCCTGATCGCGGCGCTGTGGATCGTGGGGGCGGGGATCTGGCACTACTGCGGCCTTCCCCTGCCGGAATGGCCCGCCGCGCAGACCACGGCCACGCTGGACGACCTGCCGTCATATTCCGGCAGCCCCTATGTCACGCTGGACGGCCCCTCCTTTACCGACGAAGAAAAGCAGGACACCTCCTCATGGGAGACCTATGCCGAGCTGGACTGGCTAGGCCGCTGCGGCACGGCGTATGCCTGCGTGGGGCAGGATCTGATGCCCACGGAGGAGCGGGGCGCCATCGGCATGGTCAAGCCCACCGGATGGCACACCGTCCGCTATGACGTGGTGGACGGCAAATATCTTTATAACCGCTGCCACCTGATCGGCTATCAGCTGACCGGGGAAAATGCCAACGAGCGGAACCTCATCACCGGGACCCGCTACCTCAACGTGGTGGGGATGCTTCCCTTTGAAAACGAAGTAGCGGACTATGTGCAGGAGACGGGCAATCACGTGCTCTACCGGGTGACCCCGGTGTTTGAGGGCACCGATCTGGTGGCCCGTGGCGTGGAAATGGAGGCCTATTCCGTGGAGGACGGCGGCGAGGGTGTGTGCTTTGACGTGTTCTGCTACAACGTGCAGCCCGGTGTGGAGATCGACTATGCCACCGGAGAGAGCGCCCTTGCGGAGAATGCGGCATGATGGAAAGCCTTTTCAAGCAATTCGACCGTCTGGTGGTTTTTGACACGGAGACCACCGGGATCACGTTCGGTAGGGACCGGATCATTGAGCTGGGCGCGGTGGCGCTGGAAGCTGGTGGCGAGGTGAACAGCATGGACTGCCTGATCCGCCTGCCGGAGGGCCAGCGCCTGCCGCCCTTCATCGTGGAGCTGACCGGGATCACCGACGAGCAGCTCCATTGCTGCGGCGTGGAACCGGAGGAAGCCGCAAAAACGTTCTGCGCCCTGTTGGACGGGGCGGAGCAGCCGCTGCTGGTGGCTTACAACGCCCAGTTTGACCTGAACTTCATGTTCTGGCTTCTGCAACCGCTGGGGCTGGTGGGCACGCTGAAAAAGCCCCGCTTTCTGGACGCGCTGACGGTCTACCGTGACCGAAGGGACTATCCCCATAAGCTGTGCAACGCCATTGAAGCCTACGGCCTGACCGACGCGGTGAACAGCCACCGGGCTGTGGACGATGCCCGGGCCACCGTGCAGCTGCTGGAGGCCATGGCGGCGGAGCGGGACGACCTCACGCGGTACATCGACCTGTTCGGCACACACCCCAGATACGGCGTGAACGGACGGCGGATCGCCTCGGTGACATACCGCCCCCAGTCCTACCGGAGAACAGTCCCCCTGTATGAGCAGGGAGATTTGGATTGAGGAGGTCATACAGCTATTGGCGCTGGTCCGGCGGCAGAACCGGAAATCCCACTCCCGCCATCCCTGATCCGTATCGGCAGAAAACAATCTATAACAAATCGAAAAGGAAGCTGCGCGGGAATATCCCGTGCAGCTTCCTTTTCATATGTCTTCCGTTTTTCAATTTTCGCTGCTGAGCAGCCGGCCCACTGTGCGGCGATAGATCTCGCCGCAGTTTTTCACCTGCCACGCATAGCCGTATTCATTATCGCCATGCATATTGCCGCCGGAGGGACCAAAGGTCACAACAGGGATGCCCAACGAAACGGCCAGAATGTTGGAGTCACACACCGAGGCGTCATAAGCGCAGGGCAGGTCCTTTCCGGTGACGGAGTAGAACTCCTCCTGCAAAATGCGCACCAGCGGATGCGTCTCTTCCAGTGCAAAGGACTGCATATAAGGGGAATTGCGGGGCTTGAGCCGCACCTCCACCTTTCCGGCAAGCCCCAGTTCCTCCGCCGCACCCATGATCTGGGCAATACAGGTCTCATCCGTTTCGCCGGGAACCACATAGCGGTCAACAAAGAGATAACATTTCTCCGGCACCACCAGCGTGCCGGGATTGCCGCCCTCCATATACCGCACGCACCATGTGCCATGCTTGAGGTGCGGATGGAGAAGCGTGGGCAGCGCCTCAATGGCCGCCGCCAGCCGCCAGCCGGAGATCAGGGCATTCTCGCCCACCGCCGGATAGTGGCTGGCATGGGCGGTCTGACCGTAGACAGTGACCTCAAAGCTGTAACGTCCCCGGAACCCCACGGCCACATTTTCATACCGACACTCGCCCATAATGGCATAATCGGCATGGATCACATCCTCGGCC
>CAKSVQ010000020.1 GCA_934504065.1 uncultured Dysosmobacter sp. | reverse complement strand
TCTTCGCTGGTCTTGCCCTGCTGCTCCACCCAGGTGTAGTACTTCAGGTTGTGGATGCGCTTGCGGTCGGTGTAGGTCAGCTCCATCAGGTTGTCGGTCTTCAGGCCCAGCATGTGGATGTTGTGGTCCAGCTCGGCGGCAGCCACGCTGTAAGCGCCGTGAGCCTCGTTCAGCTCCTCGATCCGGCTGCCGTACATCACGGCGGAGTCGGTCAGCACGGTGCCCACCACGTCATGCTCGGTGAACTCGTAGTACTTGGCCATCTTGATGCAGCACAGCACGTTGGCGATGCCGGAAATGCCCAGCCAAGTCAGCTTTTCGATCATCTCATCGGAGAGGTGGAGCTGCTCCTTGAGGTACTTCTGGCCCTCGGCGGTGTTGAACAGGCGCAGCAGGCGCTGAGAGTCCTCGTCGTCGATGGCGATAGCCATGTCGCTGTTCTTCACGTTGTGGATCCAGGGGATGTGCTTGTCGCCGATACCCTCAATGCGGTGGCCGCCGAAGCCGTTATTGAGGATGGTGGGGCACTGCAGCGCCTCGCCCACGCCCAGCTTCAGCTTGGGATAGAGCTCTTTGAGACGGTCGCCAGTGGACATGGTGCCGGCGGAGCCGGAGGTGAAGCATGCGCCCGCAAAGTGGTCGCCGGGGCGCTTGATGGCCTCGAACACGTCAGCCAGCGCGTTGCCCGTGACGTTGTAGTGCCACAGGGGGTTGCCCATCTCCTCGAACTGGTTGAAGATCATGTACTGGGGGTCCTGCTTGAGCTCATTGGTCTTGTCGAAAATCTCCTTGACGTTGGACTCGCAGCCGGGGGTGGCGATGACCTCCGCGCCGATCTCATGGAGCCAGTCAAAGCGCTCCTTGCTCATCTCGGCGGGCAGGATGGCCACGCCCTGCGCGCCCAGCAGGCGGGAGTTGAACGCGCCGCCGCGGCAGTAGTTGCCGGTGGAGGGCCACACGGCCTTGTGCTTGTTCACGTCGAACTGGCCGGTGACCAGACGGGGAGCGAGGCAGCCGAAGGAAGCGCCCACCTTATGGCAGCCGGTGGGGAACCACTTGCCCACCATGGCCACGATGCGGCAGGGCACGCCAGTGAGCTCGGAGGGCAGCTCAATGTAGTTGGGCACGGACTGGAACAGTCCGCCGGACTCCTTGGGCTGGTTTTTCCACGTGATGCGGAACAGGTTCAGGGGATTCACATCCCACAGTCCCACGTCCTTCAGCTTCTCCTGAATTTTTTCGGGGATCGTTTCGGGATGCTGCATCTGGGCCACGGTGGGGATGATGATGCCGTTTTCCTTGGCCTTCTGGATGTTGTGCTCCAGACCCTGCTTGTTGATGGAAAGATCGATCATATGGGGCCTCCTATTAAGAAATCAGATTTTGAATCAATTCAGGCGGTCAGAACGGTGATCCCCTGCTCTTTCAGCTGTTCCAGCACGGCGGGGGACGTTTCCTTGCCTGTAATCACAATGTCAACGCTGCTCAGCGGACAGATATTGACGAATGCCAGACTTTCGAATTTGGAGTGGTCGCACAAAACGACCGTTCTCCGGGCGGATTGGATCATCATGCGCTTGGTGGGCATCTCCTCCATGGAAAAGCTCATCAGGCCGGAGGAAAGGTCGATGGCGTCCACGCTGAGAAAGGCAACATCGGCGTGGAGCTGGCGGATCATTTCCTCGGTAAACAGGCCGTTCATGGAGTAATGGCTGGGGCGCAGACTGCCGCCGAGGATAAACAGGGAAATATCCGTGTTGGCGGCCAGCGCCATGGCGCTGTTAAGGTCGTTGGTGGCAACATTGAGGTGTTTGGCTCCGGCCAGGTGCTTTGCAAGCTCATATGCCGTGGTGCCGGAGTCCAGCAAAATGGTGGCATTGTCCACCACCAGCTCCATGGCCCGGGCGGCGATGCGCTGTTTTTCGTCCACACACAGGTCACGCCGGGCATTGAAGGACGGCTCATAGGCCATCTGTTTGGAATGGCTGACCGCGCCGCCCCGGATGCATTTGAGCAGGCCCTGCTCCTCCAGATCGCTCAGGTCCCGGCGGATGGTGGAGCGGGAGGTGTGCAGGGAGTGGGTCAGCTCCGCGATGGAGACGATGCCCTTTTGCTGCAATTCGCTGCAAATGTGGCTGATGCGCTGCTCTCGAATCAAGACGTCACCTCGTTTTGGCGTGGTTATTCGTCGGGGACAGTACCAAGGCGGCCATAGCCATCCCACGCGAAGAGCCCCTTCACGGAAGGATCGCCCATGATGGCCTCCACCTCACCCACATACAGCACGTGGTCGCCCACGATCAGCGTGTCCTTCAGGCGGCAGGAGATCCAAAGGCGGCTGCCCACCACCATTTCCTGCGAAAAGCCCTCCTGCGTGGTGAGGGGAATGCCGAGAGCGGCGGCCTTGTCCATGTCCCGGCCGGAGCAGGACCCGGCCTTCATGGCCGCGTCCTTCAGGTTTTCGCCCACGATGTTCAGGCCAAAGGCACCGCTTTCCCGGATGCACTGGCCGGAGTGGCCCTTGCTGCTCAGGCACACGGTCACAGTGGCGGGATGGTTGGAAGCATAGTTCCACCAGGAGACGGCCATCACGTTGGTCACGCCGTCGCCCTTGCGCACGCTCAGCAGCGCAAAGGGGTTGGGCGAGGTCAGCTTCTGGGCCTGACCGATGGTCATCGAGTCCATAAAATGTTCCTCCTCTTCAAAGGCGGGCGGAGGAAAACTTCCTCCGCCCGGTCGTGATGGCAAGATTATTTCGCCATGTAGTCGACGACCTTGTCCACCTGCTCGGCGAAGGTGCCGTCGAACTTGTTCTCAAAGAACGCACCGCCGATGGTGAAGGCCCAGGAGCCGGCGTCCTTCACCTCGTCGAGGCGCTGATAGCTGGAAACGGAACCGGCAAGGCACACGGGAGCCTTGATGCCCGCCACGAAGCGCTTGTTCAGCTCCACGGCGTCGCCCGTGTAGCGGTAGCCCAGCAGGTCGATGCCGTACACGCCCTTGGCCAGCAGGCTGTTGGCCTCTTCGATCATGCCGTCGATGGTGCCTTCCAGCACGGAGGGACGGCCCGTGATCTTGCCGACGAAGGGCATGTAGCGCAGGTCGTGCTGCTTGCAGTATTCCAGAATGGAATCGAAGTAGATGGTGCCCATCAGGCAGTCAAAGCCGCACTCCACGGCCATCTTCGCGCCCTCGAGGCACTCTTCCTCAGTGTAGGCCACGACCTCGAGGAAGGTGGTCTTGCCGCACTCCTTCATGTAGGCGCACAGCTTCTTCATCTCGTCCAGAGGGATGCCGACTTCCTTGAAGCCCCAATACTTGGCCTTGGTGTCCTTGCAGGAGTCGAAGATCTCATAGGCGTTCTCGACGGTGCGGTCATTGTGGGTCAGCATGACGATCAGTTCAGGATGCTTGCTCATATCTGGTACTTCCTTTCAAAAATAAATGATAATTTTTTTATGGGATCATTCCGTGCGCGGCAGTGCCGCAGTCGGAAAAAGCGTTCAGGGGTGGGGGGCGCAGCTCCAGCTGACAAGGGCGTCTTCATCGCCGATGTTGAAGAGCTTGTGTCCGGTGGCGGGCGGGATCAGCAGCGCGTCGCCCTGCTCCAGCTCATAATAGGTGTCGTCCTCGGGGAAATAGCACAGCACATGGCCCTGCATGCAGAAAAAGACCTCGTCGGCTACGGCATGGCCGGTGTCCAGACCGCCCACCGCGCCGGGCTTGAGACGGGAGACCCCGAACGTGATCTTATCCGTGTGCAGATATTCGCGGACCAGCTCCTGCTCGTCCATGAAGACCTTGGCGTCCTTGGGATGAAAGATTTTTCCCAGCTTTTCCATACGCATTATCCTCCGTTTCAGATTTTACACCGCTATTATACGGTTTGTGCTTGCGGCAAGTCAAGACGGAAAGAACAGTTTTGACGCATTTTGCACCATTTTCATCACTTTGCATCAAAACCGGGGGCAGAACATGACAAGACGGACAGAATCCCCCTTCCCTGTTCGCTGCGCGGGAACGACCCGGCCCATATTGTGCGCGGTGTCAGCTCCGCAGCCGTTTCCGTCATAATAAAAACCCGGCCGCGCAAACTTGCGCGGCCGGGAAAAGGTATTAGCCCTTTGCGTCCTCGTCGAACAGGTCGGACAGAGAGTTGAACAGCAGCTTGAACTTCTTGTACTGCTTGTCGTAAACAGCCCGGTTGGCGGGGTTGGGCTCGAAGGTCTTCTTGATCTTCACCATGGAATCCACGGCGGACTCAATGCTCTCGAACACGCCTGCGGCCTTTCCGGCCAGAATGGCCGCGCCGAGGCAGGCAGTATCCTGAGAGGAATAGGTGACATGGAGGGTCTTTCCGGTGATGTCGGCCTTGATCTGGTTCCACACATCGGACTTGGAGCCGCCGCCCATGGTGCGGATCTGCTTGACCTCCAGACCCATGGCGTCAATGGCCTCCAGATTGCGGCAGATCAGATAGCCAAGGCTCTCCATGATGCTGCGCACGAAGTGGGCCTTGTTGTGCTGCAGGGTGGCGCCGTAGAAAACGCCCTTGGCGTTCAGATTCACGTCGGGAGCCATGGAGCCCTGCAGGTGGGGCAGCATGATGAGCCCGTCAGAGCCGGGGGCCACGCTGTCGGCCTCCTTGCCCATCAGGTCATAGGCGTCCACTCCGGTGAGCTTCTGGATGTCCAGCTCGCTCTGGCAGAAGCCGTCCCGGAACCAGCGCAGGCACATGCCGCCGGTGGTGAAGGTGTGCATCATATAAGTATCGGGGGTGGCGAAATAGTGCACGGGCATCTGGCGGTTGGGATCGTAGGTCAGCTTGGAGGTGGGTACGCAGATGGCCAGTGCCGCGCCGATGTTTTCCGAGAAGATGCCGGGGCGGATGTTGCCCACGCCGATAGCGCCCGCGGCCTGATCCAGACAGCCCGTGGTGATCTTGGCGTTGGGGGAGATGCCCAGCAGTTCGGCCATTTCCGGCAGCACGATGCCCACCAGCTCGCCGGACTCCCGGATCTCGGGCAGGACGCTTTCGTCAATGCCGATGTATTCCAGCATCTCGGGCCAGTATTTCTTGGTGCGGATGTCCCAGTACTCCGTAGAGGTCAGCAAGGAGCCCTCGGCCACGAATTTTCCGGTCAGCTGGTAGATCACGTAATCCTCCAGCAGCAGGATGTGGCGCACCTTGGCGAACAGCTCCGGCTCGTGCTGCTTGACCCACAGCAGCTTGGCGGCGGGCCAGCAGGCTTCAAAGCTCACTTGCCCCGTGACCTGATAGCACAGCTCGTCGCCGAATTTGGCGCGTAGCTCTTCCGCCTGTTCGCCCGCGCGGTTATCCATCCAGACGATGGCGTTTTTCAGGGGCTGGCAGTCGCCGTCCAGCAGGCAGAGGGTCTCGCCCTGCACGGAGAAGCCCACCACGGTGATGTCCCGGGTGTCAACGGTGCCCTTGGAGGCGATGACCTGCATGCATTTCTGGATGGACTCCATATAAATGTTACAGGGGGCCTCCACAATATTGGTCTGCGGCGTCAGCAGGGAGTATTCCACAACGGCCACCGCCTGTTGCGTGCCGGAGTGGTCAAAAACCGCTGCCTTCAGGGAAGTGGTGCCGATGTCGATGCCAAGGATGAGTTCGCTCATGTTCCTGTACTTCCTTTCCATGGTGTGTTTCGCGGCCTGCGGATGCGCGATAAAATTGAGAACTACTATATTGTAAATAGGTTCGACCAATTATGATGGTAACATGGCAAAAGCGGGTTGTCAATCGCGGAAGGGGAAAAAGACGGCATGCAATTGGTTAGCCAAAGCAAACTGTACGGCCGGGCAAAATTCATCCTACCTTTCGCTGGATTGCGGAGGTGTGTCCGCCACTGGCGGATACAAAAGTGGAGGAAAAAAGTTAAACAAAGCGGCGAAACGATTAAATATACACGCAAAATCATAAAAATACAGGAAAAACCAGAAAAATAAAGGAAAAATCCACGCAAAAAAAGGCACTACCAATCGGCATTTTCACGTTTTTTTAGGGGATGGATTGGTAATACTACCTGAAAAATGTAGAATTTCGTGGATTTGATTGACAAAACTGTGAAAAAACCTATAATAAGTTTATGTCTCGTCATAGGGCCAACCTATTTAATGGGATACGGGCTTCGTGAAAGTCCACAGAACCAGTAAAGGGGTATATACTTATGATCAAAAAAGCGAGCAAAGTGCTAGAACCAATCACATCCATCCTGCTGGCATTTTTGACGGGGTCACTCGTCATTATGCTGATCGGTGAACAGCCGATCGAAATTTTCAAGGTGATGTTTTCCGGTGCCTTCGGATCGGCGGTCAACATCAGCAACACTTTGGTGAAGACCACCACGCTGACATTGGCCGGTTTGAGCTATGCCTTTGCTTACCGCTGCGGTTTGGTCAACATCGGCGCAGAGGGCCAGATGTATGTCGGCGCCCTGTTTGCAACAGTCGTTGTGCTGTATATGCCCGGGCCGGGAATGGTCGTGGTCATTGCGGCGTTGGTGGCCGGATTCCTCGGCGGCGCGGTGTGGGGCCTTCTGGTTGGCTTTTTGAAAGTCCGCTTCGGTGCCAACGAAGTTATCACCACCGTCATGCTCAACTATGTGGCCATGTATCTGGTGCAGTGGGCGGTCTGTGGTCCCATTCAGGACCCCAACAGCAACGCCGCCCAGACCGTCATGTTTGACTCGGCCTACTGGATGCACAATATCGTCCCCGGCACGAAGCTGCACACAGGTTTCATTCTGATGATTCTGTGCCTTGTATTCTTTGGCGTGTTTTTGTGGAAAACGGCCCCCGGTTTCGGTATGCAGATCGTGGGCCAGAACAACCGCGCGGCGGCATATGCCGGTATCAGTGTGCAGAAGAACACGCTGATGGCCATGTTTATGGCCGGCGGCTTTGCCGGACTTGCCGGTGCCATCGAGGTTTTGGGCGTGCAGCACCGCCTGCTCAAGGGCATGGCCAGTAACTTTGGCTTCGACGGTGTGGCAGTTGCCCTGCTGGGCGCCAGCAACCCCGTCGGCATGTTCCTTGCGGGCATCCTGCTGGGCGCTATGAAGAGCGGCGGCAATGCCATTCAGATGTTTACGGCGGTCCCCTCCTCCGTGGTGGATCTGATCCGCGCGCTGGTGATCGTGTTTGTGCTGATCAACGTGCTGGCCCGTGTGGTGATCAAGGTGAAGCAGAACAAGAAGGAAGGGGTGGCTACCAATGCTTAACACCGTCATTTCGTTTCTTTCAGCCATGATCCGTTATTCCACGCCCTTGATGTTCGTTGCGATGGGCGTGCTGGTCATGGAGATCGCAGGTATCGTGAACATGGGCGCTGAGGGCATGATGATCATCGGCTGCCTGACTGGCGTGGTGGCCACGTCGTGGCTGGGCAATGCCTGGCTGGGCGGGCTGGTGGCCATGATCGTGGCAGGACTGTTCGGTCTGCTGTTCGGAGCTCTGGTACTGGAATTCCGGATCAATCAGGTGGTTTTAGGCGTTGCTTTCAACCTGGTGGGTGCCGGATTGACCACCACACTCAACCGCGCGTTTTTCGACGGTATGAGCGCTGGCTCGACCTTTGGCCAGATCGCCGGGTTCCCCATCCCCACCTACATCGCGCTGATTCTGGTGGTCCTTGCGTGGGTCGCCCTTTATAAGATGAAGATCGGCGTGCAGATGCGCTCTGTGGGTGAAAACCCCACCGTGGTGGAAAGCGTGGGTATCAGCGTGAAGAAGCTGCGGTATATCGCCTGCGTGGTGGGCGGCATGCTGGTGGGCTTCGGCGGCGCGTTCCTCTCCACCGGTATCCTCAGCCAGTTCACGGAAAACATGACGGATGGCCGCGGTTTCATCGCGCTGGCTGCCGTTACTTTCGGCAAATACACCCCCTTCGGCACACTGGGCGGCGTGATCGTCTTCGGCATCGGCGAGACGCTTTCCTACCGCCTGCAGGCCAGCGGCGGTTCGTTCCCCTATGAGTTCGCCCTGATGCTGCCTTACGTGCTGACCATCCTTGCGCTGTGCGTGTTCTCCCGTAATGCCAAGGACCCCGCCGCGCTGGGCGTGCCCTATGTCAAGAGCCACTAAGGCTGCGAAAGTTTCTCTCTTGTCCCTTACCCGCAGGGCAGACGGTTTCGGCCTAACAGCACTGCGGTGATCGGAAATATCCAACAAAAGTTCAATTTGGGAGGATGCAACATGAAAAAGACCATGGCACTCGTACTGTCTCTTGCAATGATGTTGGGTCTGCTGTCCGGCTGCGGAAGCAAAAAAGACGAACAGCCCGCTCAGGAAACCCCTGCTCAGACCGAACAGCCTGCAGAAGAGACCAAGGATTATAGCGATGTGAAGATCGGCGTGATGCTCTCCGGCAGCGCCAATGACGGCGGTTGGAGCCAGATGGCTGCCGACGCTGCGAAGGCCGCGGCCGAGCAGTATCCCGGCAGCACCGTGAACTATTCCGAGGCGATCCCCGCCACCGACTATGAGAGCACCATGCGCGGCTATGCCGACGCAGGCTACTCCATTATCGTCTCCCACGGCGCGGAGTTCCTTGATGCCGCCAAGCTGGTGTCTCAGGAATATCCCGACATCACCTTTATCTGCACCAGTGCCCAGTCCGGTCAGGAGCCGAATCTGACGGGTATCGACTTCGCCACCTATCAGCTGGGCTTCCTCGATGGCGTTGCCTGCGCAATGGCCACCAAGACCAAGAAGATCGGTGCCGTCGGCTCTAACGAGATCGACTCCATCATCGCCTGGACGAATGGCGTTGCCGCTGGCGCCAAGTACATCGACCCTGAGTGCGAGGTCATCTCCGTCTACACCGGCTCTTATGACGACGCTCTGAAGGCCAAGCAGGCCGTTGACGCGCTGCAGCAGCAGGGCGTGGATATCGTTACCCAGAACGCTGACGCCTGCGGCGTGGGCGCTGTGCAGGAGTGTGACGCACTGGGTCTGATGAATGTGGGCGCCGTGTCTGATCAGACGCAGACCGGTGAGAGTTGCTTCGTCAGCGTTATTCAGGATGCACAGCTGGGCATCACCGTGGCCATCGAAGAGGCCGTTGAGGGCACTTTGGAGCCGGGCTTTGTCAGCATGGGCGCCTCCGTTGGCGTGATCACCCTGACTGGTTTCTCCGGCAAGTATGCCGACGTGCTGACCGACGAGCAGAAGGCCACGCTGCAGGATATCTGGCAGCAGTCTTATGACGGTGTGGATTTGTCCACGCTGGTGGGCTGATCTTTCACGCAAGCGTTTCGCGTGACGCGTGAATGGTATTCGCGCAAAGCAAATCCAACCAGTGAAAAGCTGCGCGGAGCGGTCTCCGCTTCGCGCAGCTTTTTTCTATCATCGGGCGTATACGCCCCCGCGGCCCCGCGAGCGCGGGGCGGAGAGGAAAGACCTTCGCACTTCCCTTTTGAATTTGAACATTCAGGCCCGCGCCCGGCGGGGCGCACAGGCCTTCCAACCATAATGATGAAAAGATCCCCCAGGGGATGGACGCCACTAAGGAGGTCGCAAACCCATGAGTTTTATTGAGTTAAAGGACATTACCAAGATCTATCCGGGAACCGTTGCCTGCGATAAGGTCTCTGTCAGCTTTGAGCGTGGCGAGGTCCATACGCTGCTGGGTGAAAACGGCGCGGGCAAGAGCACGCTGATGAACGTGCTCTACGGCCTTGCAAAGCCGGACGGCGGCACGATCTCCGTGGACGGCAAGGTCGTGGACATCGATTCGCCCAAGACCGCCATTGCCTGCGGCATCGGCATGGTGCACCAGCACTTCATGCTGATCCCCACGCTGTCGGTGGTAGAAAACGTGATCTTGAGTCTGGACGAGAAGAAAGCGTTTATTGACAAAAAGCGGGTGGCCGCCCGCATTGAGGAGATCTCCCAGAAGTACGGCCTTGCGGTGGACCCCTACGCCAAGGTGGCTTCGCTGACCGTGGGCCAGCAGCAGCGCGTGGAGATCATCAAGGCCCTGTATAAAAAGTGCGACCTGCTGGTGCTGGACGAGCCCACCGCCGTGCTGACCCCGCAGGAGACCCGGGAACTGTTCGTGGCTATCCGCAACCTGATCGCGGAGGACAAGGCAGTCATCTTCATCAGCCACAAGCTCAACGAGGTCATGGAGATCAGTAAGGTCATCACGATCCTGCATCTGGGCAAGGTGGTCGGCTCCGTGCTGGCCAGCGAGACCAACGCCAAGCAGCTTGCCAGCATGATGGTGGGCAAGGAGGTCAGCTTCGATACGCCCAAGGGCGAGCAGAAGCTGGGTGATGTGATGCTGGAGGTCGTGGATATGCACGCCAAGGACAGCAAGGGCGTGGAGACCGTGCGCGGACTGAACATGAAGGTGCGCGCGGGCGAGATCTACGGCATCGCCGGCGTGGACGGCAACGGCCAGAGCGAACTGATCCGCGGCATTGTGGGCCTTTGCAAAAAGACCGGAACGGTGCGCATCGCGGGGCAGGATGTGTCTAACTCCACCCCCCGTCAGATCCTCGACAAAGGCGTTTCCCACATCCCCGAGGATCGGCAGGGCATGGGCGTTGTGATGCAGATGCCCATCCGCAACAATCTGGTGCTGGACACCTTCTATCATGAGAAATTCACCAACGGCGTGTTCCTGAACTGGAAGAAGATCAACGAACAGGCTGAATTCCTGATCGAGCACTACGGCGTGAAAACGCCCAATGCCGATAACGACATCCACTCCCTCTCCGGCGGCAACCAGCAAAAGGTGGTCGTGGCCCGGGAGCTGGACAAGCAGCCTCAGCTCCTCTTCGCGGTGCACCCCACCCGCGGCGTGGACATCGGCGCAACGAAGTTCATCCATGAGCAGATCGTGGCCGCCCGCGACCGCGGCTGCGCGGTGGTGCTGGTCTCCACCGAGCTGGACGAGATCATGGGCCTGAGCGACCGGATCGGCGTGATCTATGAGGGCGTGATCCTCGGTGAGATGGACCGGGCGGATGCCAACTATGAGCGGCTGGGTCTGCTGATGGCGGGTAAAAAGGAAACGGAAGCGGCGTGCTGAAAACGGGAGGAAGATATGATATGGAAGCTGTGCATCTGACGTATTTTGAAACACCCAAGGATGACCTGAAAATTCAGGAAATTTACCGCAACGAAGCTCTTTTGCAGGAGATCGACAGCGCGTCGGGCGGACGTAAGTCCCTGCCGGACGCGGCGCAGTATTACACCACCCCGGTGGTGTTCCCCAAGCCCGGCGCGGATCGGCCCTACATCGTCTCTTCCATCGTGCTCAGCGCCGACGGAAAGATGGCCTTTATGGACAATCAGGTGGGTCCGCTGATCGCCAAGCTCAACGAACTGGACCGGGCAGGCGGCGCAGGCGACTTCTGGTGCCTGAACATGCTGCGGGCCAATGCCGACGGCATTCTGGTGGGTGCGCGAACGCTGCAAAATGAGCCTACTTATATCAATAACTGCATGGACGTGAGTCTCTTCCGCCAGCGGCAGGAGGTTTTGGACAAGCTCAACCAGCCCTGTCAGGTGGTGGTCAGTCTGGACGCCACCGACATTCCCTATGAGCACATCACCTTCCGCGTGGACACGGCGGAGCGGCTGAAGATGGCCATTGCCACCTCTCCGGCGGGCTGGGAGAATATTCAGAAGAACAGCCCCCTCAAGCACTGTCTGGTGGGGCCCTTCACCGACCGGGCGCAGGTGGACGCGGCGGAGCTTCCTGCGCTGGACCGGGACTTCGATGTGGTCCCGGTGATCGTGACCGGGCAGGATGCGATGCCCGACACGGAGCTGATGCTGTATGTGCTGCGGAAGCTGGGCATGGAAGTCGTGTGTGCCGAAGCCCCCAGCTATTGCGGAAACCTGATGCAGCATGGCTGTCTGGATGAGTATTTCATCAACTATTCCATGCTTTATGTGGGCGGCTCCATGTCCCCGGGCGCTGCCTTCCCCAAGTCCTGGAAGGATCATCCCCATGCCGACCTTGTCAGCGTGGGCATCCATCACCAGAACTTCCTGTTCACCAGACAGAAGATCCGTTACGGGATAAAATCTGAATGACGATTATCGCCAGGGACGCGAGAGAACTGCGATAGCCAATGTCAGCAGTCTCCTTATGGCTGCTGACATTTTTTATAAGGAGTGTTTGAAATGAAGCAAATGGTAGATCTTTTGATCCGGAACATCACGGTTTACACGCAGGATGCGCAGCGCCGGGTGCTGCCCGAGACTGACGTGGCCGTTCAGGACGGCAAGATCGTGGCCGTGGGCAAGCTGCCTCAGGAGGAGTGGGGCGCCGCCACGGTGCTGGACGGCACGGGCAAGGCCCTCTTCCCCGGTATGCAGAACCTGCATGTGCACATTTTCCAGTCCCTGCTCAAGGGGCTGGGCGCGGACCTGAACCTGATCGAGTGGCTGAAGGCGGCTCCCCTGCGGGGCGGCCCCGCCATGACGGACAGCCTCCAGCGGCTGGCCTGCAAGATCGCCGCCATGGAGAGCCTGAAGTGCGGCGTGACCACACTGTCCGATTTCAACTATGTGCAGAATAACGACGACCTGCCCCATGCCTGCATCGAGACCATGGAAGAGGTCGGCATCCGCGGTATCTATATGGACTGCTATCATGACACGGGTCTTGAGATGGGCGTGAACCCCGGCTTCATCCATCCCGCCAAGGAGGCCATCCGCCGTACTGAGGCCCTGCGCAAGAAGTATGAGGACGGTACCCATCCCCTCATCCGGGTGTGGGCGGGCGCGTCTGTGCCCTGGGGCACCACGGAGGAGCTGTATCGGGAGATGGCGGCTTACTCCAGGGAGACCGGAGTGCCCTACACCATGCACATTCTGGAGACGGAGGAGGACAACAAGTTCACCCGCGAGCACTTCGGCAAGTCCGTGGTGGAGACGATGGAGAGCTTCGGCGCGTTGTCTGACCGCCTGCTGGCCGTGCATTGCGTGTGCCTGAAGGAAGAGGAGATCGCCACGTTTGCTCGTTACGGTGTGAACGCCTGCTACTGCCCCGCTTCCAACGCCTACCTTGGCTCCGGCATCCCGCCCATGGCCTCGATGATGCGGCAGGGCGTCAACATCACCATGGGCACCGACGGCGCGGCCAGCAACAATTCCTCTGACATGATCGAAAGCCTGAAGATCGGTCTGCTGCTGCAAAAGGTCGGCACCAGAAGCTCGGTGGCCATGTCCGCCCAGAATATGCTGGACTTCACCACGGTGAACGCCGCCAAGGCGGCCCACCGCAGCGACCTCGGCTCCATCGAGGTGGGCAAGCTGGCCGATATGTTCATCTATGATCCCATTTACCTGCGCTCCGTGCCCAACTTCGACACGCTGGCCACGCTGATGTATAACTCCAGTCAGGAAAATGTGGAGACCACCATTGTCGGCGGCCGCATTGTTTACCATAAGGGCCAGTTTGCCTGCGGTCTGGAAGAGCGTGCCGTGGCCGCCGAGGCGGACCGGGAAGCCAAGAAGTTCCTGGCCAGCGTGTAAGTGCAAAATAAAGAAGGAGTGTTACCATGACGAAATTGCTGTTTGTCTGTGGCAGCGCCCGCAAGGCGTCCACCGCGTATGCCATTGAAGAAGCCAAGCGCGCCGCCGAGGCGGTGGAGGATGTGGAGGTGGACGTGCTCTATCTCCACGGCAAAAAGATTTCCCCCTGCACGGGCTGCAACGCCTGCGTGCGCAAGGGTGTGCCCCACTGCCTGCTTTATAACGATGATATGGGCACGTGGAACGAGGACTTTTTCAATTACGACGGCATCCTGATCGGCACGCCCGTATATGAAATGGGCATCACGCCCCAGCTGTGTGCCTTCCTCTCCCGGTTCCGTTCGGAGTATCTCAAGCACAAGGACAATCCTGACCTGCGGATGTATACCCCCGGCGCGGCATTGGCCGTTGGCGGCACCCGCAACGGCGGACAGGAGTGCGCCATCAACACCATTCTGGGCTTCTACCACACGCAGGGCATGCCTGTGGTCAACGGCGGCCTCGGCGTTTACGCCGGCGCGGCGGTGTGGAGCCAGGACCGCATGGCCGAGGGCGCGGCGGAAGACCTCAAGGGCATGGAGAACGTGCACACCATCGCCCGGCGTCTGGCGCTGACGGCCAAGGCTCTGAAGGCTGGCAAGCCGCAGGCATAAGGGGGCGGAACGTGAAGCATTGGAGCGTGAATGAAGCCGCGGCCGACATGATCGAGCAGGAGATCCTGCCTAGGGCCGATCGGCTGAACATCGGCGTGATCCATCTGAAAAACGGGGCCACCGTGCTGGATATGGGCATCCACTGCAAGGGCGGCTTCCGCGCCGGAAAATATTTTGCCGAGGTGGGCATGGGCGGCCTTGGCCGCATGAGCTACGCCATGATCCCCCTGACCCATTACACCGTGCCGGGGGTGCGGGTGTTCACGGAAAACCCCGGCGTGTGCGAGATGGCCTCCTACGTGGCGGCCACCCGGGTACCCTGGCGGGGCGATTTACAGGTGATCTCCGGCCCGGTGCGGTCGATTCTGGGCTCGGACGGCTTTGCCCAGTCCGTTTCCTACCGGGACCCCAGCCCCCGCAAGGCGGTGGCCGGGGTGCAGACCACCATCCTGCCGGACGAGGAACTGGCGGAGAGCATCGGCAAGGTGTGCGGCATCGCGCCGGAAAAGCTCTATATCATGGCCGCCCGGACGGGCTGCATGGTGGGTGCCATTCAGGTGTGCGCCCGCAACGTGGAGCAGGCCATGCCCACGGTGGCCGACCGGGGTTTTTCCATGGACCAGATCATTGAGGGCAACGCCACCACGCCCATGATCAGCGTGGTGGACGACGAGGCCATTGCCTATGGCCGGGTGAACGACTGCCTGATCTACGGGCAGGAGACCAACCTGACCGTGCGCTGCGAGGACAAGGATATTACCGTGATGCTGGACGATATTCCCTTCTCCAAAAACACGGATATTTACGGAACGCCTTTCCAGACTCTGTTTGACCGCTGCGGCAACAACTGGGCCTATGTCCCCCGGGATTGGGACGCCCCCTGCAAAATCAATTTCTTTAATATTACCACGGGAAATTCCTATTCCACCGGGCGCTTAGGCAATGAGACGCTGGAAAAGGCTTTCCTTGGAGACGGAGGTAACGTGCTGTGAAGTATGTCAGAGATTTGGATGTGGAGAACCGCAGCTCCTGGCAGGGCGCGCTGGATATGATCTTCGCCCTGTGCGGCGAGGCGGCGGACTTGTCCTTCGACTGCCGGATGCTGGGCGGGCGGAAGACTCCCACGGCCGAGTTCCGGCTGGACGACCCGGCGGAGCTGGAGCTGCCCCGGGTGGAAAACACGGCGGACGGCGCTGTGGAAACATGGAAATACGGCACGGTGATGCTGGTGGAGCATCCCCCCGTTCAGGTGCCGGACGCGGAGAAGGTGTTTTTGCTGCGGCCGGACGGCGCGGCGGCAGTGACCTACCGGGCCTTTAAGGAGACCGTGCGGGTGCTGACCGACTTAAAGCTCCCTGCGGAGTTCTCCTGGACCTCCATCCCGCTGGCCCCCCTGTGCGACGATCTTTCCGTCACCTTTGTAAGAGAGGCGGCGGCGTATGCCTTCGGCGCGCTGCACACCATCTGGCTGCGCAATCCGGACGACGGCGCGGTGAAGACCGCCATGGCCGCCGTGCAGCACTGCGGCGAGCTGCGGGTGCAGAACATGGCCACGGCCAACACGTGGATCGCAGGCGGCGTGAACGAGGAAGAGATGCTCAAGACGTTGGCAAACCGCCCCTGCTGAACGCTCTCACGCGGCGGCCGCAGAAATTCCCCCAATAGAATATCGAAAAGACGCGAACGTCGGTTGACAAATGGAGACGAGGATGGTACGCTGGAAATAGGTAGAACCTATTAAAGGAAAGCTACGGCCGGAGGATAGAAAGTGGTATGGAAAAAGGAACGCAACTTTCTGAAAAAGTGACCCAAATGCTCCTTTATCAAATGCGGGAAGGCGAATTTTCCGAAATGGACGCACTGCCCCCAGAGGTGGAACTGGCGGAAAGGTTCAACGTGAGCCGCAATGTCATCCGCGAAAGCCTGACTCGGTTAGAGCGGGAGGGCTGGGTGGTGCGCAAGCACGGCGTGGGTACGCTCATCAATAAAAGCGTGGTCCATGTGGACACCCGGCTGGACCTGAACTTCGAACTGAACCAGACGGTGGAGCTCAGCGGCAAGCACGCCAAAACCGAGTGGGTGCGCAGCCGGGTGGAGCCCGCAGGCGCGGCGGTGGCGGCGGGGCTGGATATCCCGGAGGGCGAAGAGGTGCTGCGGGTGGCCCGCATGATCAGCGCCAACGGCCGCCCCGCGATCTACTGCGCGGATTACCTGCCCACCCGGCTCATCGTGCGGGACTATCGGCAGGAGGACTTGGAGCCGCCGATCTTTGAGTTTCTGGAAAAGTTCTGCTCCGTTTCCGTGGAGACGAACCTCTCCGAGCTGCGGGCGCTGCCTGTGACGCAGGAGGCTTCCGATGCGCTGGAGATCCCCATGACCTGCGCATTGCTGTTCATTGGCGAGGTGGGCTATGACCTGCGCTCCCAGCCGGTGCTGTACTCCGAGGAGTATTATCTCGACCGTGTGATCCGACACATGATCGTTCGTAAAAAAATATGAATCTTAGAGAGGGGCAAACAAAGATGCTGAACGAAGCAAGAAAAGAAGAAGTGCTGGAGCTGGTCAAAAAGCTGATCGCCCAGCAGAGCTATTCCGGCCATGAAGACGGCGTGGCCGCCGAGCTGGAGGCATACATGAAGGCCAACGGCTTTGACGATGTGACCGTGGATAAATACGGCAACGTCATCGGCAAGATCAAGGGCAACTGCCCCGGCAAGAAGGTCCTCTTCGACGGACATATTGACACGGTGCCCGTGGCCAACCCTGCCGCGTGGACCCATGATCCCTTCAAGCCCGAGGTGGTGGACGGCAAGATGTATGGCCGCGGCACCTCGGATATGAAGGGCGCCGTGGGCTCCTTCACCGCCGCAGCCAACTTCTTTGCCAAGGACACCAACCGGGATTTCCCCGGTGAGATCTACATCGCGGGCGTTGTGCATGAGGAGTGCTTTGAGGGTGTGGCCGCCCGCAGCGTCAGCGAGATCGTCAAGCCCGACTATGTGGTCATCGGCGAGGCTTCCATGTGCAACCTGAAGATCGGCCAGAGAGGCCGGGCTGAGATTGTGGTGGAGACCTTCGGCGTGCCTGCCCACTCCGCAAACCCCGAAAAGGGCGTGAACGCAGTGTACAGCATGTGCAAGGTGGTGGAAGCCATCCGCACCCTCAAGCCCACGGAGCATCCCGTGCTGGGCAAGGGCATTCTGGAGCTGACGGACATCAAGTCCACTCCCTACCCCGGCGCTTCCGTGGTGCCCTCCTACTGCCGCGCGACCTATGACCGCCGACTGCTGGTGGGCGAGACGAAGGAGAGCGTGCTGGCCCCCATTCAGGCCCTGCTGGACGACCTGATGGCTAAAGACCCCGCCGTCAAGGCCAAGGTCTCTTACGCCGTGGGCGAGGAGAAGTGCTATACCGGAAACACCATTCAGGGCGAGCGGTTCTTCCCCGGCTGGCTGTATAACGAAAACGATGATTTCGTGCAGGCCATCCTCGCCGAGCTCCACGCCGTCGGCCAGACGCCGGAGGTCACGCAGTACAGCTTCTGCACCAACGGCAGCCACTATGCCGGCGAGGCTGGCATCAAGACCGTGGGCATGGGCCCGTCCAGAGAGAATCTGGCCCACACGGACGACGAGTATGCCGAGACAGAGCAGCTCACCAAGGTCTGCGAGAGCTACTACGCTATTATGAAGGCCCTTTTGAAGTAAGAAAGGCGCGCCTTCCCCAAAATATTCCTCAGGATCGGTAAGGACGCATGAGTGATTTTCAGTTTATTACAAAAAGGATCCCGCGCATCGAGGGCAGGGCTCTGGGCTTGGGACGCCCGGTGTATATGGCGGACCAGATCCGGCCGGACACGCTGGTGGTCAAGGCGATCCACTGCCCTTACCCCTCGGCGGAGATCGAGTCTCTGGATTCCCGCATCGCGGAAAAGGTTCCCGGTTTTGTGCGCCTGTTCACTTGGCAGGATACCAACATCATCACCAACTTCGGCTGGAACTACACCCCCTTTGAACGCAACGTCCTGAACCGGGTGGGGCGGTATGAAGGCGAGGTCGTGGCGCTGGTGGCGGCGGAGACGGAAGAAGCCGCCGAGCGTGCCAGAAAACTGGTGAAGATCAAGTGGAAGCCCAGAGAGCCGCTGATGGACTTCACCCATGCGCTGGAAAGCGACATTGTGGTGCACGGCGACCATCTGGATGAAATGTACATCCAGCCCAATCTGGTGAAGGATTATCGGCCTGAAAAAAATCAGGTGCACCGGGGCGTCCGGGAATTCGGCGACGCGGACGGTGTGCTGGCCGCATGTGACCATGTGACCCATGTCAAGGTCTATACGCCCCAGCAGATCCACACCCAGCTGGAGACCCACCGCTGTTACAGCTATTATGACGACCGGGGCTACCTCACCATTCTGGCCCCCACCCAGGCGGCGGACGCCATGCAGGAAAATGTGGCCAGAAGCCTTGGCATTGACCGCAGAAAGCTGCGGGTCATCAAGGCACAGGTGGGCGGCGGCTTCGGCGGCAAGAACATTTTCAGCCCCTACTGCTGGTGCGCGCTGGTGACCTATCTTACCAAGCGGCCCGCCGCGCTGATCTTCAGCCGGGAGGAGGCCATGGTCACCATCGGCACTCGGCACGAATATGTGCTGGAGGCCATCGTAGGTACGGATCGGGACGGCACCCTGCGGGCCATCGATGTCAACGGCTTCCAGAATGCGGGTGCTTACTCCGAACTCTCCGAGGACGTGCTGGAAACGGGCATCAAGAACTCCTATGCCCTCTTCCCCCGGGTGGACGCGCTGCGCATCAGCGAGTATTCCGTGTTTACCAACAAGCTGGAGGGCTGCGCCTTCCGGGGCTTCGGCGCCACGCAGAACTGCTTTTTGCTCAATGTGGCGGCCCGCCACATCGCTGATGAGCTGAAGCTGGACCTTTCGGAGGTCTTTTTGAAGAACATCGCCCGGGTAGGGGATTCCCATCCGGTAATGAACGGCTGGATGGAGGATGACCACGCCTACGTGCAAAGCAGTACGCTGGCCGAGTGCATCCATCGGGCAAAGGACCTGATCGGCTGGGAGAAAAAGCGCAACCGCACCGTGCCGGAGGGCAATGTGGTGCGCGGCGTGGGCATCGGCATCGCCTCCCACGCCTCCGGTGTGCCCCGCGTGGACCGGGGCAACGTGAACATCTCCATGAACGCCGACGGTTCGTTCTGCGTGTTCTCCGGTCACGCGGACATCGGTACCGGCTCCAACACCGTGATGCTCCAGATCGTGGGCGAGGTGCTGGGCGTTTCCCCGGACCACATCCATCTGGTGGCGGCGGACACCGCCTGCACCCCCTTTGACCCCGGCACCTACGCTTCCTCCAACACCTACCGCTGCGGCGGCGCTGCCAAGCTGGCCGCAGAGAAAATGAAGGCGCTGTTGTGGAAGTGTGTGCGGGAAACGGCCAAGCTCCCTCCTGACGAGCCGCTGGAATTCCGGGACGAGGTATTTTACCTTGCGAGCGGCGAGCGGCTGATGGACCTGATCGAGTTTGCCGACAAGTGGGGCTTTTACTGGGGCGGCGGCGACCCGCTGGTGGTGGGCGCGTCCTTCCCGGACAGCTTCGCCCCTAGCCCCTATGTTGCCACCTGTGTGGAGATAGAAGTAGATAAGGAGACAGGTTATTATCGGCTGGTGCATATGTCCTCCGCCATTGACTGCGGACGGGTGCTCAACCCCATCAACGCAAGGGTGCAGGCCATGGGCGGCATCACGCAGTCCATCGGCATGACCATGTTTGAAGAGGTCAAGTACGGCCCGGAGGACCATCGGATGCTGACGAGGGATCTGCAAAGCTATAAGATCCCCTGCCAGATGGATATGCCCACCATGGATGTGGAGTTTGTGGAGTGTGAGGAGCCCACGGGCCCCTTCGGCGCAAAGTCGCTGGGCGAGATCGCCACAGGCTCTCCGGCTCCCGCTATTTCCGACGCGCTGTTCAACGCGCTGGGCATCCATTTCGACACCCTGCCCATCACGCCGGAAAAGGTGCTCAGGGCCATCCGGGAAAAGGAGCGTGGACATGCAGATTCGTGAATATCAGAAGCCTGCCACGCTGGAGGAGGCCTATGCCCTGCTGACCAAGGGCAGGACGAACCGCATTCTGGGCGGCTGTACCTTTTTAAAACGTACCAATGTGAAGATCGGCACGGCCATTGATCTGGCCGCCTGCGATCTGGATTACATCCGGGAGACGGAGGACGCCGTGACCATCGGCGCCTACACCTCCCTGCGGGAGATCGAGGTCAGCGGGCTGATCTATGAGACCTTTGGCCCCGCCCTGCGGGAGGCGCTGGAGCATCTGATCGGCGTGCAGCTGCGCAATGCCATCACCATCGGTGCCCATGTGGCGTCCCGCTTCGGCTTTTCCGACATCATCCCCACCCTGATGGCCATGAACGCCAGCGTGCGGTTTTACCACGGCGGCGTGAAGCCGCTGTGGGCGTACCTCTGCGAGGGCGTGCCGGAAAAGGACATTCTGGTGGAGATCATACTGCCCAAGGAAGGGCGGCGCACCAAGGTGCAGATGATGCGCCTGAGTTATAACGACTATTCCATTTTCTGTCTGGCGGTCAGCCGAGCAAAGGAGAACTGGATCGTCTCCGCCGGCGTGTTTCCCGGACGGGCCAGACTTGCGGAAAAGACCATGAGTGAGATGAACGCCGCCCACGTGACCCGGGGGCAGGCGGCGGAGCTGGCCCGGCGTATCACGGCGGAATACCGCTTCGGCACCAATTACCGGGGCACGGCGGAATATCGCCGGGCGCTGTGCGAGGTGTTTGCCCGGCGGGCGATTGAGGAGCTGGCAGATGAAGATTCATGTGAAATGTAACGGAAAGCAGCAGGAATGGGACGTGACGCCCAACGAGTATCTGGCGGATACCCTGCGCAGCCACGGCTGCCCTTCGGTGAAGATCAGCTGCGGCGACGGCGCGTGCGGCACCTGCACGGTGATGCTCAACGGCAAGCCCGTTGTGAGCTGCGAATACCTCTCGATCCGGGCCGACGGCGCGGAGATCGTCACGGTGGAGGGCCTTGGCAGCGAGGCGGACAAGATCGTGGAATGCCTGACACGATACGGCGGCGAGGGCTGCGGCTATTGCGCGCCGGGCTTTGTGGTGCTGGCCTATGCCTTGAAGCAGGAGCTGTCCGACCCCACGTATGACGAGGTGAAAGCCTACCTGGACGGCAATCTCTGCCGCTGCACGGGATATATCGTGCGCATCGAGGCCGTTCTGGATTATTTGAAGATGCCCTAAATTTTACTGTATAGGAGAAAAGACTATGGCTGATCTGAAAACGATGCTCTGCGGAAGAGAACTGGACACTCCCTTCGTACTTGGTTCCGGCCCCTGCGGCTGGGACGCGGAAGCTCTGGCAGCCTGCGCCAACGCGGGCTGCGGCGCGGTCGTGACCAAGTCCATCACCATCAAGGGCGCGGTGAACACCACCCGCCACATGATCTCCAATGGTAATATGAGCCTTCTGAATAACGAGGGCGGCTCGGACATGCCCATGACCCGGTGGAGAGATTACGAGATCAAGCGGGCCAAGGATCTGGGCGTCAAGACCCTGATTGCCAGCGTGTACGGCTACGGCGGTCTGGACGAGACGCTGGAGGTGGCCGCCATGGTGCAGGAGGCCGGAGCCGACATGATTGAGCTGGTCAACGGCTATACCGAGGCTGCCGATCTGGTGGACCTGCTGGCCGCGCTGAAGAAGGAAGTCAAGATCCCCATCATCACCAAGGTCAACGGCAATTGGAAGGACACGGAGACCATCGCCCGCGCCTGCGACGAGGCGGGAGCGGACGCCATCACCGCCATTGACTCCATCGGCCCTACCTACCGCGTGGACATCACCACGGGCCGTCCTCTGATCGGCGGCCATGGCTACGGCTATATGACCGGAGCGCCCATTCTGCCCATCGCCCTGCGCTATGTGCATGACATTGCCGCGAAGACCAGCAAGGACCTTATCGGCCTTGGCGGCGTGACCAACGCCGAAGCCGCCATGGAGATGCTGATGGCCGGCGCCACCGCCGTGGGCGTGTGCACTGCCGCCATCGTGAAGGGGCCCGGCGTGTTCAAGGAGCTGACGGAGAACCTCAGCAAGCTGATGGACAAGTACGGCTATCCCGACATCCATTCCGTTTCCGGCCTGACCCTGCGCAACGGCAAGCTGGAGGAGAAGTCCCCTGCTGACTTTGTGTTCGAGGCGGAAAAGTGCGTGCACTGCAACCGCTGCGTGACGGCCTGCGCCTACCGCGCCCGTTCCTTCGACGAGCAGGGCAATATGCACGTGGACCCCGCGCAGTGCCGCGTGTGCGGCCTGTGCTTCGGTATGTGCGGCAAGAAGGCCATTTACATCAAATAAGAGACCCATACGGCAATCAAACGATCAAAGGAGGGCTGCTGCTTGAAAACTGCGGTCATCAACGGCAAGGTCGTGACGGAGACCTCGGTCATCCGGGCGACGCTGGTTTTAGAAAACGGCAAGATCCAGGCGATCCTGGCCCCGGAGAGTGCGCTGGAGCCCGGCTGCCGGATCATCGATGCGGCAGGCCAGTACGTCGTGCCCGGCGGCGTGGACGGCCATGTCCACTTCGGCGGCTTCGGCGATATCCCCATTGCGGATGATTTCTATACCGGCTCCAGGGCCGCTCTGGCGGGTGGCACCACCACGGTGGTGGACTTCTGCGAGCCTGTGGAGGGCGAGGACCCGCTGCTGTGCATCGCCCGCCGGAAAGAGGCGGGCCGGGACACGGCGGTGGACTATACGCTCCACTTCACCTTTACGGAGGGCTACCGCAAGGAGATTCCCCTGATCCCCCAGATCCTTGCGGAGGGCATCACCAATTTCAAGGCTTATACCTATTACCCCTATACCTCCCTGCTGCCCGGGGACTTCCTCTCCATTATGGAGGCCATCCACGACAAGGGCACGCTGCTGGTCCACGCGGAGGAAAAGAGCATCATCAACTGCATGAAAGAGCGCTTCCCGGTGGAGACCTCGGACATGACGGCCCTTTCCCTCACCCGCCCCAATATCGCCGAGCAGGTGGCTGTGGAGAACGTGCTGGCCCTTGCCAAGCTGACGGGGACGAAGCTGTGCATTGCCCACACCAGCAGCAAGGAGACCATCGGCATTCTGGAGCGGGAGCGCGCCGCGGGCAACCGGAACTTCTATCTGGAGTCCTGCCCCCACTATATGCAGTTTACCCGCAAGAACATGGAGGGGCCGGAGGGCGCGCTGTATACCATGAATCCCCCCCTGCGGTCGCAGGAGGACGCGGACGCGCTGCTGGACGCCGTGGTGCAGGAGAAGATCTCCATCCTCTCCACCGACCACTGCCCCTATTCCCGCCGCTATAAGCTGGGCACCAACTATGAAACGGTTCCCTGCGGCGTGGACGGTGTGCAGACCCGGATGCAGTATTACTTCTCCGAGGCGGTCATCAAGCGGGGGCTGTCCATGCCTGCCTTTGCCCGGATGACGGCTACCAACGCGGCCAAGTTCTACGGGCTGTATCCCCAAAAGGGCGTGATCGCCGTGGGCAGCGACGCCGATCTGGCCTTCTTCGACCCGGAGCCGTCGTGGACCTATGGCATGGACGCCGTGGCCGGAGCAACGGATTACACCATTTTCGAGGGCTTCCCCCTGCGGGGCAAGTGCACCCTGACCATCAAGGGCGGCGATGTCGTGATGAAGGACGGCGCCGTTACGGTGGAAAAGGGCAGCGGCAAGTTTCTTTATACCAAGTGAGCTGCGTATGCGCAGGCGTATACGTTGAGAAATTACTAGAAAGGATCTGTGAATGATGGCGAAAACGACAGGGATCATGGCGGGCTGGCTGATTATGTCCGCAAACGAGGCAAAGAAGGATCACGGTTTCGTGATCGAAAACGGCAAGATCGTGGAGATCGTCCCCAACGAAAAGCTGGTGGGCAAGGAGGGCGTGATCGACGC
>CAKSVQ010000019.1 GCA_934504065.1 uncultured Dysosmobacter sp. | reverse complement strand
CCCCTGAGCATCACCGCCGACCAGTACGATCTGGTGTGCAACGGCGTGGAGCTCTCCTCCGGCGCGGTGCGGAACCATGACCCCGAGATCATGATCAAGGCCTTTGAGCTGGTGCGTCTGGGCGAGAACGATGTGAAAGCCAAGTTCCCCGCCATGTACAATGCATTCTGCTATGGCGCACCCCCTCACGCGGGCATCGCCCCCGGCGTGGACCGCATGGTCATGCTGCTGGCCGGAGAGGACTCCATCCGCGAGATCATCCCCTTCCCCATGAACAAAAACGCGCAGGACGTGATGATGTCCGCCCCCAGCGAAGTCACGCAGAAGCAGCTTGATGAACTGCACATCGCCCTCGTTAAGCCCGAAGCCTGAAACACACATTCCATCTTCCCCGCGTGACTTCGCGCGAGCCTCCGGCGAGCCGCGCCCACGGCGCGTTCAAGCGTTTTGCCCCGCAAAACCTTGGCGCAGGGCGAATTCACTTCGCCCGAGCATTTTCTATCTTGTCAGGGCTCCCAAAATGGCCCCGTCCATTTTGGGAAACCACGCAGAAGCAGCTTGATGAGCTCCATATTGCCTTGGTAAAACCGGAAGCGTAAAATATCCAAACAACCACTCCCCATGTCGGTATTATGATGTCGGCATGGGGAGTTTCTATAATATTTAAAGACCCTACATCCTTAGAAAGAGTTGGCGTATCCTCCGGCGGTATGATATACTCAATAAAAAACCGAAGGAAGAAAGGCGGCGGCACGGTGAAAATCAGGCAGCAGGCGCAGATTCGGGCATTTTTAGTTGAAACATTCGGTACGGAGCGGGGAAACGCCCTGTTTGCGGCGCAGGAAAAAGTTCTGCACAGCTTGACCGGGCACATGGAACACAAATCCCCCAGCCAGCAAAAGACCCTTGTCCAGACGATCCTCCCCCGCATCGCCCTGTATCAGGCGCTGGCGGCGGACGGCTTTTCCAAGGAGGAGACCTACACCTGCCTGCGGACATATATGCTGGACACCGTCGCGGCGAAAAAGTATTCCTCTACCGCAAAAATGGAGTGGGTCCCGGGCTTTTACGCCATTTACAGCCGCGTTTTCCTGAAAATCATGAGCACCACAGACTTACAGGAAAGCACGCAGCGCTGCGGCAGGGATTTCTTTGATGTCACCATCACCAAATGCCTTTGGCACACCGCCTGCGTGGAAAATGGCTGCCCGGAGCTGTGCCACCTTTTCTGCGACGTGGACAATGTGACCTACGGCGGGCTGAAAAAACTGGGCTTCACCCGCACCCAAACACTGGGCTATGGCGGAAGCTGCTGCGATTTCCACTTTTTCAAAAAGTAATGCCCGTCTGCCACCCATTGGACACACTTTCTTTTTCCACAGCCGTATGGTACACTGTGGATAGTTCAAGCTTGGAGGGATCAAATGCGCCGTTTTTTAGCCGCCATCATGGCATCTTTCCTGCTTTTGACAGGCTGTGCCCAGCAAAATGATCCACAGCCTGTTGAAAATCCGCCGGAACCGGAGCCGCCCGCTGAGAAGATCAGCCCGGAGGAACAGTGGCATCAGGAAGTGGAAGCCTGGCAGGCCCAGCGCACCCGGCAGCTGCAAGCGCTGCTGGATGGAATGACGCTGGAGGAAAAGGTAGGCCAGCTGTTTTTCGTCCGCTGCCCGGAGGACCACGCACTGGAGGACCTGCAAACCTACCACTTGGGCGGGTACCTGCTCTTCAGCCGGGACTTTAAGGACGGCGACCGCTACCTTACGCGGCAGGAGGTCATAGACAAGCTGCAAAGCTATCAGGACGCCTGCTCCATTCCCCTGCTGATTGGCAGCGATGAAGAGGGCGGCACCGTCACCCGGGCCAGCCGCGACCCGGAGCTTTTTTCCACACCCATTCCCGCGCCGCAGACGCTGTACAACGCTGGAGGGATGGACGCCGTGCTCCAAAACGTGGTGGAAAGCCAGCTTACCCTGCGGAGCCTCGGCATCAATGTGAATTTTGCCCCGGTGTGCGACGTTTCCACCGACCCGGCGGATTTCATCTATCCCCGCACACTGGGCCAAAGCGCCGACGTGACGACGGAGTATGTCGCCCGCACGGTGCTGACCATGGGCGACTGCGGCATGATGGCGGTGCTCAAGCACTTCCCCGGCTATGGGAACAATGTCGACACCCACACAGGCGTGGCGGTGGACCAGCGGCCCATGGAGACCTTTGAAACTTCCGACCTGCTGCCCTTCCGGGCAGGCATCGACGCCGGGGCCCCCTTCGTGCTGGTGAGCCACAATATTGTCACCTGTATGGACACCTCCCTGCCCGCCTCCCTTTCCCCGGAGGTACACCGCCTGCTGCGGCAGGAGCTGGGCTTCGAGGGCTTGATCCTCACCGATGACCTTGCCATGGACGCGGTGAAAGCCTACGCCAAAGACGGCGCTTCCGCCGTGATGGCCCTGCAGGCCGGGAACGATATGGTGGTCACCACGGACTACCGCACCCAGATCCCCGCCGTCATCGCCGCTGTGGAAAGCGGCGAGCTTTCCGAAAATGTGATCGACGATGCCTGTCTCCGGGTGCTTTCCTATAAGGAGAAATGGTTCTACTTCCCTGCATTAGATTCCTGATTGGAATATTTTAATATAATATTCCAATTTGTATCTCTTTTTTCAATATATGCAACCAAACTGCTCTCTTTTCCGTCTATCCATTTAAACAGCTGCTGGAAAACCCGACACGGATGAAAGGAGCCCCTCTATGAAAAAGTCTCTGCGCTTTTGCGTTTTTCTGGTCTTGGCCGCCGCCCTGCTGACGGTCTCCGCCCTTGCAGACACCGGACCCAAGCCCCAACTGACGGTGAAAGTGACCCACCCGCCGGAGGAAACCTATTATCTGGACCTGCTGGCAGAAGGCCCCTGGGAACACGCCGGGGATGATGATTTCAGCGGGCTGGACTGGAGCTATTCCGACGAGGAGATCGCCGCGCTGGACAGCGGCCTTCTGGACACGCTCCGCTCCGCCGTGCCAGAGGGCTGGCACGCCTGCACGGCGCAGGGCTTCAACGGCGCGCCCATGCGGGGTGACCTGCTGGGCGAGGACGCCGGAAACGGCATCCGACTCCACACCTTCGGCTATGTAGGGGTGCCGGATACCTACCGGATCATTCTGGTGACCGAAAGCGGCGAAACCTGGATCTCGGATACTTACACCCGCCACAGCCTGCAAAGCTCCGTCACCGTGGACTGGGCGGCGAAAACCGTTTCCCTGCCCCCTGTCTGGGCGGCGTACCTGCTGCAATTTGTGTGCACCCTCCTCCCTACCCTGCTAATCGAGGGGGCCCTGTTGTTCATCTTTGGCTATCGGAGCCGGAAAAGCTGGCGCAGCTTTTTGCTTGTGAATCTGGTCACGCAGGGCAGCTTTGCGGCGTATCTGGCGTTTAGCGTCATGCACCACGGCGCCAACGCATGGCTCGCGGTATTTTTCTATCTGCCCATTGAAATCGTCATCACGCTGGCAGAGCTGCTTTTATACCGCTGGCTGCTGACGGAAAAGGGCAAGGCCCGCGCCGCCCTGTACGCCGTCGCCGCCAACGTCTGCTCCGCAACCTTTGGCCTGTGGCTCATTGACCCGATGTGGCGCTTCCTTGTCACGATCTCTTAAAACGAAAGGAATTTTCCCCATGGAAACTGAAAAACTATACGATGCCGACCCCTTTTTGAAGTGCTTCACCGCCACCGTGCTGGACTGCCAGAGCGGCAAAAACGGCTATACCGCCGTGCTGGGCCGCACCGCCTTTTACCCAGAGGGCGGCGGACAGCCTGCCGACCACGGCACGCTGGGCGGCGCGTCCGTCACGGATGTGCACGAAAAAGACGGCGTGATTTTCCACAATGTGGACAAACCCTTGAAAATCGGAGCAGTCGTCACCGGAGAATTGGACTGGTCCCGGCGCTTTGACCATATGCAGCAGCATTCCGGCGAGCACATCCTCTCCGGCATCCTGTGCAGCAGCTTCCACTGCGACAATGTAGGCTTCCATATGGGCGCGGAGACCGTCACCATCGACTATAATGCCGACATCACGTGGGAACAGGCGCTGGAGGCCGAGCGCAGGGCCAATGAGATCATCTGGGCGGACACGGCGGTGGAGATTGCCTATCCTTCGGCGGAAGAGCTGCACACGCTGGACTACCGCAGCAAAAAGGAGCTGACGGGCAAGGTGCGCATCGTCACCTTCCCCGGCGCGGACTGCTGCGCCTGCTGTGGCACCCATGTGCTGCGGGCGGGACAGGTGGGCCTTGTCAAGGTGCTCTCCTGCCAGAAGTTCCGGGAAGGCGTCCGGCTGGAAATTCTCTGCGGCGGGCGGGCCCTTTCCTATCTGGGCGCGGTCTATCAGCAAGCCCGCACCATCGGCCAGCACCTGTCCGTAAAGCCCTTGGAGACCCTTGCCGCCGTGGAGCGGCTCTCCGGCGAGCTGACCGCCGCCAAGGCGCGGATGGCCCAGCTGGAAGAGACCGCCTTTGAAGCCCTTGCCCGCGAGCAGGAGGGCAAGGGAGACGTGCTGCTTTTCCAGCTCCCCATGAAGGGCGACAGCGTGCGCCGTCTGGCAGACGCCGTCGCCAAACGGTGCGGCGGCCTTGCGGCGGTCTTCGCCGGGGAGGCTGGGCAGTTTTCCTATGCGCTGGTCCGCGCCGACGGGCAGGATATTGCCCCGCTGGTCAAGGCCATGAATCAGGCGCTCCATGGCCGCGGCGGCGGCCGCGGCGGCTTCGCGCAGGGTAGCGTGCAGGCGGAAGAAGCCGCTGTCCGGGAATTTTTCAACAGGTAAGGAGAGCGTTTTTATGCAGTATTATATGATTGAATGGGACCACGAAGAGCCGGACGAGCCCTGGCGGCTGTATCTGGAGCTGGACAGCCGGGGCTGCCCCCGCCGCAAGGTGGAGGCCTTCCGGGTGGGCGTTTACCAGTCCTATGACGATATGGACGAGCCGCCCATGGACCCCCGGCAGGCCGCAGGCAGTGAGGGCAACCTCACCTCGCTGAACCGGGTGCAGTTTGACGATGTGTGGGAGCAGAGCCGGGAAATGCCGGACGGATTTATGGGGATGTATTACTAAAGATGTCGCAAAAGTGGCTCTGCCACTTTTGCGAAGAAGTTTCGCTGCTTTCACGTCTGCGGACGTGAAACTCTGCGAGACTTTTTCAACAAGCCAAAATATTGCCCCCTCAATCTATCAAAACATTAGATTTTTTAATAATAACTATTTACTCTTGCATCTGCACTTATTTCGTGTTATGATGCCCCTAACGTAAGAGCAAGGAAGCCCTGTATGTGGTTTCCTTGCTCTTTTTGTTTCCCTCAGTGCACAAAGAGAAACTGGCCAAAAATTCTCATTCCGTTGGAGGAGGAATTCTCATGAAAAAAATGTTTGCTCTGCTTCTCTCTGCCGCAATAATGCTGGGCCTGTTGTCCGGCTGCGGCAGCTCTTCCGCAAAGACTGATACCCCTGCAGCCGAAAAAACCGAAGAAACGCCGTCAGAATCCGCCGACACTCAGGATTACAGTAAGCTGAAGATCGCCGTGGTCCTCTCCGGCAACGCCAACGACGGCGGCTGGAGCCAGATGGCAGCCGACGCCGCCAAAAACGTAGCCGTCACCTACGGCTGCACCTCCAACTATACGGAAAACTTAGCCGCCACGGACTTTGAAAGCACTATTCAGGGCTATGCGGACGCCGGATATGACATCATCGTCGCCCACGGCGCGGAATTTGCCGACGCTGCTAAAAAGATCGCGCAGGAGTATCCCGACCAGACCTTTATCAATACCAGCGCTTTGAGCAACTTTACCGACCAGATCCCAAACCTCACCGGCATTGACTTTGGCGCCTATCAGCTGGGCTTTTTGTGCGGCGTGACCTGCGCCATGGCCTCTGAAACCGGAAAGATCGGTGCCATCCTCTCTCAGGAGTTGGACTCCATGCTGGTCTGGGTGGACGGCGTGAAAGACGGCGTAAAGTATATTGACGACTCTATGGAAGTCATCAGTGTTGCCACCGGTTCCTGGGACGACGCCGTGAAGGTCAAGCAGAGCGTGGACGCGCTGGCAGAAAAGGGCTGCGACATTATTACCCAGAACGCCGACGCAGCCAGTCCCGGCGGTGTGGAAGAGTGTGACCTGCTGGGGCTGATGAATGTGGGCGCCGTGGGCGACTATACCGATGTTGGGGAAAGCTGCATGATCTCCATCATTCAGAATGCCGGGCTCGGCATTGAATCGGCTATCAGCCGCGCCATTGACGGCACCCTGCCCAACGGCTTTGTTGCCATGGGCGCAGACGCGGGCGTGATCTATCTCACGGATTTCAGCGGCAAATATGCCGATAAGCTGACCGCCGAACAGAAGCAGACCCTGCAGGACCTCTGGCAGCAGGCCCGCGATGGCGCTGACCTTGCCGCTCTGGTCCAGTAACTGGTCCAGTAATTTTTAAAGACGGAGAATTTTTATGATGCGCTTTGCAAAAAAAGTTGTAGTCATTACCGGGGCCGGACAGGGCCTTGGCGCGGAATATGCCCGGGAATTCGCCAAAGAGGGTGCGCAGACCATCCTGCTGGGCCGCACGGCGGCCAAAGTGGAAGCCGTTGCGCAGGAGATCGTCCGGGACGGCGGGCTGGCGATGGCTTTCGGCTGCGATGTCAGCAATCCCGAAGCCGTCAGCACCGTTTTCCAGAAGGTCCTCCAGCAGTTCGGTCAGGTGGATGTACTGGTGAATAACGCCGCCTATCATCAGTCCGTCTCCGTTGTGGAGACCTCTCTGGCGCAGTGGCACCGCCACATTGCCACCAATCTGGACGGCACGTTTTACTGCATCAAGGCCGTGCTGCCCGGCATGATCGACCGCCGTTACGGAAAGATCATCAACGTCAGCTCCAGCGGCGCGAAGATGTTCTTCCCTGGCTTCGGCGCTTACGCTGCGTCCAAGGGCGGCATCGTCAGCCTGACGCAGGTGCTTTCCGAGGAAGTGAAGGAGTACGGCATCAACGTCAACGCCATCTACCTCGGCATGACTAACACCGAGCACACCCGTGACCGCTTTGACACGGACGCCGCCATCACCGTCCCGCTGGACCAGATGATGCAGGTGGACGAGGTGGCAAAGATCGTGATGTTCCTTGCATCGGACGAAGCCCACCCCATCATGGGCGCAGCCATCGACGTGTTTGGAACCAAGCCCTGAATATACTTCAAGCGAAAAAAGAAACCGCCGTGAGGCGGTTTCTTTTTTCGCTTGAAACTCTCGCAAAAGTGGTGAAGCCACTTTTGCGAAGAGGATTCGCTGCGCTCTGCGCCTCGGTTGGCCGCTATGCGGCCAATTCGACACACGCTCCGCGTAAGGTGTGCTCTGCCACGCACATGTCGCGGCAGAACACGGATTTCACTACTTTCACGTCTGCGGACGTGAAACTCTGTGCGAGACTTTTTTATAAACTGTGCCTCCATGGCCGCTGTGCGGCCATGGAGGCACAAACCTTTTAAGAATGCGGCTCTGCCACTTTTGCAATTACACGATGAGGAAGAACTTGATGAGGAACAGGGCCGAGATCACATAGGTCAGCACCGAGACCTCTTTGGCCTTGCCGCTGAACACCTTGATGACGGTGTAGGAGATCAGGCCCAGACCAATGGCATGGCCGATAGAGCCGGAGATGGGCATACCAATGAGCATCAGCGCCACAGGCACCATCTGGTCCAGATCGTCAAAGTCCACGTTCTTCAGGCCCATCAGCATCAAAATGCCCACGTAGATCAGCGCGGCAGAGGTGGCTGCGGCGGGAATGATGGCCGCCACAGGGGCGATGAAGATGCAGGCGAGGAACAGAATTCCGGTGGTCAGGGCGGTGAGACCCGTGCGGCCGCCAGCCTCCACGCCGGAAGCGGACTCCACGAAGGTAGTGACGGTGGAGGTACCGCAGCAGGCGCCTGCCACGGTGCCGATGGCATCAGACAGCAGGGCTTCCTTCATGTTGGGCATATTGCCCTCCTTGTCCACCATGCCCGCCCGAGAAGCAGTACCCACCAGCGTGCCGATGGTATCGAACATATCGATCATGCAGAAGGTGATGATCAGGGTCACAGCAGTAAACCAGCCAATCTGCAGGAAGCCGGAGAAGTTGAACTTGAAGAAGGTGGTCTCCATCATGTCGGCAAAGGGCGGCGCGAAGGAAGCAGTGGCCAGAGACGCAAAGGGATTCGCACCCAAAAACACCGCATCGCCGATCCAGTATACGATGGACGCCACCAGCATGCCCAGCAGCACGGCGGCCTTCACGCCCTTTTTGGCAAGGATCACGATGACGAACAGACCCACGAACATCGTCACCACCGTGAGCACGGTGGCGGCATAGCCGGAGCCCATGGTGTTCTGCGCCACGCTGGGCGTCAGTGCGCCGAAGAAGTCACGCATGGCATAGAACGGGCCGCCGGTCTCGGAATACACACCCGCATTGGAGCCAAGGCCGATGTTCAGCAGCATCAGTCCGATAGCCGGAGCGATGCCCAGCCGCACACCCAGAGGGATGGCGTCCACGATTTTTTCCCGGATGTTGAGGACGGACAGGATGATGAACACAATGCCCTCCACCAGAATGATGACCAGCGCCGCCTGAAAGCTGGCAACATAGGTCATTCCGGTCATTCCGGCCACATTGCCCACCACCACGGCGAAAAAGCTGTTCAGGCCCATGCCGGGGGCCAGCGCAAAGGGCTTGTTGGCCAGAAACGCCATGCAGAACATGGCGATGGCCGAGGCAATGCAGGTGGCCATGAACACGCCGTTCCACAGCGCGGAGCCCACGTCAAAGCCTGTCAGCAGGTTGGGGTTCAGCGCGATGATGTACGCCATGGTCATGAAGGTGGTCAGTCCCGCAAGGATCTCTGTGCGGACTGTGGTTCCGTTTTCACGGAGCTTAAACAGATTTTCCATAACTTCCTCTCTCCCTTTTTAGTTTTTGGAAAACAGGGTCCCTACTTGTATAATATGGGATTTTGCCCTGTTTGGCAAGACAAACCGCAATAGCAATTCGTTGAAAAAGGTACACCTTTTTTGTTGTTTCCGGTATTCTTTCAAAAGAATACCGGGTCAAAATTCCATTAAATCAGTGCCAGCGTCCGCAGCAGATACAGCCAGAAGGTGAAGGTAAACGCCGCGCAGATGGTGCTGAGCATCACGCTGCCCGCGCTGAGCGTGCCGTCGTGCCCCATGCTGCGGGCCATGGTGAAGCTGCTCACCGTCAGGGGCGAGCCCAGCATGATGAAAATGGAAGTCAGCGTCTCCCCCCGGTAGCCCAGCTTCACAGCCAGCGGCAAGAACAGCACCACGAAGAAGATCAGCTTGAAGAAGGTGCACACCACCGTGGGCTTCCAGCAGCCCAGTACCTTTTTCATGTCGATGGACGCGCCCAGCGCCAGAAGACCCATGGGGGTGGCCGTGGCGGCCAGACTGGAGACCGTCCGCTGGAGGATCACTGGCTGGTCCAGCCGCAGCAGCGACCATGCAAGTCCCACGGCAATGCCCAGAATGATGGGATTGGTGACAATGCCCTTCGCCGCTTTCTTGACGGTCTTGCCGTCCAAGTGCCCGCCGGGGGCCAGCAGCGTTAAAAGCAGCACCGCCGCCACGTTGTAAAGCGGCACCGCGCCGATAAGCACCAGCGCCAACGGGCCGCCGCTGGCCTCGCCGTTATAGATATTTTGCAGCAGCGCCACGCCCAACAGCGCCTGACTTGCCCGGTAGCCGGACTGGACAAACTCCGCCTGCATGGATCGGTCTTTCAAAAGGAAGGACAGTCCCAGCAAAAGCAAAATGGACGCCAGAGAAACCAGAAAACAGAATAGCACCAGCCCGCCGTCCCACACGGCGTAAAAATCCTCGCCGGACAGGTTTTTGAACAGCTGCACAGGCAGCGCCACCTTGAACACCACCGCGTTCAGGCTGTTGGCAAAGCTCTCGCTCACCAGACTGGTCTTCCGCCGCAGCACATAGCCCAGCACCATCATGAGGAAAACCGGAACGGTGGCGTTCAGGCTGAATATCAGATTCTCCGTTTTTTCCACATCCTTTCCAAAATTGTTGAAATTCCGACCTGCCCCGGCACACAAACGCCGCCCTTTTACAGGGCGGCGTTTATATGTGCATTGCTTAGTAGGCCAGCTTCTCCCGCAGGTAGTTCCTCAGTTCAGAGATGGGCATGCGCACCTGCTCCATGGTGTCGCGGTCGCGGACGGTGACACAGCCGTCGCCTTCCTTCTCCGCGTCGCCCACGGTGTCAAAGTCCACCGTCACGCAGTACGGCGTGCCGATCTCGTCCTCCCGGCGATAGCGCTTGCCGATGGACCCGGTCTCGTCAAAGTCCACCATCCACTCCTTGGAAAGGTCGGCCTGAATCTCCCGGGCCTTTTCGCTGAGCTTCTTGCTCAGGGGCAGCACGGCCACCTTGAAGGGGGCCAGCGCGGGATGGAAGTGCATCACCACGCGCACATCGTTCTTGGCCTCGTCCACGACCTCCTCGTCGTAGGCCTCCACCAAAAATGCCAGCACCACGCGGTCGGCGCCGAGGGAGGGCTCCACCACATAGGGGATATAGTGCTCGTTGCTCTCCTGATCGAAATAGGTCATGTCCACGCCGGAGGTCTTCTGATGCTGGGTCAGATCGTAATCCGTGCGGTCGGCCACGCCCCACAGCTCGCCCCAGCCGAAGGGGAACAGGAACTCAAAGTCGGTGGTTGCCTTGGAATAGAAGCACAGCTCCTCCGGCTCGTGGTCGCGCAGGCGCAGGTGCTCGTCCTTCATGTTCAGGTTCAGCAGCCAGTCGTGGCAGAAGGAGCGCCAGTAGTTAAACCACTCCAGATCAGTGCCGGGCTTGCAGAAGAACTCCAGCTCCATCTGCTCAAACTCCCGGGTGCGGAAGGTGAAGTTGCCCGGGGTGATCTCGTTGCGGAAGGACTTGCCAATCTGGCACACGCCGAAGGGCAGCTTGCGGCGGGTGGTGCGCTGGACATTGTTGAAGTTGACAAAGATGCCCTGCGCCGTTTCGGGGCGGAGGTAAACGGTGTTTTTCGCGTCCTCGGTAACACCCTGGAAGGTCTTGAACATCAGGTTGAACTGGCGGATGTCGGTGAAGTTGTGCTTGCCGCAGGAGGGGCAGGGAACCTGATGGTCCTCAATGAACGCGGCCATTTCCTGCTGGGCGAACGCGTCGCTAGGCTTTTCCAGCGTGATGTTCTGCTCGGCGCAGAAATCCTCGATCAGCTTGTCGGCCCGGAAGCGCTCCTTGCACTCCTTGCAGTCCATCAGCGGGTCGGAGAAGCCGCCCAGGTGGCCGGAGGCGACCCACGTCTGGGGGTTCATCAAAATGGCGGCGTCCTGTCCCACGTTATAGGGGTTTTCCTGCACGAACTTCTTCCACCATGCCTTCTTCACATTGTTCTTCAGCTCCACGCCAAGGGGGCCGTAGTCCCACGTGTTGGCAAGGCCGCCGTAAATTTCGCTTCCGGCGAAGATGAAGCCCCGGTTTTTGCACAGGGCCACGATTTTTTCCATGGTCTTTTCGTTGTTCTTCATGTCGATAACTCCTTTTCGTTTGGTTCTGGCTCAAGAAGTTTTCCACAAAAGGGACAAAAAACGTGAAAAAACGCCCTGAGCCGATGTTCGGCTCAGGGCGAGTTCAAATAAACCCGTGGTTCCACCTGAATTCGTATCTGGCTGATACGCACTTCGTTCCCGGATAACGGCGGGGTCCGGCAAAGCATTTCCGCTTCACGGCTCAAGGGCGCCATCCCATCTTCCCCGGGGGAGCTTTCACCAGCCGCTCCCTCTCTTCACGCGGGGACAAGGGGACTTCCCTGTCGCTGCCTTTTCTGTTGGGAGCATATCACGAATTTTCCACAATGTCAAGAAAAATGGGGAAGTTCCGGCCCTTTTCAGTCCCCGATCACAAATTCCACAATGCCCATGGCGCCGATGGCCACCGTGGCCCGGGGGAACACCACCACGGCCTGCCCCGCTTCATTGAGATAGAACTGGGTGGATTCGTCCACCGTGGTAAAGCCGCCCATGCTCTCGTCAAAATAGACGCTGGGGTCCTCTGCGTCGGCCATCTGGGCACGGATGGAATCATTGCACCGCTGCACCCAGTCCTCCCCCAGCACATCGGCAAGGGTCAGCTCATGGCCGTCGGCAAGGTCCAGATTGTAATAATACTGCTCTTCATTGGAAAATCCGGCGTTGATATAGCTGTCCACCAGAAAAGAGACCCGTTCCTCCGTCTGGGACTTGATCTCATAGGTGACCGTGATGTCCGCCTTGTCCCGCTGGGCCCACTCCTCGTTGGTGCCTCCGGTGGCAAAAAAGGCGTCTTTGCTCTCCTGCACCAGCTGCTTGCCCTCTTCCACACGCGCTTCTACCCGCTTTTGAATCTCCGCGTTGATTTTTTCCGCATTGGCCGTCCCGCTTACGGCGGGCTGGGTGACGTGGAGCACATAGTCACCGCTGTCATCCTCGTACTGGCGGAAGGTCAGCACCCGGAAAAGTCCCCCCAGCACCGGGACCTCCTCGGCGGCTCGGGCCAGCGTAGGACTTACGTTCAGCCCCGCCACTGCCAGCGCAAGACAGGCCGCCATGCTCAGCGCCGTGCGCTTCCAAATCCGCGCGGCCACGTACTTTCGATGCTTCCGTTGTCCCTGCCGGATGCCCTCCTGTACCCTCTTATTCAGCTCTGCCGGGATTTCCGCGGATGTGTAACGCGCCTTGGCTTCATTCAGTTCATTCATATGGATTCCTCACTTTCTATGGAAACTCTCAGCTTTTTCAATCCAGAATAGAGGCGGTTTTTCACCCGGCTGAGGGGGTCCCCGGTGATCTCGGCGATCTCCTTCAGGCTCAGGTCCTCGTAAAACCGCAGCCGGATCACGGTCTGTACCTCCGGCGGCAGGGCGGATAGCCTGCCCTCCATTTCGTCGTCCGGCAGTGGGTCTTCATACGCGCCCCGGTCCAGCTCGTCCGCCGAAATGGGCGCAAACCACCTGCGCCGCCGCAGCATATCCGTGCATATATTCACTAAAATGCGGTAAAACCAGGTGTGCATCGCCCCCGGCTCTCTTAAGCTGTCCTGCTTTTCCAGTGCCTTGCAGACAGCGGACTGCACCGCATCCAAGGCCTCTTCCCGGCTGCCAAGATAGCTGTATGCCAGACGGTAAAACCGCTCCTGATTTTCCACAAGAAAACGGATCAACATCTCTTCCTGCATGGGTCTTTCGCTTCCCCCTTTTGTTTTCTGTAAAATAGACGCACCGCCGGGGCAAAAAGTTTGTGCCATGGCCGCATTTTTTCCACAACACATAAAACTATGTTAATTTTCATCTACGGAAGCATGATCTAATTTCAGTTCAACAACTTTCTGCTTTTCTTTCTGATCCACCGCATATAGGCTGGTATCGATGTAAATTTCCTCCGCGCAATAAAGTGCGTCTTGCAGTTTTTGTATGGTGCCATACGCAAAGGGAAACTGATTCAGTTCGCCAATCGCATCATCTACAGCGCCACAAAGTACGGCGTACATTTTCTTGTAGTTTGCCATACAGTCCCCCTATTTTCTGTTTTTCGCGCCCAATTATACTCGGATATTCATACATATTCAATGATATGTGTACAACTTATACTGAATCATGAAGTATGTAGATATTCGGGGTTTACAATGATCAGCTACGCGCCACTGTTTGAAACCATGAAAAAGAAAGGCGTGACCTCTTACCGCCTGGAGCAGATGGGGTTCTCCCGCGCCACATATTATTCCATCAGAAAAGGCAACAGCGTATCCACCAATACCATCAACCAGCTCTGCACGCTTTTGCACTGCACCGTCGGCGAGGTCATGGAGTTTGTCGAATCCGGCGAAACAGAAGCAAAAAAATAAGGCGAAGACTGTCTTTAAAACAGCGCTCCGCCTTTTTCATTTATCCGCAGAATTTTCCACACAGCGTATAAAAAAGATGGGAGACGGCGAAAGCTGTCTCCCATTCTTTTTTACTTTTTATCCCGATCATACGCCACGATGACGCGGCGGTTGGGGTCCACGCCTGTGGAGTACGTGGTCACACCGGGCACATCCTGCAAGGCCGTGTGGATCACATGGCGCTCATAGGCGTTCATGGGCTCCAGCGTGACGCTACGGCGGTACTTAACCACCTTTCCGGCCACCTTGTTGGCAAGGTGCTGCAGGCTCTGCTCCCGCTTGTCCCGGTAGCCCTCGGCGTCCAGCTGCACGCGGACGCGGCCCCCGGTGCGGTTGACGGAGTAGCTGGTGAGCTGCTGGATGGCATCCAGCGTCTCGCCTCGGCGGCCGATAAGACCGCCCAGATTCTGCCCCTCCAGAATGACCTTATAGCGGCCCTTTTCCGGCTGATAGACCTTGATGGCAGCTTCACTTTCCATCTGGGCCAGCAGTCCGGTGAGGAAGGTGCGGATGGCCTGCGCCTTCTCGTCGTTCACTTCCTCACCCAGCGTCTGCGCCGGGGCGGGCTTTTCGGCTCTCTCTGTCTTTTCCACCCGCTCCGTCCGCTGGGGACGCTCGGCTCTTGCCGGACGCTCCGGACGCTTTTCAATGGCGGGCTTCTTCTCCACGGCAGGGCGGGGCTCCGGCTTCTTCACTTCCACCGGGGCGGGCTCCTCTTCGTCGCCATAGCTCACGCGCACCTTGGCCGGGCAGCTTCCCAGCCCAAGAAAACCGGATTTAGCGCGCTCCAAAATCTCAACGGACACATCGTCCCGGTCAAGGCCCAGCTGCGCCAGCGCTTTGCTGATGGCCTCGTCCTCGGTCTTGCCCGTTACATCAATAAACTGTCTCATAACGGTTCCTCACTTAATCGTCATAACGGTCTGCCTTGTAAGACCGACCACGGGCATAGGGGCGGTCGCCCACCCGTCCGGCCTCAGTGGTGCTTCTTCCGGCCTTGGCGGCTTTGGCAGCCTTTGCGGCCTGCGCGGCCTTCTGCTTTTCCCGCAGGGTCTGCTTCTGGACCGCCTGCTTTTTGCGCTCTTCCTGCACCCGCTTTGCCTCTTCCTGACGGCGCTGGCGGTCAGCCTGCAGCGCCGCATAGCGGGCGTCCTCCTCTTCCTGCATCTTCTTGCCGAAAATTTTGGTCATGGCAATTTCCTGAATGAGGGAGAGCACGCTCTGCGCAATCCAGTAAATGCCCAGTGCGGCGGGCATGATGAAGGCGATGTACACGCTCATCAGCGGCATCATATACATCATGGTCTTCATGGAGCCCGCGCCATTTTGCTGGGGCTGGTTCTTCATGGTGTAAATGCTCATGATTAGCTGGAAGGCGCCAGCCAGAATGGGGATCAGGATCAGCCCGATCACAGCCCACTTGAAGGCAAAGTTTGCAAACACGCTGGAGGGGATGGACGCAAGATCCAGCCCCAGGAAGTTAAAGTCCAGATCCAGCCAGTTTTTCACGCCGCTGACAAGCTCCGGGGCCTGTTCCTTGATGAGCTTGACCATGTTGATCTGGCCGTAAGCCGCGAGTTGGGTGGTGCCGTCATTCAAGAGCACGGCGGTGCCGTCCTTCATCTGCACGATGCCGGTCATGTCCAAACCCTTTTCGGTCATCTGGGCCACCAGATCCTGCACCACATCGCCGGAGATCATCATAAGGTGGGTGATGGGCTGGCGCATGATGGAATACAGCGCCATCAAAATGGGCAGAGGCAGGAAGCTCCACAGGCAGCCGCTCATGGGATTGACGCCCTCTTCTTCATAGAGCTTCTGCATCTCTTCGCTCATTTTCGCCTGATTGTTGGCGTACTTTTTCTGGATCTCCTGCATTCTGCCGCTGACGCGGTTCATGCGCATCATGCTCTTTTTGGACTTGATCTGGAACGGCAGCAAAATAAGCTTGAGCACCAGCGTGAAGAGGATGATGGCCATGCCGTAAGACCCGGTGAGCGTGTAGAAAAGGCGCACCAGCCACGCAAAGGGGATACAGATAAAGTATCCGATGGTTGAGAACATAGATGTTTCCTCCAAATCGTAATGGGGTCAGGGGACGGGATCGTATCCTCCCTTGTGGAACGGATTGCAGCGCAATATGCGCCGGACAGCCAGATACGACCCCTTCAGGGCGCCGTATTTTTCAATGGCCTCCAGCGCGTACTGTGAGCAGGTGGGGATATAATTGCAGCAGCGGGGCGTATAGTGGGAAATGGCGCTGCGGTAAAAGCGGATCAACCACAAAAGAATGCGCTTCATGCCTCTTCCTCCCACAGCTCCAGCTTCCGGCACAGCCGGGCGAACGTGTCGTTGAGTTCCTGCCACGGCGCGCTGGCCGTTTTGCTCCGGGCCACCAGAATGATGTCCCACCCCGTACGGAGATGGGGGGTGTTGATCCGGTAGACCTCCCGCAGCCTGCGGCGGCAGCGATTGCGCACCACTGCGTGGCCCAGCTTCACCGAGGCCGTGAGCCCCAGACGGTTCCGGCCCAGACGGTTTCTCCGGCAGTAGAGCACCATGGTCTTCCCTGCCGCCGACGCGCCCTTTTGATACAGCCGCCGAAACTCATAATTCTGTTTTAATGTGACCGCTGCTTTCATACGCTCCCCTTTCGCCGCGTTCTGGACGCCTGAACACCGTCCTTTACAAACTTTTCTAGGGACGGAGGAATCCTAAAATTCCCGCCGTCCCTGAAGGCGTGTGTTCAAGTGTCTCCCCGCGCTTCCGTTCGCTTAGTAGGAAAGACGAGCACGGCCCTTGGCGCGGCGGCGGGAGAGGACCTTGCGGCCGTTGGCAGTCGCCATTCTCTTGCGGAAGCCGTGAACCTTCTGGCCATGCAGCTTCTTGGGCTGATAGGTACGTTTCGTTGCCATGTTGAGACACCTCCTGTCAGTTTTCCGGTCATGTTGCCATGACACTTACTCGACACCGATTTTCCAAAATCAGGAAAGGCGGCGCAGTAAACAATCTTTTGCGCCTTGCGACGCATAGAATAGTATAGCATACATCTGCAAAAGGTGTCAATAAAAACTTGAAAACTTCAAAAAAACGGCCGTTTTTCCTTCAGCGGCGAACTGATTTTCAAAATGTAGTAGTCCGCGGTACGTTTTTGCCCATATCTAGTTGCCTGTTTCCACAGGATTTTTCAGAACTTATTATTAGAATAAGTGTTGCAAGGGCCGGGATTTTTTGATATACTATATTTGTATTATTTTGCAGATTATTTACTAGAGAGAGGTGTTTTCCTTTGAACTCCGTCGCCGACGTGTGGGACAATGTCCTGCAGCAGCTAAAGAAAGACCTGTCGGAGACCACCATTGCCACCTGGTTCGATCAGCTGGAAGCTGTGGACATCCAGGGCAATACCTTTATTCTCCATTGCTCCAACGACTTTAAAAAGGGATATATCGAGTCGCTGTTCGTCAAAAACATCAAAGCTGTGCTGCACGATATTTTCTCCACCGACTTTGAAGTGCAGATTTTGGACGACCTTGGCTACAAGGAATTTCAGGGCGTGATCAACAAGCCCAACGACCGCTTCACTTCCGACGAATTTACGTTTTCCACCTTCGTGGTGGGCCCCAGCAACAAGCTGGCCTATGCCGCCTGTCAGGCCGTGGCCAACCACCCCGCTCAAAACTATAACCCGCTTTTGATCTACGGGGACTCCGGCCTTGGCAAGACTCACCTGATCTACGCCATCGCCAACGTCATCCGCAAAAACGACCCCACCTCCAAGATCGCCTACGTCAAGGGCGACGACCTGACCAACGAACTGGTGGACGCCATCCGCGAGGGCAAGACCGCCGAAATGCGGGAAAAATACCGTCAGGCCGACCTGCTGCTGGTGGACGACGTGCAGTTCATCGCCGGAAAGAAGCAAACGCAGGAGGAATTTTTCCATACCTTCAACAACCTCTATGAATCCGGCCGCCAGATCGTGCTGACCTCCGACCGTCCCCCCTCTGAAATGACGCTGCTGGACGACCGTCTGCGCACCCGATTTGAATGGGGCCTTCTGGTGGACGTGGCGCCCCCCGATTTTGAGACCCGCGTGGCCATCGTGAAGAACAAGGCGGCCATTCTCGGCATGGAACTGCCGGACAAGGTGGTCTATACCATTGCCGAGCGGGTCACCGCCAACGTCCGCCAGCTGGAGGGCACCATCAACAAAATTCTTGCCTACAAGGACCTTTTGGGCAACGACGCCGATGAAGAGACCGTGGAGCGGGCCATGCAGGATATTCTCAAGCGCAGCAACGAGTATATCCCCACGCCCGAGGCCATTCTCGAGTGCATCAGCAAATACTACGGGCTGGAGGAATCCATCATCCGCGGCCAGCAGCGAGTACGCGATGCCGTGTCCGCCCGCCAGATCGCCATGTACCTCATCCGCAGCATGACCAACCTGAGCCTTGACGACATCGGCAAGGTCTTTGAGGGCCGCGACCACTCCACCGTGCTCTATTCCATCAAGCAGGTGGAAAAGCAGATGAAAAAAGACCCCTCTTTTGCCGAGCGGGTCAAGGAGATCAAGACCAATATCAACTCCAAACGCTGACGCTTCCCCGGTCCGGGCCCTATGCCCGCCGGGGGCGCTTTCCGCGCGGAAAACAGCATGCATTTCCCCTTTGCGCCGTGGTTCGTCACGGTGTTCTTTTCCGCCCTTTTTTTCCACAAGCTCCGTGGAAAAGAAAAACTTTGCTGTGGAAAAAAGTCGCTTCGATTTTTCTGTGGAAAACCGGGGCAAAACCGCGCGTTTTGTTGTGGAGACGCAAAGCACTGGTATTTCAGGAGTTTTTCAAGTTTTCCACATCTTTTTCCCCTATGACTACTTTTTTCTAAAAAAGTTTTTCTTTTCTTTTTTAAGAGAACGGTTCTTCCCACTCCAAAATGAAAGATTTCCTGCATTTTGAGTTTGACCGCTCTTTTTTCCACACGCCACCCTTTACTCCATATAGAGAGGATGTTATCGATGATTCAATTCAGTTGCGAAAAAGCGCTGCTACAAAGCGCCATTTCCGTGGCCAGCCGCGCCGTGGCTCCGAAAAGCTCCATTCCCGCGCTGGAGGGCTTGCTGCTCCACGCCGGAAAAGAGCTGACCGTCTCCGGCTACGACATGAAGACCGGTATCCGCACCTTTGTCCCTGCCGACGTAACGCAGGAAGGAGACATTGTGCTTAACGCCCGCCTATTTGGCGACATCATCCGCAAAATGCCCGATGATGTGGTCACATTCTCCGCGGACGACAAGCTGCTGGTGCACCTATCCTGCGGCGACGCCTATTTTGAAATTCTGGGCCTGTCCGCCGCGGACTATCCGGAAATGCCGGAGGTGGAGGATCAGTACACCGTGACCATGCCCCAGCGCACCCTGCGCAGCATGATCGAGGAGACGGCCTTTGCCGTTTCCACCAATGAAAGCCGCCCGGTCCACACCGGGGCCCTGTTCGAGATTGCCGAGGGCAATCTGACCATGGTGGCGGTGGATGGCTTCCGTCTGGCGGTCCGCCGGGAAAAGGTGGTCAAGGTCGAGGGCGGCGCGTTTTCCTTTGTGGCCCCTGGCAGCGCCCTGAATGAAGTGAAGGGCATCTGCGGCGATACCGACGATCCCGCTACCGCCACGCTGGGCAAGCGCCACATCCTCTTTGAGGTGGGCAGCACCGAGCTGATCTGCCGCCGTTTGGAGGGCGAGTTCTTAGACTATAAAAACGCCATCCCCCGGAAAAACCCCATCACCGTGGTGGCGGAGACCAAGAGCCTCATCGGCAGCATCGACCGGGTGTCCGTGGTGATCTCGGAAAAGCTGAAAAGCCCGGTGCGCTGCCTGTTTGACCATGACCGGGTCTATCTTTCCGCCAAGACCGGAAACGGCGAGGCCAAGGACGTGTGCCCCGTGGCAGGCGACGGAAACGGGCTGGAGATCGGCTTCAACAACCGTTATTTAATGGAAGCCCTGCGCTACGCCCCGGCGGACACGGTGAAGATCGAGCTCAATACCGGGGTCTCCCCCGCAGTCATCGTACCTGTGGAGGGTGAGGAGAATTTCCTTTATATGGTATTGCCTGTCAGACTGAAGAGCGCGGAGTAACGGTATGAAAAAAGTAACGATCACAACGGAATTTATCAAATTACAGGACATTTTGAAGCTTGCCAATCTGGTGGAGACCGGAGGCGAGGCCAAGGAACGCATTCAGGGCGGCGAGGTGCAGGTCAACGGCGAGGTGTGCACCATGCGGGGCAAAAAGATCCGCCCCGGCGACGTAGTGGCCTTTGCCGGGCAGGAGCTGACGGCGGCCTATGCGGATTGACCGCCTGGAGCTGGACGCCTTTCGGAACTACCAGCGGCAGAGCGTGGAGTTTGACCCGCAGTGCAACGTGATCTTCGGCGAGAACGCGCAGGGAAAAACCAATCTGCTGGAAGCGCTGGTCTATCTTTCCTGCGGCAAATCCCCCCGGGCAAGGACCGACCGGGAGATGATCCGCTTCGACGCGCCTGCCGCCGTGCTCTGCGCGCAGGTATTCGCTCGGGAACGGGAGTTCCGGGTGCGGGCGGAGCTGTTCCGCGACAGGCGGCGCAGGCTTTCGGTCAATCAGGTGGCCGCCAAAAGCGCTGCCGCCCTCAGCGAGGTATATAACACCGTGTTCTTCTGCCCGGAGGATCTGTTTCTCATCCGGGAGGGTGCTGCCGCCCGGCGGCGCTTTCTGGACACGGCGCTGTGCCAGCTCCGGCCTCGATATGCATCGGCACTGGCGGAATATCACCGCGCTTACGAGCATAAGACCCGCATCCTGCGGGACGCGGAGGAGCGGCCCGACCTGCTGGCGGCCCTGCCGGAGTTCAACGAGCAGCTGGTCCGCTGCGGCGCGCTGGTGGTCCACTACCGCCAGCAGTTTGCCGTCCGGCTGAATGAATACGCCGCCCTGCACCACCGGGAATGCTCCGGCGGAAAGGAAGAACTGGCGATCCGCTATCAGACAGTCTCCACCGTCACCGACCCCGGCGCGGACACCGCCGTTGTATACCAGCAGCTGCGGGAGCATATGGAGCGCCATCAGGCGGCGGAGCGGGCATCCCGGCTGTGTCTTTCCGGCCCGCATAAGGACGATCTGATCGTCACGGTCAATGGCCGGGAGGCCAAGCAGTACGCCTCGCAGGGGCAGACCAGAACGGCGGCCCTTGCCATGAAGCTGGCGGAGCGGGAGATTTACAAAAACGTCACCGGGGAGTACCCGGTGCTGCTGCTGGACGATGTGCTCAGCGAGCTGGACCCCCGGCGGCAGGAATTCGTGCTCAACCGCATTGCGGGCGGGCAGGTGTTCATCACCTGCTGCGAGGATGACCGCCTGCCAAAGCTCCTAGGCGGCCGAGTGTTTCATGTGAAACATGGCGAGGCGGAAGCGGTCCTCCCCGTAGGCTGAAACGGAGGGCAGAGCGTGTATCTTCATTTAGGACAAAACGAGATCGTGCCGGATCGGCGGATCATCGGCATTTTTGATTTGGATAAATGCAGCTATGAAAAAAGGACCCGGGAATATCTGGCCGCCGCGGAGGAAAGCGGCGTGGTGCTGGATATCTCCGGTGCGCTGCCAAAATCCTTTGTGGTGTGCGACCACCCCTATCATCCCCAAATCGTCTATTTGAGCCAGCTCAACACCTCCACCCTGAAAAACCGGGCGGAGGGCAGGCGGCTGGAGCTTTGAAATAGAACGGACCTCAGAATAGTTCAGATTCCGGCGGGAAGTCCCGCCTTCCCCTTGAAAGGAGAAGCTACATGGCAGATAACGAAATTTTGAATTCCACTGCGGTGGACGCGAAAAACGAATACGACGCCTCGGAAATTCAGGTTCTGGAGGGTCTGGAGGCGGTGCGCAAGCGGCCCGGCATGTATATCGGCTCCACCTCCACTTCCGGATTGCACCATCTGGTCTATGAGATCGTGGACAACGCCATCGATGAGGCGCTGGCAGGCTACTGCACGGACATTGTGGTGCAGATCAACGAGGGCGACACCATCACCGTGGTAGACAATGGCCGCGGCATCCCCGTGGACATTCAGGCCCAGACCGGTAAGCCCGCGCTGGAGGTGGTGTATACCGTGCTGCATGCCGGCGGCAAGTTCGGCGGCGGCGGCTACAAGGTCTCCGGCGGCCTGCACGGCGTGGGCGCGTCGGTGGTGAACGCCCTTTCCGAGTGGCTCACCGTACAGGTGCACCGGGATGGGAAGATCTACGAAATGAAGTTCTCACGCGGACACGTGACGCAGGAGATGACCGTGGTCGGCACCACGGACCATACCGGGACCACCGTTACCTTCAAGCCAGACCCCGAGATGTTTGAAGACACCGTGTACAGCTATGAAACGCTGCACACCCGGATGCGGGAAGAAGCGTTTTTGAACGCGGGCCTGCGCATCCACACCATCGACAAGCGCCCCGGCAAGGAGGATTCCGACGATCTGTGCTTTGAGGGCGGTATCCGGGAATTTGTCACGTGGCTCAACAAGAGCAAGGACGCCCTCCACAGCGATGTGATCTACATGGCCGGACAGAAAGAGGACTCCATGGCCGAGGTGGCACTGCAGTATAACGACGGCTATAATGAGACCATCTTCTCCTTTGCCAACAACGTTCACACTCCCGAGGGCGGTATGCATGAAGAGGGCTTCAAGCGGGCGCTGACCAACGTGCTCAATAATTATGGCCACAAGATCAAAATGCTCAAGGACGATGAAAAGGTCTCCGGTGAGGACTGCCGCGAGGGCCTGACCTGTGTGATCTCCGTGAAGCTGACCGAGGCCCAGTTCGAGGGCCAGACCAAGGCCAAACTGGGCAACAGCGAAATCCGCACACTGGTAAACAACATCGTCACCGAAAAGCTGGATACCTTCCTGGAGGAAAACCCGCAGGTGGGCCGCATGATCCTCGACAAGGCCCTGACGGCCAACCGCGCCCGGGAGGCCGCCAAGAAGGCCCGGGAGTCCATCCGCCGCAAGACCGCGCTGGGCGGCGCGGCCATGCCGGATAAGCTGCGGGACTGCAATGAAAATAACCCGGAGCTGACGGAGATCTACATCGTCGAGGGCGACTCCGCAGGCGGCAGCGCCACCCAGGGCCGGGATTCCCGTTTTCAGGCCATCCTTCCCTTGTGGGGCAAGATGCTCAACGTGGAAAAGGCCCGGGCCGACAAGGTGTATGGCAACGACAAGCTCCAGCCTGTCATCACCGCGCTGGGCGCGGGCATCGGTGAGGAGTTCGACCCCACCAAGCTCCGCTATCATAAGATCATTATCATGGCCGATGCCGATGTGGACGGCGCCCATATCCGCACGCTGCTTTTGACCTTCTTCTTCCGCTTCATGCGGCCGCTGATCGAGCAGGGCTATGTCTATTCCGCCGTGCCCCCCCTCTATAAGCTCACCCGGGGCAAGACCACCCGTGTTGCCTTCTCCGATGAGGAGCGGGATGCCGTTTCCTCCGAAATGCGAGGCGGCAATCCCAATGTGAAGATCGACATTTCCCGCTTCAAGGGCCTTGGCGAAATGAACCCCCATGAGCTGTGGGAGACCACCATGGACCCGGAAAAGCGCACCCTGCGCCGCATCACGCTGGACGACGCCGTGAAGGCCGACGAGACCTTTACCATCCTGATGGGTGAAAAGGTGGAGCCGCGGAAGGAATTTATCGAGAAAAAGGCGCAGTACGCGGTGAATCTGGACTATTAAAAAATAAAGGGAGTCGTTCCCTGCTCTTCCCGCCGGAGCGGCGGGAAGACAGTGGGCCCCTCTCTTAAAGGAGCACAGGATATGTCTAAAAAACCCCAATATGATCCCGAGGAGATCCGTTATCCTAACCAGAAGATCAAGGAATCTCCTCTGGTGCCGGAAATGGAGCAGTCCTACATTGAATACGCCATGAGCGTCATCGTGGGCCGCGCCCTGCCGGATGTGCGGGACGGCTTGAAGCCGGTGCACCGCCGCATTCTCTACGCCATGTATGAGGATAACCTGACCTCGGACAAGCCCTTCAAAAAATCCGCCACCTGCGTTGGTGACGTGCTGGGCCGTTACCATCCCCATGGCGATGCCTCGGTGTATGACGCGCTGGTGCGTCTGGCGCAGGATTTCTCCATGCGTTATATGCTGGTAGACGGCCATGGCAACTTTGGCTCTGTGGATGGCGATCCCCCGGCGGCCTACCGATATACGGAAGCCCGCATGAGCAAGATTTCCGAGGAAATGCTGCGGGATATTGAAAAGGACACGGTGGACTGGGACCCCAACTTCGACGAGAGCCGGAAAGAGCCCCGGGTCCTCCCTGCCCGTTTCCCCAACCTGCTGGTCAACGGCTCCTCCGGCATCGCCGTGGGCATGGCCACCAACATCCCGCCCCACAACC
>CAKSVQ010000018.1 GCA_934504065.1 uncultured Dysosmobacter sp. | reverse complement strand
CTTCCATGGTGTATGTATGCATAGGTTGCGCCTCCCTCAAAGATTCCCCCTCCGGGGCTCGAAACTTACCAAAAATATTATACTGGTTTCCTGAAAAAAGTCAATTCTAATCCTCAGATGATTGTTTTAATTTTTCCAGAACAACGGCGATCCGGCGCAAAATACCGGATCGCCGTTCATTTTTCTGGAATTACATTCCGCACGCGCGGTTCAAAAGGCCCAGCAATTCTTCTTTTCCAGCGCCTTTTTCCGCTGAAAACGGAACGAGAACATCTTCTTCCGTCAGCTCTAAAGTCTCCCGAATCAGTTTCAGCGCAGGCTCCACCTGACTTTTTTTCAGCTTATCCAGTTTGTTGGCCAGAATGATCTCCGGGCATCCGCTTTCCCGAAACCAATGGTGCATGGTCACATCGTCCGCCGTTGGCTTGTGGCGGATGTCCACAATCAACACCCCTGCCGTGATCAAGCGGCTGCCTTCCTGGAAATAATTTTCCATCAGTCGGCCCCAGCGTTCCTTTTCCGAGCGGCTTACCTTTGCGTAACCATATCCCGGAAGATCGACCAGATAGGCCCGCCCATCCACCAGAAAATAGTTGATCTGAGTGGTCTTCCCCGGTGAAGCGCCCACATAGGCCAGATTTTTCCGATTCAAAAGACGGTTGATGACCGAGGATTTACCCACATTGGAACGCCCTGCAAAAGTAAATTGCGGAAGTCCGTCCCGCAGGAAATCCGCAGGCGTTCCGGCTGAGCGGCTGAATACCGCCTTTCCAAAGTTCAAAGGCATCCTTCTCCCCCTTTACTGGCGCAGCCCAGCGTCACCGGAGAGTTCCCGGTTAAGCGGAGAGAATGCGGCGATACGCGCCTCGTCTTTTGTACCGTCCGTACAGGGGCAGAGGGCTTCGGCGAATACCTGTTCCACATGTTCTACCGGAACAAAGCGTAGCGCGGCACGGACTGTCTGGTCGATCTCATCAAGATCCCGCACATTGTCCTTAGGAATCAGCACCGTACCGATATGATTCCGCATGGCGGCCATGGTCTTTTCTTTCAAACCTCCAATCGGCAGCACTCGGCCCCGTAAAGTTATTTCACCTGTCATGGCAACGCCTGCCTTGACTTTCCGTCCTGTCAGCGCTGAGAGCATCGCCGTTGTCACCGCAATGCCAGCCGAAGGGCCATCCTTGGGAACCGCCCCCTCTGGGAAGTGCACATGGATATCCTTATTCTTGTAAAAGTCCACGTCGATCCCAAGCACAGACGCGCGGCTGCGCAGGAAGCTCAAAGCCGCCTGTGCAGATTCTTTCATCACATCGCCCAAGTTTCCGGTCAGCTCCAGCTTGCCGGAGCCTTCCATCACATTGACCTCGACCTCCAGAATCTCGCCGCCTGCTTCCGTCCATGCAAGGCCGTTTACCACGCCGACTTCTTCCTTTTCCGTATGCAGTGCTGGGGGGTACGGCTGGCAGTCCAGCAGCTTTGGCAGCATTTCTTCTGTAACAGTAATCCGCTTTACAGCTCCTACTAACAGGCGCATATCGGCCTTGCGGCAAATTGCAGCCAAACGGCGCTCCAGCAGACGCACTCCAGACTCCCGGGTATAGTCACGGATGACAGCGCGCAGCACATCGTCGCTGATGCGCACGCAGCCTTTTTTCAGGCCATGCTCTTCCATCTGCTTGGGAAGCAGGTGGCGGCGGGCGATCTGTACCTTTTCCTCGTCGGTATAGCTGGAGAGTTGGATCACCTCCATCCGGTCCAGCAGCGGACGCGGAATTGTATCCAGCGTGTTGGCTGTGGTGATAAACATGACTTTACTCAGGTCCACGGGAATCTCCAGGAAATGGTCGCGGAAGGAACGGTTCTGCTCGCTGTCCAAAACCTCCAGCAGAGCGGAAGCCGGGTCACCGCGATAGTCATTGCCCAGCTTGTCGATCTCGTCCAGCAGCAGCAGAGGATTCATGGACCCACTGCGGCTGATGGCCTCGATAATGCGGCCAGGCATAGAGCCTATGTAGGTCTTCCGGTGGCCGCGGATATCCGCTTCATCCCTGACACCGCCCAGCGAGATGCGGGCCAGCTTCCGGTTCAGCGCGGTGGCAACGGAGATAGCAATGGAAGTCTTGCCAACACCCGGAGGCCCCACCAGACAAAGGATCTGCCCCTTCCCCTCCGGATTCATCTGCCGGACGGCAATGGTTTCCAGAATGCGCTCTTTTACCTTTTCCAGACCAAAGTGGTCTTTTTCCAAAACCTTGCGAGCCGTTTCCACGCTGACGCGCTCTTTTGTATAGACGTTCCACGGCATTTCCAGGCAAACATCCAGATAATTGCGGATCACCGCACTCTCCGCACTGCCAAAGGGCTGCTTTGCAAGCTTGTTGACCTCTTTCAGCAGGTGCTTTTCCGCGTCCTCCTCCAGTCCAAGGGCCTGAATGTTCTGACGGTAGGTATCGATCTCATCATCGCCATCGTCTTCCCCCAGCTCGTTTTGCAGCACATGGATCTGTGTGCGCAGAATCTGGTCGCGCTGTGTGCGCGCCAGTTGGTCCCGCACCTTCCCTTCCATTTCGTGCTCAAAGCTCAGGACATTGCATTCCCGAGCCAGAAAGCCATTCAGCTTCCGCAGGCGGATGAATGGGGCCAGCTCTTCCAATATCTCCTGCTTGTCCGTGTGGCGCAGGGCAATATTCTGGGTAATAAAGTCCGCCAGATACCCCACGTCTCGGCAGTCCATCACCTTGGAGACGACTTCCTCTGGCACGCCGCCTGCCAGCTCTGTATATTCGCTGAACAGATTCCATGTCTGCCGCAGCAGCGCCTCCGTCCGGGGGCTGGACTGAAACGCCTGAGACGGCTCTTCCTCGGCAAGCGTTTCTACATTTGCCTGCAAAAACGGCTCCGTCTGCCATAAGCGGCGCAGATGCGCCCGATAGCGCCCTTCCACCATCACCCGCATGGAGGTATTGGAAAGGCGCAGGATCTGCGTAATGTGAGAAACCGTTCCGATTTGGTAAAGGTCCTTTTCACCCGGCGTATTTACACCGATCTCCCGCTGTGTGACCAGAAAAATATCCTGATCTGCTTCCATGGCCCGCTCCAGCGCGGTGATGGAAATAGGACGCTCTACATCGAACGTCAGTGTCATATGGGGGAAAACCGTCAGCCCCCGGAGGGCTAAAACGGGAATATTCATTGTCATCGGTTCCATGGGAATCCAGTTCCTTTCTTGGAAATGAAAAAGGGAGAGGCGCATTGGCGTCTCTCCCTCCTGATTTAAGACGCCGACTTGGGAGTGGAGCCGCTTCTCACGGAACTCTCGCTCTTGCCGGTGTTCAGTTTCACAGAGTAGTTGACCTTTTCAGGATCATGGGTCAATTCCGGGGCGCTCTTCCCCTCCACGCAGTCCTTGGTGATCACGGCCTTGACAATGGTGGGGTCGGAGGGAATATCATACATGATCTGCGTCAAAAGCCCTTCCATCACGGCCCGCAGACCGCGGGCACCGATGTGACGCTCAATGGCCTTATCCGCAATGGCGTCCAGCGCCTCCGGCGTGAATTCCAGATCCACATCATCGTATTCCAGCAATTTTTTGTACTGCTTGACCAGCGCATTCTTCGGTTCTTGCAGAATGCGCACCAGATCCTCGCGCCGCAGAGCGTTCAGGGGTGCGATCACCGGAAGACGGCCCACCAGCTCCGGGATCAGGCCAAACTTCAAAATGTCATGGGGCTGCACCTCGTGCAGGATCTTGTCCATGTCCTTGTCCTTTTTCCCCTGCACATTGGCGCCAAAGCCAATACTCTTTTGGTCCAGCCGCTGCTCGATGATCTTATCCAGCCCTTCGAATGCGCCGCCGCAGATGAAGAGGATATTCTTGGTGTTCACCTGAATGAACTCCTGATGGGGGTGCTTGCGTCCGCCCTGCGGGGGGACGTTGGCCACCGTGCCCTCCACGATCTTCAAAAGCGCCTGCTGCACGCCCTCGCCGGAAACATCACGGGTAATGGACGTATTCTCGCTCTTGCGGGCGATTTTATCGATCTCATCCACGTAGATAATGCCGTGCTCTGCCCGCTCCACGTCGAAGTCCGCAGCCTGCAGCAGACGCAGCAGAATGTTCTCCACATCATCGCCTACATAGCCGGCCTCGGTCAGCGTAGTGGCATCAGCAATGGCAAAGGGCACCTGCAGGATACGCGCCAACGTCTGAGCGAACAACGTCTTGCCGGAGCCTGTGGGACCCAGCATCAGGATATTGCTCTTTTGCAGCTCCACATCCTCGCCGCCGCCAAAGAATATCCGCTTATAGTGGTTGTAAACCGCCACAGACAGCGCCACCTTGGCCTCGTCCTGTCCAATGACATACTGATCCAGAACATCCTTGATCTCCCGCGGGGTAGGAAGCTCATCAGGGATTTCCTCCAAAGGGGCGCTGGCACTATCGTCAAATCCATCGCCCAGAATGCTCATGCAAAGCCGCACGCACTCGTCGCAGATCCGCACGCCAGGTCCTTGGATCATACGGTGGACCTGATTTTCATGCTTGCCGCAAAACGAGCAGCGCAAGGACTTCTTGCCGTCGTCGCTCATGTTGTTACCTCAGTTACTTTTTAGAATCAATAATTTTGTCCACGAGGCCAAACTCCCTGGCCTCGGCTGCTGTCATCCAATGGTCGCGCTCAGAAGCGGCCCTGATCTCCTCGGCCGTCTTTCCGGTGTTGTTGGCAAGGATCTGATTCAGATTCTTCTTGATCCGCAGGAAATGCTCCACGTCGATCTCCATATCCGTCACCTTTCCCTGCGTTCCCGCAGAAGGCTGATGGATCATAATCTCCGCATTCGGCAGGGCGAAGCGCTTTCCCTTCGCGCCGGAGCTGAGCAGGAACGCACCCATGCTGGCAGCCATGCCCACGCAGATGGTGGACACGTCGCACTTGACATACTGCATGGTGTCATAAATCGCCATGCCGTCCGTCACAGAGCCGCCGGGGCTGTTGATATAGAACTGAATATCCTTGTCGGGGTCCTGCGCTTCCAGATACAGAAGCTGCGCCACCACCAGACTGGCCGTCGTGGCGTTGACCTCTTCTCCCAAAAAAACGATACGGTCGTTCAGCAGCCGGGAATAAATATCATAAGACCGCTCTCCGCGGCTGGTCTGCTCTACGACATAAGGGACTAAACTCATGAGAAAACCTCCAATCTTTTGTGCCAATAAACCATTCTCTCATGATACCACAGGCACCATGAGAGAATGTGTCGAATCTGTAAAAAGTCGGGAAAAAGATTCGTGCTTATTCGGCGTCCTTCTCAGCGGGGGCTTCTTCCTCCGCTTTCTTGGTAGTCTTCTTCTTGGCGGCGGGCTTCTTGGCGGGCTTTTCCTCGCCCTCGGCTTCCTCTTCCGCTTTCTTGGTGGACTTCTTGGCCGTCTTCTTCTCAGGCTTGGTAGCGGTAGCGTTGTCCACTACCACGGCGATGGCCTTCTGGCTGATCAGCTGGTCCTTCACCTGATCGGCCTGCAGGTACTTCTTGACCATTTCAACATCCATGCTGTACTGCTCAGCCAAACGCTTGAACTCGGCCTCGACCTCTTCCTCCGTGGCATCCAGATTTTCCGCCTTGATGATCGCGGTCACAGCCAGATCCATGCGCACCTGACGGGTGGCGGGCTCCTTGGCATCAGCCAGCAGCTTGGCCTCGTCCATACCCGTCATCTTCATGTACTGGTCATAGGGAATGCCGCTCTGGGCGATCTGCATCTTGAAGTTCTCAAGGAACTGGTGGGCCTGCGCGTCGATCATGGCATCGGGCACATCCGCCGTAATGTTTGCGGCGACCTGCTCCATCAGCGCATCCTCAAAGGCGCGGTCAGCATCCTTCTGACGCTCCTCAGTGATCTTCTTCTTCAGATCGGCCTTCAGATCCTTCAGCGTGTCAAACTCGCTGACATCCTTGGCAAACTCGTCATCCATCGCGGGGACTTCTTTCTCCTTGACCTCGTGCACCTTCACCTTGAAGACCACAGCCTTTCCGGCAAGGTTGGCATGATAATCCTCGGGGAAAGTGATGTCGATATCCTTTTCCTCGCCAGCCTTCATGCCAACGACCTGCTCTTCAAAGCCGGGCACAAAGCTGTGAGAGCCCAGTTCCAGACTGTGGTTCTCGCCCTTGCCGCCCTCGAAAGGCTTGCCGTCAAGGAAGCCCTCGAAGTCGATCACGGCGGTGTCGCCTTCCTTGGCCTCGCGCTCCACGCTCACAAGGCGGGTGTTGCGGTCAGAGAGCTGCTTGAGCCGCTCGTCCACGTCCGCAGCAGTGACTTTGACCTCGTCCTTGGGAGCGGACAGGCCCTTGTACTCGCCCAGCGTGACCTCGGGATACACCGGGGCCGTTGCCTTAAAGGTGAAGCCGTCCTTCGTGCACTCGCCGACCATCTCCACGCTGGGATAGCCCACGACCTGCAGCTCCTTCTCCTTCACGGCAGCCTCATAGGCATCGGGGAACGCAATATTGATAGCTTCCTCGAAAAACACCTCTGCGCCGTACATCCCCTCAATGATCTTACGGGGGGCCTTACCGGGGCGGAAGCCCGGCACATTGATCTTCTTGCGCATCTTCTGATATGCTTTTTCGATGGCAGCCTCAAACTCAGCGGCGCTGACCTCAATGGTCAGTGCGACCTGACTTTTTTCAACTTTTTCACAGCTTTTGACACTCATTACGTTTACTCCTCCGTTCATCACCAGTCAAATGTCGGTGCGAATTAGTATTTTAACAGAAAAATCTTGAAAATGCTAGTCTTTTTTCGTTTAATTACAAATTTTTTTTAGCTGAAAGCCCAAATAGTCCGCCGAAATCAGGGAAAACTCCGTTTTCCCCCATTTCCCCTCCAGTCTGCGCCGGATCGCCGGGCCGTGCAGGTGGCCATAGCAGCACTGTTCCACCGCGTACTCTTCCAGAGTCTGCAAGATCTCCGGGCAGGTGTAGCCCTGATACAGCGGCGGGTAGTGGAGGAAGCACAAAATTGGTTTTTCTCCCGCCAGACGCAGGCTGGTCTCCAGCCGCATGACCTCCCGGTTTAAAACCTTGACATTGTGCGCGTCCTCTTCCAAAAACCAGCCCCGGGTGCCGCAAAGCGCATACTCCCCGTAGAAGGCACAGGAATTATGCAGCAGCTCCAGCGAGGTAAAGCCTTTTTCCTTACAGAATCTGCGGAATTTGGCGGCCGTCGTCCACCAGTAGTCGTGGTTGCCCTTGACAAGATACTTTTTCCCGGGAAAACGCTCCAGAAAGCGGAAATCCGCTTCCGCCTCGGCAAGGTCGATGCCCCATGAGGTGTCTCCCGCCAGAATCAGGGTATCGTCCGCCGTCAAGACGGACAACCCTTCCTCAATGCGGGCCACGTAATTTTCCCATGCGGGGCCAAAGACCTCCATGGACTTGTCAGCAGTCAGGGAAAGGTGCAGATCCCCGATGGCATAGAGGGCCATAGTCCCCCTCCCTTTCTATCACTTGGTTCACTTCAGGAAGTCCAGCACCACGCCGTCCATTCCCTGCTTCTCCACCGTCAGGTCAAAGCGCCGCTGCTTTCCTTTCAGTGCCGCCAGCCGACGGGGGACCTTCACGCCGGACACACGGTTCAGCTGGTCCAGCAGTTCCACGCCGTCACCCACAGGCGTTTCACCGATCGCGGTGAGCACATGGTTGCAGAACTTATAGGGCGAGGCCGTGGAGACGAACACTGTCACCGCCTCATCCCCGGTGGTCTTCCGATACTGCTCCATCACGTTGGCAGCCACCGCCGTATGCGTGTCGATCAGATAGCCCTTGTCCTTATAATACTCCGCGATGGTAGCGGCCGTACCTGCTTCATCGCAGAAGCCGCCCCAGTATTCCTCGGCGAGACGGGCCTTGATGGTATCGCTGACCTCATAGCGCCCGTCCTTGCTGAGCGCCGCCATATATGCCCTGACCTCTTCGTCGTTCTCGCCGGAAAGATCAAAGAGCAGCCGCTCAAGGTTGCTGGAGACCAGAATATCCATAGAGGGACTCATGGTGGTGTGGAAGGGACGGTTGCGGTCATACACGCCTGTGCGCAGGAAATCCGTCAGCACATCGTTGCAGTTGGAGGCGCAGATCAGCCGTCCCACGGGAAGGCCCATCCGTTTGGCGTAATACGCCGCCAGAATGTCGCCGAAGTTTCCGGTGGGAACGCAGAAGTTTACCTTGTCGCCCATCTGAATCTCGCCGTCACGGAGCAGGTCGCAGTAAGCGGAGATGTAATACACCACCTGCGGCAGGATGCGGCCCCAGTTGATGGAGTTGGCGGAGGAGAGGAAATAATTCCGCTTTGCCAGCGTTTCCCGCATGGCCTCGTCCGAGAAGATGCGCTTCACGCCCGCCTGCGCGTCGTCAAAATTGCCCACCACGGCGCACACGCCCACATTGGCACCGTCCTGCGTGACCATCTGCGCCTCCTGAACGGCAGATACGCCATCCTTGGGATAAAAGACCATGATGCGGGTCTGGGGCACATCGGCAAAGCCTTCCATGGCGGCCTTTCCGGTGTCGCCGGAGGTGGCCACCAGAATGCAGACCGTCTTTTCCTCCCCGGTTTTGCGCAACGCGGCGGAAAGGAGCTGCGGCAGCATTTGCAATGCCATATCCTTAAAGGCGCTGGTGGGGCCGTGCCAGAGCTCCAGACAGAGGGTGCTGCCATCCACCTTGCGCAGGGGGGCAACGGCTTCAGTATCGAATTTATCCGGGCCGTAAGCATTCTCGGCAAAGCCCAGCAGTTCTTTATAGGTATAGTCCGTGAGATACAGGCCCATTACCCTGGCCGCCCGCTCCTGATAGCGGGCATTTACCAGACTGCTTAAAAATTCCCGGTCGATTTGGGGAATGGCCTCCGGCGTCAGCAGTCCGCCGTCCCGGCTCAGACCCATTTTAATGGCGTCGGCAGAGTCCATGCGGACAGATTTATCCCGTGTGCTGTAATACTTCATGTAAAACTCCTCACTTTCAAGGAAAAATTTTTATTCAAAGGCGTTTTCCAGATAATTCACCCGAAGTGCGCCGTTTGGTTCCCAATAGACCTCCGCCACGTCAAACCGGGCGGGTGCGTCCATATCATGGGCGGCAAGGTAGGCTCCTGCCGCTGTGCGCAGACGCTGCCGCTTTCTGGCGTCCACAAATTCCCGCGGAAGGCCAATGGCTCCCGGGCTGCGGAGCTTGACCTCCACGAAACAGACAGTCCCCCGCCTGTCCTTTGCCACCAGATCCAGCTCGCCGAAACGGCACCGCCACTGGCTTGCCAGCAGTGTATAGCCCTTTTTCCTCAGATAGCGGGCAACCTCCGCCTCGCCCCGGTCTCCGGCGGCCTTTCGCTCACTCATGTCCGCCGTGCCTCCCACTTTTTCAAAAAGGTTTTGCGGTGCTCCGGGCAGGGACCATAGCGGTCCAGCATTTCATAATGGAGCTTGGTGCCGTAGCCCTTGTGCTTTGCAAATTGGTACTGGGGATATTGTTGATCCAGTTCCGTGGAAACATAGCGGTCTCTGCTGACCTTGGCTAAAATGGATGCCGCCGCAATAGAAGCGCTTTTTCCGTCGCCGCCCACGATCAGCCGATGGGGCGTTTCGATGGCATATCGGCTGCCATGATCCCGGTTCCCGTCAATCAGCGCAAGCTCCGGCTGGATGTGCAGGCCATTGATCGCCCGCTGCATGGCCAGCATCCGGGCATTGAGAATGTCCATTTCATCAATTTGGGCCGCTTCTACCCGCGCCACGCTCCAGGCAGCGGCCTGTGCAGTGATGGTCGCGTAAAGGGCTTCCCGCTTCTTTTCCGTCAGCTTTTTGGAATCGTTCAGCCCGGGAATTTCCACTTCCCGGGGCAGGATCACTGCGGCGGCATACACTGGTCCCATGAGGGGGCCAGCCCCGGCTTCATCCACCCCGCAGACCCATTGCACGCCATCCGCCCAAGCGGACCGTTCATATTCCAAAAGATTCATGTACGTTTCCCTCCTGCCCGATGGCAGCGAAACAGACTGTGATAGTAGAATGCCTGCGCCAAAGAGAATATGGCGCTCAGGCCGCAGGCCACCGGGTACTTTGCGATTTTCGGCAGCGCAGATGTTATGATGCCCCAAGGTCCCAGAGGGGTGGAAACCAGAGCAGCTATCGCCCAGAGACTGTCTCCGCAGTCGTCCAGCATGCTCAAAGCGGCCAAAGCGGCGCAATAGATCCAGTAATCCCGCAGACTTCGGTCTCCGGCAGGGCTGTGGACCTGCCAGAAGATCCAGTTCAGCCAGAGCGCACATCCCAGTACCGCGCCAGAGAGCAGAATTTCCCACACATCCCGAAGCTTACAAACACGGTGCAGAGAAAGCAAACCTCCAAGCACCAAAGCCAGTTGAGAAAGCAGCATGACTGCCACGGCAATAGCGGCATTCCGAAACTGCTTGTCCCGCGCCTGTGCCGTCATCTGTCCCCCGCGCATCGTTCACACCTCTTTTACTGTGTCTCACTCCGGCAGTTCCAGTGTAAAGCGGCCAAGCTTGCCGGAACGGAACTCATCCAGCAAAATTTTTGCCATGCGTTCCGTATCCACCTCGCCGCCGGAAATGAGAAAGCCACGCTTTTTCCCCGCCGCTTCCAGCAGGCGGTAGCCGTAGGCCACGTCGTTTTCCACGTCCTTGCGGGTGGGAAGCTCTGATAATTTATAGGCTGTTTTCAGTGCGTCTGAGTACTGGCCGCCCAAATACGCCATCAGATGGCAGCCCAGTGTCTCAACGTCCAGAATATCGTCCTTTACCGCTCCGGTGTAGGCAAGATTCATGCCCACACTCTGATCCTCAAATTTCGGCCAGAGAATGCCGGGAGTGTCCAGCAGCTCCAGCCCCCGGTCGATGGGCACCCACTGCTTCGAGCGGGTAACACCGGGGCGGTCTTCGGTCTTGGCAGTCTTCCGCCCCGCTACCTTATTGATAAATGTGGACTTGCCCACATTGGGTATCCCCAAGATCATCACCCGGACGACTCGGCCCGCCATACCCTTTTCCGCATAAGCACGCAGCTTGTCCGCCAGCAGTTCTCGGACAGCCCCGGCAAACCGGGCCGTGCCCTGTCCGCCTCTGGCATCCGATTCCAGTACGGCATAGCCCTTTGCCCGGAAGTACGCCGCCCATTGCTCAGTAGCCGCCTGATCTGCCTGATCCACCCGGTTCAAAACGATCAGACGGGGCTTTCCCGCTGTCAGCTCGTCCACATCCGGGTTCCGGCTGGAAACCGGGATGCGGGCATCTAAAATCTCACACACCGCATCCACATTTTTAATCTGATCGACGATCATCCGCCGGGTCTTTGTCATATGCCCGGGATACCATTGAATATTCATTGAATCACTCCGATCCGGCTGAAGTCCCGTTTCTCCGTTACAATATCCGCCCCGGGGAACACCAGAAATACCGCCTTGCCGATCACATAGCGGCTGTCCACCGTGCCCAGCCGGGAATCCCGGCTGTCGTTGCTGTGGTTGCGGTTATCCCCCATGACAAAGATGCTGCCCTCCGGAACAGTCAGGGGAAACTCCATTCCCTCCTCTTCAAAGGTCAGTTCGTTGATGTAATCCTCCTTCAAAAGCGCGCCGTCTACACAGACGCTGCCGGAAGAAAAGTCAATATCCACCGTCTGCCCCTCGGTGGCAATTACCCGCTTGACAATGGGATCGTTGTCAAAAACACCGTTTTTCCGCAGGATCACAATATCGCCATACTGATAATCATGATACCACATGGAATTGAGCACCAGCAAGCGATCCTGATCCTGAAGGGTGGGCACCATGGAATGGCCGTCCACGCCAATCAGCCGGATGACAAAGGTGAACAGCAGCACAACCGCCAGCACTGAGCAGACCAGCGCCTGCACCCATTCATACATATCCCGGCCGGGAATTGCTTTCTCGTCTTTTTTCTGCATGATCCTATCTCCTAATGCGCGTTTTTTCCGTTGGGAGTTCATCCGCATGGCGCAAAGGCACGCTCCTTTTTTCAGCATTTGGAATCTGACACATTAGTATAACAAAAATCTTCCCGCTCCACAAGAGAGCAGGAAGATTTTTTCGCACAAGAAAAAAGAGAGGCAAGTGCCTCTCTTTTGTTCCGGGATCAAAGCTTCTCCTTGACCTTGGCACCCTTGCCCACGCGGCCGCGCAGATAATACAGCTTGGCACGACGGACAGAGCCGTTGCGGACGATCTCGATGTGATCGATGGAAGGAGAATGGACGGGGAACACCTTCTCCACGCCGACACCGTAGGACAGGCGGCGGACGGTGATGGTCTCCTCAATGCCGCCGTGCTTCTTGGCGATCACAGTGCCCTCGAAGACCTGAATACGCTCGCGGGAGCCTTCCTTGACCTTCACGTGGACACGCACGGTGTCACCGATCTGGACGGGGGCCACTTCGTTGGCCAGAGTTTCCTTGTTCAGTTCCTTGATAAGATCCATGGATATTTCCTCCTGATTTATAGGTGTTCGTACCGCTTTTGATGCACACCTGCGCTATTTTGCGCGTGCACGGCAGAGGACCGCCCTTTGTAGCCTAAATATGATACCATGGTTCTTGTCTGATTGCAAGTATTTTTTCAGAAAAAGCGCTGCTTTCCGGATAATTCCCCGATAGAGAGAAAATATGCTGCCGCGGCGGCAGGCAGAAGCCACAAGCTGCCCCCGGTGCGGCCCATTACCCACACCAGCGCAGAGCCCAGCGCCGCTCCGGTCACCCCTCCTGCGGCGCGGGCGGTGCATTCGCCTGCCCTCGGTCCGGCTAGCGCGCTTACGGCGAGATACAGCGCGCGTCCTCCGTCCAGCGGCCGCAGCGGCAGCAAGTTAAAAACGCACAGCACCAGATTAGCCCCTGTCAAAACCTCGGAGTGCGCCCCAACTGCTGCCGCACAGAGAAGATTTGCGCATGGTCCGGCCAATACGCAAACGATCTCCGCGCCATAGGTAAAATGTTCCTGTTCCGCTTCCATCACCGCGCCCCAAAGCTCCAGACGCACAGCGCGGCAGGGCGCGCCAAAGCACCAGAGCGCCAGCACGTGTCCCGCCTCATGAACAGCGGAAGCCAGCAAAACAATGGCCAGCGTCTGCCAGCCGTTCACCAGCGCGAACCAGACCGCGAGCAGGCAGAAGCCACCGGAAACACGGATGCGTCCCCTATGCCGCAGAGACATAGTAGATCGGATTCAGATAGGTGTCGTTCCGGTGCACCTCAAAGTGTAGATGGGGGCCTGTTGCCATTCCCGTCTCCCCCACCTCGGCGATTTTTTCTCCCTTGGAAACCTTGGCACCGGACGCGGCGGTGATCCTGCTGCAATGCGCGTAAAGCGTGGCATATTCTCCGGCATGGGTGACGATGCAGTATTTTCCGTAGCTGCTGCTCTCCCCTACCGCTGTGACCGTTCCGTCTGCAAAGCACTGCACCGCCGTTCCACTGTCGGCGGCCAGATCCACACCGTAGTGAAACCGCTCCTCGCCCTCCAGCGGATGTTCCCGGTATCCAAAGGGCGAGGAGAGCACACCACACACGGGCGTGCAGTAATCAAAATTCAAAATTGCCTGCTCCATACTCACATTTTCCGGCAGATTGCGGTCTGAATAAAGCACATAAGCCAGTGTAGACGCCCCGGTATTCTCCGCAGGCGCCTGCACCGTTTCCTCCGTCTGCACCACGGGTTCTGCGCGGTATTCCTGTAAAATCGACAGCGCGGGTGTTTCCTCCGGCATGGAGAGTGCCGAGCCGGAAACGCTACGTTCCTCTGAGGGGTGGAACACCGCCTGATAAAGCTCCTGTGCCGCGCTTTCTGTTTTCCCGGAGAAGCCGCGGCCCACTGCCGAAAAAACCGCCTGTACGTCCATATTTCGCGTTAAAGCGCTTGCAAGGCGGGCGTTTACCGCTTCCATGCGCTCCGGCAGGGCCCACTTCGCCGCCACCAGCAAAACAAATGCCGCGCCGCAGATGAGAAAGCGGGTCAGGCGCAGGCGTTCTGCGGATGTGGAGCGCGCGTTTCGTCCTTCGGCCCCGTTGCGCTGAACGGGCTTTTTCTTCCGCACCGCCGCGCTGGATAAGCGCTTACCTGAGTACCGTGAAGTCATCTTATCCCCTCCCTCCATCGGTCCTTTTCACCCTATGCGCTCTCCCGGCGCAATATGATCGGTCCATACGGACAGAGGGACATTCTTTCGCTTGCGGCATGGCATGATATTTGAAAAAGCCGAAGCCGCAACGCATTTCGTCTGCGGCTCCGGTCTCTTTCCTGCTTATTTGACCACGACATTTTCCTCGCCCAAGGTCTCTTTCGCTTCGTCCACCAGCGCTTTATGCAAAAGCACATGCGTTGCGTAGACCTTTCTTGTATCCGCCATGACCATTTTTACCTGTGTGGTGCCCGGGAACATGTGGAACACCAGCTTCATGTGGCGCACCGTGGGATCGTTGATGCTGGGAAATTTCAAAAAGAGTGTGCTGCCTGCCACCAGCTTGCCGTTTTTCGGAGCAAACGCACCCTTGGGCGGCAGGCTGCTCTCTGCTGTGGAGAGTGGATAGGCCGTGTCGCAGATAATCTGCGGGGCTTTTTCATCCCGGACAGAGAGCTTACCCTGAATGATGACCGCCTGATTTTCCCGCAGGTAAGCGCCGCAGACATCCAGCACCCTGGAAAAGCACAGCAGTTCGATGGCTCCGGTGTCATCCTCCACGGTGACATAGGCCATCAGGCTGTTATTCTTAGTAGTTTTCGTCTTGCTGGAGGTCACCACTCCGGCGATGGAAATGCGCTGATTGTCCGCAAAGCGGGTAGGGCCGCCCTCCTGCGCGAAATCCTCCAAAATCGAAGCGATAGAGGGAGCATTGAGCCTGCGCACCAGATCCCGGTAAGCATCCATGGGATGGCCGGAGAGATAGAGACCCGTCGTCTCCTTTTCCATCGTCATCAGTTCCTGCGGCGTATATTCTGGAATATCCGGCAGGACCACATCCCTGACAGCGGAAAGGTCCTCGTTTCCGGCGGCCATGGAGAAAAAGTCCATCTGCCCTTCCAGATTCTGCTTTTGTTGGGAGGAGATGGAGTCCATCACTGTCTCATAGACCTGAATAAGCTGCGAGCGCTTTGCCCCGGTGGAGTCAAAGGCTCCGGCGCGGATAAGATTCTCCACCGCCCGCTTATTCATGTCGCTGCCGATCATGCGGGTGCAGAAATCGTGCAGAGACGTAAATTGACCGTTTTCCCGCTCCCGCATCACAGAGAGAATGAAGCCCCGGCCAATATTCTTGATGGCCACCAGACCAAAACGGATACCGCCATCCTCCACGGTGAAACGGTCGGCAGAGCGGTTGATGTCCGGCGGCAGCAGCGCAATGCCGCACTCCTTGCACTCGTTGATATATCCGGCCACCTTGTCAGAGTTATCCAGCACACTGGTCAGCAGGGCCGCCATGTATTCCTTCGGATAATGGCATTTGAAATACGCCGTCTGGTACGCCACCACGGCATAAGAGACCGCATGTGCCTTGTTGAACGCGTAATTGGCAAAGGCGAAGATCTCATCGTAAATTTTTTCTGCCGCCACCTGGTCGATGCCGTTGGCCACGCAGCCCTTGATATTCCGCTCCGGGTCGCCGTGCAGAAACGATTCCCGCTCCTTGGCCACGTCCTTCGCTTTTTTCTTGCTCATGGCCCGGCGCAGCATGTCCGCCTGCCCCAGCGTATAGCCCGCCAACTGCTGGAAAATTTGAATGACCTGCTCCTGATATACGATGCAGCCATAGGTCACGGAAAGGATCGGCTCCAGCGCCGGGTGCTCATAGGTAATGAGCTTGGGATCATGCTTGCAGGCAATGAATTTGGGGATGGAATCCATGGGGCCGGGACGGTACAGGGCGATAATTGCCGTAATATCCTCGATATTCTGCGGCTTTAAGCCCACGCACACTCCGGTCATCCCGGCAGATTCCATTTGGAACACGCCGTTTGTCTTGCCGTCGGACAGCATTTTATAGGTCTCAGGGTCATTTTCCGGGATATTCGCAAGAGAGAAATCCGGCTGGCGGGACTGGAGCATCTTCACCGCGTCATCCAGAACCGTCAGGTTCCGCAGCCCCAGAAAGTCCATTTTCAAAAGGCCCAGCTCTTCCAGCGTGGTCATGATATACTGGCAGACCACCGACTCGTCATTTTTTGCCAGCGGCACATATTCATAAACGGGCTTTCGGGTGATGACCACACCTGCCGCGTGGGTGGAGGCGTGGCGCGGCATTCCCTCCAGTGCCTTGGCGGTGTCGATGAGCTTTTTGACCTTTTCATCCCCATCGTAAAGGTCCCGCAGCTGCTTGGAAAGGCGCAGCGCGCCGTCCAGCGTGATGTGCAGGTTACCCGGGCCGCCCGGCACCAGCTTGGCGATCACATCCACCTCGGCATAGGGGATATTCATCACCCGTCCCACATCCCGGATCACACCTCTGGCCGCCATGGTGCCAAAGGTCACGATCTGTGCCACGTGGTCGTCGCCGTACTTGCGGCGGACATAATCCACCACCTCGCCCCGGCGGGCATCGCCAAAGTCCATGTCAATATCCGGCATGCTCACCCGTTCCGGGTTCAAAAACCGCTCGAAATACAAGCTGTATTTCATGGGATCAATATCGGTAATGTACAGGCAGTAGGACACCATGCTCCCTGCGGCAGAACCGCGCCCCGGGCCCACGGGGATTCCAACACTTTTGGCATAGCACACAAAGTCGGACACGATGAGAAAATAATCGGTAAAGCCCATTTTCTCGATCATGTCCTGCTCATATTTCAGCTGCCCGCGATAACGGTCATCCTCGCCGTAACGGGCGCGGTAGCCCTCGTCACAGAGCTTTTTCAGATAGGAAAAGCTGTCATATCCCGGCGGCAGCTGGAATTCCGGCAGATGGTATTTGCCAAAGGTGAATTCCAGATTGCACCGCTGGGCAATTTTTTCCGTGTTTTCAATGGCGCCCTCATACGTGCCGAACAGCGCCGCCATCTCCGCTTCGCTGCGCAGATAGAAATTCCGGGGTTCGTAGCGCATCCGGTTTTCATCGTCCACCGTCTTCCCCGTCTGGATACACAGCAGCACATCATGCGCTTCGGCGTCCTCCTTGCGGAGGTAGTGGGCATCGTTGGTGCAGACCATGGGAAGCCCTGTTTCCTGATGGAGCCTCAAAATTCCCTGATTAACCAGCGCCTGATCCCGGATGCCGTGATCCTGAAGCTCCAGGTAAAACCGTTTCGGGCCGAAAATCTCCTGCATTTCCAGCGCGTAGGCCTTGGCATTCTCGTATTCTCCGTTGCGCAGAAGCCGTGGAATCTCGCCCGCAAGGCAGGCCGACAGGGCGATCAGCCCTTTACTGTGCTCTCGCAGCAGCGCAAGGTCGATGCGCGGCTTGATATAAAAGCCCTCCGTCCATGCCATGGAGACCATGTAAGAAAGGTTCCGGTACCCCTCATCGTTTTCACACAGCAGCACCAGATGGCGGCTTTCCGCATCGAACTCATGAATTTTGTCAAACCGGGAGCGCCCACGGGGCGCAACATATACCTCGCAGCCGATGATGGGCTTGATGCCCTCGGCCTTGCAGGCCCGGTAAAAATCGATCACGCCGTACATCACACCGTGATCCGTGATGGCGCAGGCCGTTTGCCCCATGGACTTCACCACCTGCGGCAGTTCCTTGATCTTGCAGAAGCCGTCCAGCAGGCTGAACTCCGTATGAACATGTAAGTGCGTAAAGGCCATAGGGCATCTCCTGTTCTTTGATTTCTTTTAAACGGCGCGGAAAGCGACCGCTTACTGCGCCTGTTCCTCGCTGAGCATCTGCTCCACCAGTTCCACCGCAGTGACGATCATGATGTCGCAATGCTCCGTGACTTCCAGCGCCTTGGCTGCCGGGGTGGAATCATCCGGCACGAATTTTTTTTGCAAAAGCTCCCGGCACCGCAGTGCGTCAAAGCGCTCGGCAAAGCGCGTTTGCAGTGTGCGAGCCAGCATCACCGCGCGTTTTTTTCCTCCCGTCGGGTCATTGGGGTCTGCCGGATGCAGCAGGCCCAGCACCATCACCGCGCCGCTGACCGCGCCGCACAGCTCTCCGGTGCCCGCGCCGCCGCCAAAGCCGCTACCCAGCGCGGCACAGGCTTCCTCGGAAAGCCCGATCTTGTCCGAAAACGCCGCCAGAACGCTCTGGCAGCAGTTATAGCCGTTTTTATGAAACGCATAAGCCCGTTCACAGCGATCCATGTCCATCTTTCCTGTCTCTCCCCATATGTAAAGTGATATTACTTCAATGTTTTTGCCAGCTCCATCAGCTTGCGCAGGCGGTGGTTCAGGCAGGATTTGCTCACTGGCGGATCAAATTCCTCCGCCAATTCGCTGAGTGTCAGTTCCGGGTTTTCCAGCCGCAGCGCCGCCGTCAGCTGGAGCTTGTCCGGAAGCTGGTCTAAAACCCCGGCTGTTTGCAGTGTGCGGATCGCGTCCATCTGCTCCTGCGCCGCAAGAACAGCTTTATCCAAATTCGCGCTGTCGCAGTTCAGGCGGCGGTTCACACTGTTACGCAGGTCCTTTTCCAGCTTGGTGCTCATCAGGTGAATGGCTGCCACCGGAGCGCCAATCAGGGTCAGAAAATCCTCGATCTGGTCGCTTTGCTTGAAATAGGTCACAAAGCTGCCGTTGCGGGAAACGCTTTTCGGTGGATAGCCGCACTCTCGTAAAAGCGCGTCCAGCTCCCGGCTGGCCTGCGCGTGAGAGGTCGTCAGTTCCAGATGATAGCGCTTTAGGGGATCAGTGACGCTGCCGCCCGCAAAAAAGATGCCCCGCAGAAAGGACGCCCGACAGCACTCCTCTTCCAGCATGGCAAAGTTGATATGCAGCACCAGATTCTGTTTGGGGTCGTACCCTAAAAGATTGGTGATATGGTCCAGCTTGCGGCGGTCCGTGATCTGAAATACCATTTTCCCCGCCTGATCCGGCTCCGGCTGGCGGTCAAAGCGCAGCCCAAAGGCACGGTGGAACAGCTTGGGAAGGCGCGCGGCAAAATTCGGATTTTCCGTGATGATCCGCACCTCCACAGAGCTGAAGGTATTGCAGTAAAGCAAGATCCCATATGCCTCCGCCCGGGCACAGCACAGCTTCTGAACGGGCAGCCTGCATAATTCATTTTTGGTTTCAAATGAAAAAGACATGACGCCCCCTTTATGGTCTTCCCTCGATACGGTAGTTCCCTTCCCCGGCGATGCGGACGCTGCGCTCGGCGTGAAGGTGGATCAGCGCTTCCGCCAAAAGTCCCGGCTGGTGCCGGACAAAGCCGTTTTCCACCGTGGCCACCGGGCACCTGACCAGCTCCACTCCCAGCGCGGCACAGCGGGCCGCATCGTCGCGCAGCGGCTCCGCCCCTTCTTCGGCATAGCGCTGGATGATCCGCTGCGGGATCGGCTGTGAATTGGTCAGGCACAGGTCAAAAAGTCCCGGCGCGGAGTGCTGAAAGATAGCCGCAATATGGTCGGCAACGGTGTAGCCCTCCGTCTCTCCCTCCTGCGTCATGACGTTTGCCACATAGACCTTCAGCGCACCGGACTGTTGGATAGCCTCCACGATCCCGTCCACCAGAAGATTTGGAATAATGCTGGTATACAGACTGCCCGGCCCCAGAATGACCATGTCCGCCTCCCGGATCGCCTGCACCGCCTCCGGCAGCGCCTTGGGGTGTGCCGGAAGCAGCCGCACCTTGGTGATGCGGCAGTCCTCCCGTTTTTTGCAGAGGAAAATTTTTGACTCTCCGACCACCGATGTCCCGTTTTCCAACTCCGCTTCCAGCTGCACGTCCGCTGTTGTCACCGGGAGCACCCGACCTGTGATGGCCAGCACCTCGCTCATGCGGCGCACCGCCGTGTCAAATGAAGGTGAGACCCCGTTGAGCGCCGCTAAAAACAGGTTGCCAAAGCTCTGGCCCGCCAGCGTTCCTTCCTGAAAGCGGTACTGCATCAGGTTGCTCATCAGCGGTTCGGTGTTGGCCAGCGCTTCCAGACAGTTGCGGATGTCCCCCGGCGGGGGCATTCCAAGGTCCTGCCGCAGCACGCCGCTGCCGCCGCCGTCATCCGCCATCGTCACAATGGCGGAAATATGCTCGGTATACCGTTTCAGCCCCCGCAGCATACAGGCAAGGCCATGCCCACCGCCGATGGCGGCAATTCTCGGCCCCCTGACTCTGCTTTTCTCCATCGCTCAGCCTCCCCGACCCATATCCCGGTGGCTTTCAGACACCAGATAGCCCTGCGCGCCGATAAACTGCGCCAGCAGATGGGCCACCGCCACCGAGCGATGATGCCCCCCGGTGCAGCCCACGGCAATGGTCAGTGAGGTCTTGCCCTCTTCCGCGTACAGTGGGAGGGAAAACGCCAGCAAGTCCTCCAGCCGCTTCAAATAATCCTGCGTCTGCTGGAATGACAGCACATAATCGCTGACGGCCTTGTCCAGTCCTGTCTGGGGACGCAGCGTTTCGATATAAAAGGGGTTTGGCATGAAGCGCACATCAAACACCAGATCGGCGTCCAGCGGAAGACCGTATTTAAACCCGAAGGACGTGACGCTCACTGTCATGCCACCTTTTTCTCCGGGCTTTCCGAACAGCCGCAGCAGTTCGCTTCGCAGCTGCGCCGTGGAGGTAGTGGACGTGTTTATGATATAATCCGCCCGCTCCCGCACGGGCTGCATCAGCTCCTGTTCCCGGCGCACGGCCGCTTCCAGCGAATCCGTTTCGCCGCCCAGCGGATGACGGCGGCGGGTCTCCTTATACCGCTTGATAATGACCTCCGGCTCCGCCTCCAAAAACAGCATCCGGCACACGCCTTCCATCGACCGCAGCTTATCCAGCACATCGAACAGTTCCGTAAAGGAGCTGGCCGTGCGCACATCGTAAACCAGAGCCACCCGGTCATACCGTCCGTTTCCGCCCGCGCAGAACTCCGCAAATTTCAGGATCATGGCGGCGGGCATATTATCCACGATGTAAAAGCCCATATCCTCCAGATAGGAAGCCGCCTTGCTCTTTCCCGCACCGGAAAGGCCGGAAATAATCAGAATATCCATGAAGCTTTCCCTCTTCTCTCAGCGGACGATCCGCACCTCCGGCTCCAGCCGGACGCCTTTTTCCGCAAGCACCCGTTCCTGCACCTGACGGATCAGTTCCAGAATATCCGCCGCAGTAGCCCCTCCGGTATTGATGATAAAGCCCGCGTGCTTTTCACTGACTTGAGCACCGCCTACCTGCAGCCCCTTCAGGCCGCACTGGTCAATCAGCGTGCCCGCAAAATATCCGGTGGGCCGTTTGAAGGTGCTGCCCGCACTGGGGTATTCCAGCGGCTGGCTGGCCTTACGGCGGGCCAACAGCGAACGCATTTTCTCTGCGATTGCATCCCGCTCACCGCTGTGGAGACGGAATACTGCCCGCAGCACCACCGCATCCGGGTGGTCTGAAAGCAGGCTATGACGGTATCCAAAGTCCATTTCCTCACAGGAAAGCATTCGGATGCCCTCCTCCGGGAACAAAACCGTCACCTGTTCCACGACTTGCTTTATCTCGCCGTCGTAGGCTCCCGCGTTCATGCACACCGCGCCGCCCACCGTGCCGGGAATGCCGTGGGCAAATTCCAGTCCGGTCAGTCCCTGCTTGCAGGCCAGATCTGCCAGCCGCGCAAGGGGAACGCCCGCCTCTGCCGTCAAGTGCTCTCCGTCCGCTTCCAGACGGTTCAGTCCGGCGGATGTGTCGATCACCAGACGGTCCAGGCCCTCGTCCGGGGCCAGCAGGTTCGTTCCGTTGCCGATCACCAGGGGCCGTGCGCCGCAGTCGCGCGCCTTTGCAAGCAGCAGCACCACCTGTTCGCAGGCGGTGGGAAAGGCCATTCGTCTGGCCGGGCCGCCCACGCGAAACGACGTATGGCGGCTCATCGGCTCATCATGGGCCCATTTCATATCCGGCAGATAGTCTGCCGTCCATTTATCAAGCTCTGTCTCCCAAGACATGGAAAGACCTCCAACCTTCTCAAATTGCCCGGCCCAGCATGGCCGCGCCCAATATTCCGGCGTTGTTGCCAAGCTGCGCGCGGACGATCTCCGGCACCGCGTTCACATGGCGGGCATAGCACGTCTGCGCGACGATGCGCCGCACCGGGGCAAGCAGCAGCTGCTCCGGCGCTCCGGACACACCGCCGCCCAGTGCCACCGCTTCCGGGTGCAGAATGTTCACAAGATCGGTCAGCCCCGCCGCCAGATCCTCCGCGTACGCACTGCATACGGCCTTTGCCGCCTCGTCCTGTGCCTGCGCGGCGGCAAAGGCTGTTCTGCCGTCCACCGCGCCGTTTTCTGCCGCGACCCTGTGCAGCAAACTTTCCGGGTGTGCCGCCATAGCCTCCCGTGTGCGGCGGATCAGTCCGGTAGCGGAAACATAAGCCTCCCAGCACCCCCGGCGGCCGCAGTTGCAGAGCGTGCCGTCCTTTTTCAGCAGGATGTGCCCAACCTCCCCGGCGCAGCCCATTCCCGCATAGAGTTTCCCATTCAAAATCATACCGCCGCCCACGCCGGTTCCCAGCGTGATGGTCAGAAAATGTTTCAGTCCCCTGCCCGCTCCGAAAAGCCACTCGCCAACGGCGGCGCAGTCCGCGTCATTCCCCAGCAGAACGGGGATGTCCAGCTCCAGGCGCACCAGCGTTTCCAGCGGGACATTGTGCATGGGGATGTTTGCGGTATAGAGCACCTCGCCGCCCTGGACAGCTCCGGGAATGCCGATGCCGAGATACACTGCGGCATTGGCCGCAGCGCCGCCTGTTTCCAGTACACTGGAAGCAAGGGCTGCAAGCTCATGCGCAAAGCCTTCCGCGCTTTCAAAGCGCAGCGGAACACTCCGAGAGGCCAGCATGGTCCCTTCTTCATCCACAAGCCCCGCCTTGAGATTGGTGCCGCCGACATCAATGCCCAGATATACCCGATCCGCCATTATACTTTCCCGCTGCCGAGATCAGCCCGCAGGTCCACCCGGCGGGCAAGCTCCTGCGCTGCATTGAAGCCGAACTTGCGGTGGCGGTTATTCATGGTGGCCACCTCCACAATGCTGGCAAGGTTTCGGCCGGGCCGCACGGGGATCGTGACGATGGGCACCTGCACATCCAGAATATCAGTGAAATGATCCTCGATCCCCAGCCGATCATAAAACTTGGTCTGATCCCACTGCTCAAAGTTCACCACCAGGTCCAGCTGGGACTCCACCTTGATGGCCCGCATCCCGAACAGCTGGCGCACATCGATCACGCCGATGCCCCGCAGCTCGATATAGTGCCGAATCACCTCCGGCGCCGTGCCGATCAGCTGGTTGGAAATGCGGCGCAGTTCCACGGCGTCGTCCGCCACCAGACGGTGCCCGCGCATGATAAGCTCAATGGCCGCCTCGCTTTTGCCCACGCCGGAGTCTCCGGTGATCATCACGCCCTCACCGTAAATATCCAGCAGCACACCGTGGCGGGTGACGCAGGGAGCCAGCACCCGGTTGAGATGCTCGATGGTGTGGCTGGTGAAGTCCACCGTCGTCTCCTGCGTGCGCAGCAGAGTGCGGGCATGCTCTTTGGCACTTTCCAAACACTCTGTAAAGCAATCCAGACCGCGGGAGATCACAAGGGCCGGAATATCGTACTGAAACAGGTCGTCAAAGCATTTTCGGCGCTGCTGCGCCGTAAGGCCGCCCAGATAGGTGACTTCCGCCTTGCCGATGACCTGCAGGCGCCGCGGGTCAAAATAATCATAAAAATCATGGAACTGAAGGCCGGGACGGTTCACGTCCGTGATCGTCAGCCGGGCATCCTCATAATTGCTGCCGTGGTTGAGTACCTCCAGATCAAAGGTTTTAACAAACTCGGTGATTTTCAATCCGCTCTCACTCATATCTTTTTCCCTCTTCTCTTGTCTGTGCGTCCCTCCGCTATCACAGCGGACGGAAGGGGCCAGACATTTGGAATTCATTTTATTATATATGAATTTGTGGAAGACCGCAACACTTACCGCGCTTTCTGCCTTCCGAAAAAATCTTTTGTTTTTTTGAAAATTTTACTTGCAATTTCAAAACAATTCTGTTATTATACCAAACGTGCCTATGAAAGTTGGCATGGAAGTACGCAACAGCAAGGAGGTGCAACGGATGGCAAAGTGCGAGTTCTGCGACAAGGGCGTTTCCTTCGGTATTCAGGTTTCTCACTCTCATCGGCGTTCCAATCGTCCTTGGAAGCCCAATGTGAAGCGTGTGAAGGCAATCGTCAATGGGTCCCCCCGCCATGTGTATGTTTGTACCCGGTGTATGCGTTCCGGTAAGGTCACCAGAGCGATCTAAGGTTTGAACAAGCACAGATC
>CAKSVQ010000017.1 GCA_934504065.1 uncultured Dysosmobacter sp. | reverse complement strand
TTCACGCTCACCGCCTCCTTTTCCCGCATCATATCAAATCCCGCGCCGGATGGCAAGCCAGCCTGTCTCTCTGACGGTTCCAAACGGCGGTTTTCCCGAAAAAAGTGTCCGCTCCTCTTGTAAACCGCCGTGGAATGGAGTACAATACCAATCATTGTGTGATATTTCCACCAAAAACAAAAAGACGGGTGATTTGTTATGAGTTATACGAAGATCGCAGCCATTTTTGCCGACAGCGAGACCCTCTCCGGCAAGGAAGTCACCGTGGGCGGCTGGGCCCGTACCATCCGTGACATGAAAAACTTCGGCTTCATCGAGCTGAACGACGGTTCCTGCTTCAAGAACCTGCAGGTGGTGATGGAGTCCGGCAGTCTGGAAAATTATAAGGACATTGCCTCCCAGAACGTGGGCGCGGCGCTGATCGTCACCGGAACGGTGGTGCTGACCCCCGAGGCCAAGCAGCCGCTGGAGCTCAAGGCCAGCCGCATTGAGGTGGAGGGCACCTCCTCCCCTGACTATCCTTTACAGAAAAAGCACCACAGCGTGGAGTTCCTGCGCACCATTCAGCACCTGCGCCCCCGTACCAATCTGTTCTCCGCCGCGTTCCGGGTGCGCTCTGTGGCGGCTTTCGCCATTCATGAGTTCTTCCAGCAGCGGGGCTTTGTCTATGTCCACACCCCCATCATCACCGCCAGCGACTGTGAGGGCGAGATGTTCCGCGTCACCACGCTGGACCCCTCCAACCCGCCCCGGAACGAGGACGGCACGGTGGACTTTACGCAGGACTTCTTCGGTAAGCCCGCCAACCTGACCGTTTCCGGCCAGCTCAACGCGGAGAACTTCGCCATGGCCTTTGGCGATGTATATACCTTCGGCCCCACCTTCCGGGCTGAAAACTCCAACACCCAGCGCCACGCCGCCGAGTTCTGGATGATCGAGCCGGAAATGGCCTTTACTGACCTCAAGGGCGACATGGATGTGGCCGAGGCCATGATCAAATACGCCATCCGCGAGGTCATGCGCAAGTGCCCCGACGAGTTGGCTTTCTTCAACAGCTTCGTGGACAAGGGCCTGCTCCAGCGGCTGGAGCACGTAGCTTCCTCCGACTTTGGCCGGGTGACCTACACCGAGGCCGTTTCCATTCTGGAAAAGAACAACGACAAGTTCGACTATAAGGTCTTCTGGGGCTGCGACCTGCAGACCGAGCACGAGCGCTATCTCACCGAGCAGGTGTACAAAAAGCCAGTGTTCGTCACCGACTATCCCAAGGAGATCAAGGCCTTCTATATGCGCATGAACGACGACGGCAAGACCGTGGCCGCGGCGGACTGCCTTGTGCCCGGCATCGGCGAGATCATCGGCGGCAGCCAGCGCGAGGAGCGGCTGGAGCTGCTGGAGGCACGCATCAAGGAGCTGGGCATGAAGCCGGAGGATTACTGGTGGTACTGCGACCTGCGGCGCTACGGCAGCTGCAAGCACGCGGGCTTTGGCCTTGGCTTCGAGCGCCTTGTGATGTATCTCACCGGCATCTCCAACATCCGCGACGTGCTGCCCCATCCCCGCACCGTGGGCAACGCGGACTTTTAATTCTATTCTCGAAGAAGTGGCGAAGCCACTTCTTCGAGATAGTTTCGCTGCGCTACGTGCCTCATAGCCACTCCGTGGCCAATCGACACACGCTTCGCGCAAGGTGTGTTCTGCCACGCACATGTCGCGGCAGAACACAGATTTCATACCTTTCACGTCTGCGGACGTGAATTTCTGCGAGAGCTTTTTCGACAGTCTGAGGACCAGCCCTGTCGGGCTGGCCCTTTTTTGCCTTTCATATTAAGTACAGCTGATAGCTTCCTTTTTAAAATGCTATTTTGCTTCTTATAAAATTCTCTTCCCATTCGGGTGAAATCGTGGTATATTGGCAAGAGATAAAAAGTAATACCTTTTAATCCTTTGAATCCATCGATACATGGAGGACGTCATGAAGATTTTATCTGATATTGAGATCGCCCAGTCCTGCGCCATGAAGCCCATCGCCGATATTGCCGTGACCGCTGGGATCGACCCAGAGTATCTGGAGCCCTACGGCAGATACAAGGCCAAGGTGGACTACCGCCTGCTGCAAAACAGTCCCCGGCCAGACGGCAAGCTGATCCTTGTCACCGCCATCAACCCCACCCCCGCCGGAGAGGGCAAGACCACCACCACTGTGGGGCTGGCCGACGCCATGCGCCGCCTTGGCAAAAACACGCTGGTGGCCCTGCGGGAGCCCTCCCTCGGCCCTGTGTTTGGCTTAAAGGGCGGCGCGGCCGGCGGCGGATACGCGCAGGTAGTGCCCATGGAGGACATCAACCTGCATTTCACCGGGGATTTTCACGCCATCGGCGCGGCCAACAACCTGCTGGCCGCCATGCTGGACAACCACATTCAGCAGGGCAACGCGCTGGGCATCGACTGCAAGCGCATCACATGGAAGCGCTGTGTGGACATGAACGACCGCCAGCTGCGCAATATCGTGGACGGTCTGGGCGGCCGGATGCAGGGCGTGCCCCGGGAGGACGGATTTGACATCACCGTGGCCAGCGAGGTCATGGCCGTTTTGTGTCTGGCCGCCGACATTCCCGACCTGAAAGCCCGGCTTGGCCGGATGGTGGTGGCCTATACCTACGAGGGAAAACCCGTCACCGCTCACGAGCTCAAGGCCGAGGGCGCCATGACCGCCCTGCTCAAGGACGCCCTCAAGCCCAATCTGGTGCAGACGCTGGAAGGCACCCCCGCCCTGATCCATGGCGGTCCCTTTGCCAACATTGCCCACGGCTGCAACTCCGTGATGGCCACCCGGATGTCCATGCGCCTTGCGGACTACACCGTGACGGAGGCGGGCTTCGGCGCGGACCTTGGCGCGGAAAAGTTCCTGGACATCAAGTGCCGTTTGGCGGGGCTGACCCCCAGCGCCGTGGTAGTGGTAGCCACCGTCCGGGCACTGAAGCACCACGGCGGCGCGGCAAAGGCCGACCTGAGCACGGAAGACCTTGCCGCACTGGAAAAGGGCCTTCCCAACCTGCTGCGGCACGTGGAAAACATCACCAACGTCTTTGGCCTTCCCTGCGTGGTGGCCATCAACGCCTTCCCCACGGACACCGCCGCCGAGCTGAAGCTGGTGGAGGAAAAGTGCCGGGCAATGGGTGTAAATGTGGCTCTCAGCGAGGTGTGGGCCAAGGGCGGCGAGGGCGGTCTTGCGCTGGCCGAAGAGGTCATCCGCCTGTGCGAACAGCCCAACCACTTCCACTTTGCTTACCGCGCAGAGGACAGCATCCAGCAAAAGCTCCAAGACATTGCCGTGAAAGTCTACCATGCCGACGGCGTGGAGTTGACCGCCGCTGCCCGCAAGCAGATGAAGGAGCTGGAGGCACTGGGCTTTGACCGCCTGCCCATCTGCATGGCCAAGACCCAGTACAGCTTTTCCGACGATGCCGCCAAGCTGGGCGCGCCCACAGGCTTTTCCATCACCGTGCGGAATTTGAAGGTCAGCGCCGGAGCCGGGTTCCTTGTGGTCCTGACCGGGGACATCTTGACCATGCCGGGCCTGCCCAAGGTCCCCGCCGCCGAGCGGATCGACGTGGATGAAAATGGCAGAATTACGGGACTGTTTTAAGTCAAAGGCGCTTCCGATGCAATCGGAAGCGCCTTTGACCATCGAACAAGTGGCTTTGCCACTTGTTCGAGAAGGATTCGCTGCGCTCTGCGCCTCGGTTGGCCGCTATAAGCGGCCAATTCGACGCTCACTCCGCGCAAAGAGTTTTCTGCCACGCACAGGTCGCGACAGAAAACGAAATTGAATTTGATTCCGTCATCTGCGGATGACGGAACTCTGCGAGGCTTTTCAACAGACTAAGGCGCTTCCGTTTTCTCCGGAAGCGCCTTGTATTTATGTGTTACTGCGGCAGGGTCTGCACCACACCGCGGGCACAGTCCACCGACACCAGCGTCCCGTCCGTCAGGCAGTGGGTGGCGTTAGGGGCCGCCACGATCACCGGCTTATTCAGCGTCAGCCCCACCGTGGCGGCGTGGCTCTCGGTGCTGGCCTCCTCGCTGATGACTGCTGCCGCCTGCCGGATGTAGGGCAGCAGGTCATTGCAGGTATAGGGCACCACCAATACATCGCCGGGGCGGAATTTTTCCGCCACCTCGTCCGGCGTGCGGCATACGCACAGCGGGCCGGAGGCCTTCTGCGTACCCATGCCCACGCCGTTGATCAGCGCACCGCCTACCTGACACACCCGGATCATGTTGGTGGTCCCGGCCACGCCCACCGGAACGCCGGCGGTGACCACCACCAGATCGCCCCGCTTGACGATGCCCGCGTCCTCCGCCGCCTTCACGGCGAAGTCCACCAACTCGTCGGTATTGCTGGCATAGGGCATGGTCAGCGGCTCCACGCCCCAGTAAAGCGCCATCTGGCGGCGCACCTGCTCGTTCAGCAGCAGCGCCACCACCGTGGTCTGGGGCCGGAAACGGCTGACCATCTGGGCCGTAACGCCGCTCTGGCTCACCGTCAGGATCGCGTCCGCCCCGATGTCCAGTGCCGTGGTGCAGGCGGCATGGGCCGTGGCGGCGGTGACGGAAAGGCGGCTTTTCCCGATGTTCTTCACCCGTTTGGAGCAGTCGATATTCGCCTCGGTCTTTCGGGCGATGGCGTCCATGGTGCGCACGGCCTCCACCGGGTATTTGCCCGCCGCCGTCTCGCCGGAGAGCATGATGGCGCTGGTGCCGTCATAAATGGCGTTGGCCACATCGGTGATCTCCGCCCGGGTGGGCCGGGGATTTTCCATCATGGAATCCAGCATCTGAGTGGCCGTGATGACCGGCTTGCCGTAGGCCACGCACTGGGAGATCATGTCCTTCTGGATCAGGGGGATCTCCGTAAAGTCGATCTCCACCCCCATGTCGCCCCGGGCCACCATCACGCCGTCCGCCACGGCCAGAATATCCGGCAGGTTGCTCACACCCTCCTGATTTTCAATCTTGGCAATGATGCGGATGTGGGAGCCCCTGCTGTCCAGCAGCTCCCGCAGTTCCCGCACATCGGCGGCCGTGCGGACAAAGCTGGCCGCCACATAGTCAAAGCCCTGCTCCACGCCGAAGAGGATGTCCTCCCGGTCGCGCTGGCTCATATACGGCATGGACAGCCGGACATTGGGCACATTCACGCCCTTTTTGCTCTTCATCACGCCGTCATTTTCCACCCGGCAGCGGATGGCCCCACTGCCGCTTTCCAGCACGCTCAGCCGTACCAGCCCGTCGTCCAGCAAGATCGTGTCTCCCGGCTTCACATCGTCGGGAAGCTCGGCATAGGTGATGGCGCAGCGGGTCTCGTCGCCGGGGATGTCCTCGGTGGTCAGGGTGAATTCCTGCCCGGTCTTCAGGTTGACCGCGCCGTCCCGAAAGTCCTTCAGCCGCACCTCCGGGCCCTTGGTATCCAGCATGGCGGCCACCGGAAGTCCCAGCTCCTCCCGCAGGGCCTTGAGCTGATCCAGCCGGGCCTTGTGCTCATCGTAGCTTCCGTGGGAGAAGTTGAAGCGGGCCACATTCATTCCCGCCAGCAGCATTTCCCGCAAAACGCCCGCCCGGTCCGTCGCCGGGCCCAGCGTGCAGACGATCTTTGTTTTTCTCATGTACGGTTCCACCTTTCCCTCCGTTGTCGGTTCCTGTTTTCCTTCCAGAGGTAGTGTAGCACATCTCCATCCGCCGCGAAAGAGCGGGAATGTAAAAAAATGAAGAAGAAACAACAAAACCTCCCGATCGGGAGGTTTTGAGGCAGTCGAAAAAAGCCTCGCAGAGTTTCACGTCCGCAGACGTGAAAGCTGTGAAATCCGTTTTCTGCCGCGACATGTGCGTGGCAGAAAACACTTTGCGCGAAGCGAGCGTCGAATTGGCCGCATCGCGGCCAACCGAGGCGCAGAGCGCAGCGAAGCTTTCTCGACCAAGTGGCTTTTTGCCACTTGGTCGAATACTTTTAGATGCCCAGCTTTTCCTTCAGCGCGGCGATCATTTCCTGATACTCTCCGTCGCTGAGCAGCTTCGGCTCGGGGTTGGTGATCTGGAAGTTGCCGCCAAACTCAAAGCCGCCCTCATACTTGGGCACGATATGGAAATGCAGATGGGGATTGGCGTCACCAAAGGAAGCAAGGTTCAGCTTGGTGCAGCCCCACAGCTCCTTTACCGCACCGGACGCCCGGGCCAGATCCTCCGCAAAGTCCGCCCGCTCCTGCGCGCCGCATTCGCAAAGTTCCTTTTTATGGCTTTTCAGCGCCAGCACGCAGCGCCCCTTGTGCGCCTGATCCTTGAACAGGTACAGCACGCCGGCCTTCATCTCGCCGACCTTGAACATAATAGCCTCCCGGCCTTCGTGGTGTGCATCGCAGTAAAAGCAGCCCATGGAAAATTCCTCCTGAATGTAGAATGGATATGTCTATGTATACATCACGCAAGCGTTTTCGTCAAGCGCATTTTGTGTATTTTCCCATTTTTGCTCCGGTGCCGCCCCGCGTGCTCTCCATCGGCTCTGATCGGTGATGTGAAAACTTTCCTCCCACCGGACGCAGATTTTTCTTGCCATCCATACAGGCCGCCCCTTATAATAAAGTTGTGAAAATATTATCTTTCTAAGGAGGGCGTCTTTTGCAAAACCGATATGAAGAAATTTTTCCCGGCACCATGATCGCTTCCATTCTGCTGATCCTGCTGGGCGTGGCACTGGACGATCCGGCCAACATTCTGCCGGGCCTGTACCACATCGTCACCATGCAGGACCTGCTCATCACCGATTATGTCTATATTGCCGGAGTCGGCGCCACACTGGTCAATTCCGGCCTTGTGACCATCATCTCCATCCTCATCATCAAGTTTTCCGGCGACCCTTTCAACGGCTTTACCATGGTAGAGATCGGATTGATGGCGGGCTTCTCCCTCTTCGGCAAAAACGTGCTGAACATCTGGCCCATCATCTTCGGCACGTGGCTCTACGCCCGCTACCAGAAAGAACCCTTTGCCAAATATGCCTCCGTCTCCCTGCTGGCCACCTCCCTAGCGCCGCTGGTAAGCTATATGGCGCTGGGCAGCATCCACGCCAGCCTGCCGCTGGGACTTTTGACGGGCATTATCATCGGCTTTGTGCTGCCCTCCCTCTCGGCGTACACCTATAAGATCCAAAACGGCATGAACCTTTACAACATGGGCTTTGCCTGCGGCCTGCTGGCCATGATGATCGTGCCCATCCTCACGGCCTTCGGCGACCATCCGGACTCCGCGCTTTACTGGGCGCGGAACTATAACCGCACCTTTGCCATCGTGGTGCTGGTGCTCTGCTCCACGTCCATCCTCACCGGATTTTTCAGCACGGGAACGCCCCCCTGGGCGGTGTGGGCAGGCTATCGCCGTCTGCTCTCCACCACGGGCCGCGCCCCCAGCGACTATTTGAGAATGTTCGGCGCAGGCCCGGTGTTTGTCAACATGGGCATCAACGGGCTTCTGGGGATGCTGTATATCTTCGCCGTGGGCGGCGACCTCAACGGCCCCACGCTGGGCGGCATTTTCACCATCATGGGCTTTTCCGCCTTCGGCAAGCACGCTTTCAACATTCTTCCGGTCATGGTGGGCGTGGCGCTGGGGGCTTATGGGATGCACTATACGCCGGACTATCCCTCGCTGCAGCTTGCCGGGCTGTTCGGCACAACGCTGGCCCCCATCGCGGGGCACTTCGGCTGGGGCTACGGCATCCTTGCAGGCTTCATCCACTCCGCGCTGGTATTGCAGACCGGCGGTCCGGTGGCGGGCCTGAATCTTTATAACAACGGGTTTTCCGGCGGCCTGATCGCCATCGTGCTCTATCCCACCATCACCGCCATTGCCCGCCACCGCCGCCCCAAGCTGCGGGACGAGGACTATTACGACCTCTTTGAAGAGAGCAAGCCCATCGATACCTCCAGTTGGCGCACCCACAGCAAAGACCACGATAAGCTGGAAAAGCCTGCGGGCGGTCCTTCCGCCCCCGGCGTTTTCCCCGACCTCCCGGACGAAGAGCAGTAATTCGCCCACGCGGCAAAAAGCACCGCCGCGTTTGCTTGCCTTTTCATAATTTACCAGCCCCGCCCAGCCGCCACAGCAGCATAAGGCGGAAAATATTGAGGATACTACCAGTTGTCAGCCTGTAATTCACAAAAAGGAGTTTTCAATATGAAGGCAACTGGAATTGTGCGGCGGATCGATGACCTCGGCCGCGTGGTGATCCCCAAGGAGATCCGCCGCACCATGCGCATCCGCGAGGGCGACCCATTGGAAATCTATACCAGCCGAGACGGGGAGGTCATTTTTAAAAAATACTCACTGCTGGGCGGTGTGGAGGACTTTGCCGGGCAGCTCTGCGAAACCATGAGCCGCTCCACCGGGCGCGTCTGCGCCGTGACCGACCGGGACACGGTGATCGCCGTGGCAGGCGGAGCCAAGCGGGAACTGCTGGGTAAGCGCATCACGGCAGAGCTGGAGCAGGTAATGGACGGCCGCCGCATTTACCAGTACGGCGGCGAGGGCGCACCCATCCCCGTGTGCGACGGGAACGACCGTCTCACTACCGCCGTGGCCGCCCCCATTTTGTCCGAGGGCGACCTTTTGGGGCTGGTGCTGTTTGTGGACACGGAGCCGGGCAGCGCCGTCAGCGACGCGGAATACAAGCTGGCCCAGACCATTTCCGCCTTTCTGGGGCGGCACATGGAGGGCTGAGCGCACGGGCACTTTCGCCGCCTGCCAAGGACGCGAAAGTGCCCGCATTGTTTTTCAAACGCGGCCATTCGCCCGTAGCATAAATACGCTCTTCTCCGGCCCGCCGCCCTCGGTTTTTGGCTGTTTTCTTCGAAAGCTCCCGAAATTTCCTGCGATCTGCCCGGTTTATTTTATGCATTTTGCTCTTGACAGTGGCCCGTCCCCAATGGTAAACTCCAAACAACAAATGAAACATCGGCAAAGGCGCTGATGGAGAAAAGTACCGCAGACGTTCGGTCCAGTGAGCGGAGGAGAGTGGAAACTCCGCACCAGAGAATCTGCGCGAAGAACACTCCGTAGCTGCAATCTGAACGCGGGTTCCCGCCAGTAAGTGCGACGAGTTGTGACCGTTACATCACACGGGCTTGTTGGAGCCTTGAAAGGTGACCAGACCCCCTCACCGGGGATGGTAAATTAGGTGGCACCGCGGATAGCAGCTATTCGTCCTAAAAAATTAGGATGTAGCTGCGTTTTTTATTATCTGGAGGTGCTGATTATGTGTTCCATCATGGGTTTTTCCAAGAAGACCTACACCAAAGAAGAGATTCGCCCCTATTTCGACCGTACCGTTTCCCGCGGGCCGGATATGTCCCGCATCGTTGAAACGCCGTCGGGCTACCTCTGCTTCCATCGGCTGGCCATCATGGGTCTGACCGAAGCCGGCATGCAGCCATTTGCGCTGGACGGCGACTATGTGGTCTGCAACGGCGAGATTTACGGCTTCCGCCCCCTGAAGCGGCAGCTGAGCGAAAAAGGCTATCAGTTCCAGAGCGGGAGCGACTGTGAGATCCTGCTGCCCCTGTTCCGGGAGTACGGACTTTCCATGTTCTCCCGACTAGACGCCGAATTCGCCCTGATCATTTACGATGCCATGACCGACTCCCTCATCGCCGCCCGGGACCCCATCGGCATTCGCCCCCTGTTCTACGGCTATGATAAGGACGGCGCGATCATGTTCGCCAGCGGGGCCAAGAACCTGGTGGGCCTTTGCAAAGAGGTTTGCCCCTTCCCTCCCGGCCATTATTACGCTTACGGCAAGTTCGTCCGCTACGCCGACCTCACCACCGTGCGCAGCTATTCCGACGATGATCTGGAAACCGCCTGCAAGCACATCCGCGACAAGCTCATCGCAGGCGTTGACAAGCGGCTGGACGCCGACGCGCCTTTGGGCTTCCTGCTCTCCGGCGGACTGGATTCCTCGCTGGTGTGCGCCATCAGTTCGGTGATCCTCGGCAAAAAGATCCGCACCTTTGCCATCGGCATGGATAAGGACGCCATCGACTTGAAATACGCCCGGGAGGTGGCCGACTTCATCGGTGCCGACCACACCGAGGTCTATATGACCCGCCAGCAGGTGCTGGACTCTCTGGAAGAGGTCATCGCCATGCTGGGCACGTGGGACATCACCACCATCCGGGCCAGCATGGGCATGTACCTTTGTTGCAAGGCCATCCACGAGCAGACCGACGTGCGGGTGCTGCTGACCGGAGAGATCAGCGACGAGCTGTTCGGCTATAAATACACCGACTTCGCCCCCAGCGCGCAGGCCTTTCAGGAGGAAGCCAAAAAGCGTGTGGACGAGCTTTATATGTACGACGTGTTGCGGGCCGACCGCTGTATCTCCGTGAATTCTCTGGAGGCCCGCGTTCCCTTCGGCGATCTAGACTTTGTGAAATACGTGATGCGCATTGACCCCAAGCTGAAGATGAACACCTATGACATGGGCAAATATCTGCTGCGCCACGCCTTTGAAAAGGATCACCTGCTGCCTGACGACATTCTCTGGCGGCAGAAGGCGGCTTTCTCCGACGCGGTGGGCCACTCCATGGTGGACGACCTGAAGGCCTACGCCGAGGAGACCTACACCGACGAGGAATTTGAGACCCTGCGCCGCAAGTATGATTACTGCACTCCCTTCACCAAGGAAAGCCTGCTCTACCGGGAGATCTTTGAAAAGTACTATCCTGGTCAGGCGGCCATGATCCGGGACTTCTGGATGCCCAACAAGTCCTGGGAGGGCTGCAACGTCAACGATCCCTCCGCCCGCGTTTTGGCAAACTACGGCGCAAGCGGCAAGTAAAGAACGGAAAAGTTAGAAGTATTACCTATTGTATTCCTGCAATTTTATGATACGATGCTATATAGAAATATAGGAGGATGAAATGTATGAGTACACCTGAAAAGCTCCCCGAACTGTTCGGCAGCCTCGTTTTCAACGAAGAGACCATGAAGGAGCGCCTCTCTTCCGCTTCTTACGGCGCGTGGAAAAAGTGCGTGACCGAGGGCACCTCTCTGGACATCGGCACCGCCAATGAGATCGCCGAGGCCATGAAGCAGTGGGCCGTGGAAAAGGGCGCAACCCATTACACCCATTGGTTCCAGCCTATGACCGGTGTGACCGCCGAAAAGCATGACAGCTTCATCGCCCCTGTGGGCGGCGGCAAGATCATCATGGAATTCTCCGGCAAGGAACTGGTGCGCGGCGAGCCCGACGCGTCCTCCTTCCCCTCCGGCGGTCTGCGCGCTACCTTTGAAGCCCGCGGCTACACCGCGTGGGACCCCACCTCCTTCGCGTTCATCAAGGAAGGCTCTTTGTGCATTCCCACCGTGTTCTGCTCCTATTCTGGTGAAGCGCTGGATAAGAAGACCCCCCTGCTGCGCTCCATGGACGAGGTGAGCCGTCAGGCCATCCGCATCCTGCGCCTGTTCGGCGACACGGAGACCAAGCGCGTCACCGCGCAGGTGGGCCCCGAGCAGGAATACTTCCTGATCGACAAGGAGCTTTACAACCAGCGCGAGGACCTGCGCATGACCGGCCGCACCCTCTTCGGCGCCAAGCCCCCCCGCGGGCAGGAGCTGGACGACCACTACTTCGGCGCCATCAAGCCCCGGGTCGCCGCTTACATGAAGGAGCTGGACGAGGAGCTGTGGAAGCTGGGCGTGCTGAGCAAGACTAAGCACAACGAGGTGGCCCCCTCCCAGCATGAGATGGCCCCCATCTTCTCTGACGCCAACACCGCCTGCGACCACAACCAGCTGGCCATGGAGCTGATGAAGAAGGTGGCCGACCGTCATGGTCTTGTCTGCCTGCTGCACGAAAAGCCCTTTGCCGGCGTGAACGGCTCCGGCAAGCACGACAACTGGTCCCTCGGCACCGACACGGGCAAAAACCTCTTCAAGCCCGGCTCCACCCCCAGCCAGAACGCCCAGTTCCTGCTGTTCCTCTCCGCTTTCATCAAGGGCGTGGATGAGTATCAGGACTTCCTGCGGGCCACCGTCGCCTTCCCCGGCAACGACCACCGTCTGGGCGCGCAGGAAGCACCCCCCGCTGTGATCTCCATCTTCCTTGGCGATGAGCTGGACGGCGTGGTGCAGTCCATCATCAAGGGCACGGAGTTCAAGGAGGCTGGAAAGCGCAATCTGGAGATCGGCGTGGACGTTCTGCCCGCCATCCCGCAGGACAACACCGACCGCAACCGCACCTCTCCCATGGCCTTCACCGGCAACAAGTTCGAGTTCCGGATGCTGGGCTCCTCCCAGTCCATTTCCGGCCCCAACATCGCCCTGAACACCATCATGGCCGAGGAGCTCAAGCAGTTCGCCGACGAACTGGAAAAATCCAAGGACTTCCAGAGCGATCTGGCCAAGCTCATCAAGAAGACCTTTACTGACCATCAGCGCATCATCTTCAACGGCAACGGCTATGACGATGCCTGGCTGAAGGAGGCCGAAAAGCGCGGACTGTGCAACCTTGCCTCCACCGCCGAGGCCCTCCCGGTCTACACCGCCAAGAAGAACGTGGACCTCTTCGTCAAGCACGGCATCTACACCAAGGAAGAGATCAACGCCCGCGCGGAGATCCATATTGAAAACTACACCACCGTCATTTCCATTGAGGCCAACACCATGGTGGATATGATCCGCCACGATATTCTGCCCGCCGTTTCCGGCTATGCCACCGACCTGTGTGAGCGTGCCGCCAGCAAGGACGCGCTGGGCGCGGCCTGCAAGTACGAGACCGTCACCGCCAAGGAGATTGCCAAGCTCACCGACGCTTTGATGACCGCCTGCGACAAGCTGGAAAAGGACATGGAGAAGCTGCCCGGCGACGCCAAGAAGGCCATGGACTTCTGCCACGCCACCATCATCCCCGACATGGAAAAGGCCCGGGAGACCACCGACAAGCTGGAGACCCTGACCGCCAAGGACTACTGGCCCTTCCCCGTCTACTCCGACCTGCTGTTCAGCGTTTAACGTTCGAACAAGTGGCTGCGCCACCTGCGCTTGTTAAAAAGCCTCGCAGAGTTTCGCGTTCGGAAACGCGAAATGAATGGAATCCGTTTTCTGCCGCGACATGTGCGTGGCAGAAAACACCCTGCGCGAAGCGTGTGTCGAATTGACCGCAGAGCGGTCAACCGAGGCACGGAGCGCAGCGAATCCCCTTTCGAAAAAGTGGCGCTGCCACTTTTTCGAAAACCCATGGCGCGATGGAGCGCTGGCTCTATCGCGCCTGTTTTTTGACCGTCCGGCCCAGAGCCGGAAAAAGGGAAGGCAAACGCCCTCCCTCATGTTCCCCTCTTTCTTTTGGCCCCGCCGTGTTTCCCAACGGCGGGGCCGCCAATTTTTTTTACACTAAGAAGCCGAAGCCCAGTGCCAGCAGCGACGTGATGATCCCGCAGATGCCGATGGCAAGGCCGCCCATGGCGCCCTCCGTCCGGCCGATCTCAAGCGCCTTTGCCGTGCCCATGCCGTGGGCGCAAGCGCCCAGTCCCAGTCCCGCAGCCATGGGGTCTTTCACGCGGAACAGCTTGATGAGGTACGGCCCGGTCAGGTTGCCCAGAATGCCCGTAAAGATCACCGCCGCCACCGTGATGGACACGATGCCGCCGTGACTTTCCGAAATGGCGGAGGCAATGGGCGTGCTGACGGATTTGGGCAGCAGCGACACCGTCATCTCCGGGGAAAGGCCGAACAGGCGGCACAGTACCAGCACCGTGACCACTGTGGTCACCGACCCGGCCAGGCACCCCAGCAGCACCGGGAGCCAGTTCTCTTTCAGCAGCTCCCACTTTTGATAGATGGTCAGCGCCATGCAGGCGGTGGCAGGCCCCAGCAACATATTCACGATGCTGCCGCCCACATAGTATTCCTCATAGGAAATGCCGCAGCACTTGAGCACCAGCACGATCAGCCCGGCGGCGATCACCATATGGTTGCAGATCACAAGTCCCGTCTTATTCTGCACCGTCATGCCGATCCAATAGGCGATCACCGTCAGCGTGACGCCGAAAAACGCGGAAGATACCAGCTCGCTCATTTCTTTTCCTCCTTCCCCCGGCGCATCAGCCGCCGGGTCAGCACCACCGTGCCCGCCGTGGCGGCAAAGGTGGTGAGCATCGACACCACGCAGATCACAAAAAACGCCGCTGCGTTGGCAAAGATCGTGTCCACATAGTTCATGATGCTGACGGTAGCGGGCAGGAAGAAAAAGCCCATGCTGCCCGTGAGAAAGTCCGCCACGTTCTGGATCTGCGCCCCCTTGATCACCCGGATCAGCAGCAGCACCAGCAACAGCAGCAGGCAGATCACGCTGGCCGGAAAGGGGAAGGGCAGAATGTGCTCCACGCACTGGCTCAGCCAGTAAACGCCGCACACCACGCCGATTTGAAGAAGAAGTTTCAACAAACACGCCACCTTTACAAATGTCCCCCGCAGCACGCTGCGGGGCAGAAAATCGACTTTATTTTAAAGAAGGCCGCCGATGAAGTCAAACAAAACGTTCTTCATTGGCAAACTTTCAGCAAAGCGCAAAAGAAACCGCCCCCCGATGGGGCGGTTTCTTAGCACTATTTTAACGCTTTTCCACTTTAAAACGGCAGTGAGCGCCGCAGCTCCGCCCGGAAGTCCGGGTGAGCAATGGCGATGAGGGCGTTGGCCCGCTCTAAAACGCTGCGGTAGCGCAGGTCGGCCACGCCGTACTCCGTGACCACATACTGCACGCAGGTGCGGGGCGTGGTGACGATGCTGCCGAGGGGCAGCTCGGGCACGATCTTGGAGTGGAGCCTGCCCGCCTTGTCCCGGTAGCTGGAGCGCAGGGCGATGATACTTTTGCCGTCCTTGGACCACTGGGCGCCCAGCACCCACTCCAGCTGGCCTCCGGTGCCGGAATACTGCCGATGACCCACGCTCTCGGCATTCACCTGCCCGGTCAAATCGATCTCCATGGCGTTGTTGATGGAGACTACCCGGTCATTCCGGGCGATATTGCGGGCGTCGTTCACCCAGTCGATCTCTTTGAAGCTGAAGGCCGGGTTGTCCCGCGCAAAGTCCCACAGCGTCCGGTCGCCGATGAAATACGCCCCCGCCGACCGCCCGGGGCAGGTGGTCTTATAGCGGTTGGTAATGACCCCCTGCTCCATCAGCGTGACCACACAGTTGCTGATGACCTCGGTCTGCAGGCCCAGGTCCTTCTTTCCGGCCCCGGCCAGACATTCGCCCACGGCGTTGGCCAGCCCTCCCAATCCGAACTGGACGCAGGCCCGGTCCGGCACCAGATCGGCGATATAACCCGCGATGCGCCGATCGGTCTCGTCCGCCGGAGCCGGGGGATTTTCCGTCGGTGCATGGCTGTTTTCCACAATGGCGTCCGCCTCGGACACGTGGAGCATCATGTGGGCCTCGCCGTCACTTGCAAAGCGCGGCAGCTGGTCGTTGACCTCCACGATCAGCACCTCCGCCTGCTCCAGAACTTTCCGGTGCACCTGTGCCCCCCAGAGAGAGCGGCACATCCAGCCGTTCTCATCCGGTGCGGAGCAGGAGATCACCGCCGCCCGGGGCCGCCGCGCCGCCATCCAGTCTCCGGTGGCGCTGAGGTGGGTGGGCACATAGCGGATGTTGCCGTGGCCCACCAGCCGCCGCTCCCCGGCGAAGAAGTTGGAGGCACAATCCACCAAGTCCCGGTTTTCCTCCGCCAGCAGCGCCGTGTCCAGCGGCACAAACAGCGTGTTCAGCGCGATCTTCCCGCCGCACTGCCGCAGGCGGCGGGCCAGCGCGGCATCTACCGCGTAGGGCCAGTTGGCCGCGGCGGTCATGGAGACCGTGTCTCCGCTGCGGATCAGCTCCGCCGCCTCAGCGGGCTCCATCCGCAGCGCGCGGTACTGCTCCTGCCAGCTTCCCTTTCCCGCCATGCGCCCTCGGCGCGCAGGGTTCCACTTCTCCATAAGCGCCCTCCTCGTTGTATGATTTTGTCGGCCTTGTATGATGTCTGAATTGTACCGCATTTTGCCAAATCATGCAATACCTGTGGATAAAGGAAGAAAAAAAGCTTCCGAATTTGTAATTTTACCCCCATTTTGCTTGCAAGTGTTCGCGCATCATGCTATACTGGGCCCGTTCGAGTGCAAGGGAGGTACTTCATATGCAAAAACGCAGCCACACTCTGCTGGCCTCCGCCCTGCTCCGCAGTCAAAACGGCTTTGATGCCCGGCGCTATGAGTTGGCGTTTCTCCTCGGCTCCTTCCAGCCGGACTGCAACCCGCTGAGCTATCTGAAGGGCTCGCTGCGGGCCAAAACCTTCGGCGGTCACAATTATACCAATTCCCATCCATATATCTATGCCCACATCGCCCGCTTGCAGCGTCGCCGCAAGGCGTGGACGGTCTGGCAGTATTACACGCTGGGAAAGCTGACCCACTATCTGGCAGACGCTTTCACCTATCCCCACAACGAAAACTTTCCGGACACCATGTTGGACCACCACCGCTATGAGACCAACCTGCGCCAATACTTCTCCGGCTACATGGCCCACCGCTCCGTCCGCCGCCTGAAGGGCTGTCAGGAGCTGACCGCCGCGCTGGAGCAGCTCCACCAGCAGTACATGGCCTCCCGCTCCTCCGCCGTGCGGGACTCCCGTTACATCCTGCGGGCCACCAGCCTTTTGATGGCCGGATGCCTGCCCGCCGCCTGATTCCTCCACGTTTCGGCACATAACCGGAAGATACCCGGTGACGCAGCAGGATTTTTGGAACTATTCACAGTTTCTTTTTCCTGCATATGGTGTTATGCTTTAAACATCTAAAGAGTTTCTGAAAAGGAGCACTCTCCCATGACCAACCTTGCCCGTGCAGCCGAATACCGCTACTTTAGCTTTACCTACTTTTATGGTAAGGCTTATTTTGGTTTGGCTGAAAGCGTGCGCGTGTAAGGCGGTTTAGGAACCGTTCGTACAGGATGACCCGCAGCCAAACGGCTGCGGGTCTTTTTTCAACCGTCTGTGATTTTTAAGGAGGAACCTGAAATGATCGTCATTCTCAAACACAACCCCAACCGTGACCAACTGGAAAGCCTGATCGCCTGGCTGCAGGACAAGGGCGTTTCCATTCACACCAGCATCGGCGAGGCCCACACCATCCTCGGACTGGTGGGCGACACCTCCGCGCTGGATATCGACCTGATCTCCGCGCTGGACATCGTGGAGGATGTCAAGCGTGTGCAGGAACCCTATAAAAACGCCAACCGCAAGTTCCACCCCGAGGACACCGTGGTCGAGGTGGGCAACACCCAGATCGGCGGCGGCAACCTCACCATCATGGCGGGCCCCTGCTCGGTGGAGAGCGAGGAGCAGGTGGTGGCCATCGCCAAGGCCGTGAAGGCCAGCGGCGCCACCATGCTGCGTGGCGGCGCGTTCAAGCCCCGCACCTCTCCTTACTCCTTCCAGGGCCTTGGCGCCAGAGGTCTGGAAATTCTGGAGGTCGCCAAGCAGGAGACCGGGCTGCCCATCGTCACCGAGCTGATGGAGATCAACCAGCTGCCCCTGTTCAAGAACGTGGACGTCATCCAGATCGGTGCCCGGAACATGCAGAACTTCGACCTGCTCAAGGCCGTGGGCAAGCAGGACAAGCCCGTGATGATCAAGCGCGGCATGTCCGCCACCTATGAAGAGTGGCTGATGAGCGCCGAATACGTGATGGCAGGCGGCAATGAAAACGTGATCCTCTGCGAGCGGGGCATCCGCACCTTTGAAAGCTACACCCGCAACACGCTGGACCTGGCCGCTATCCCCGTGCTGCGCAAGCTGACCCACCTGCCCATCATCATCGACCCCAGCCATGCCACGGGCAAGAGCTGGCTGGTGGAGCCGCTGGCCTGCGGCGCGGTGGCCACCGGATGCGACGGACTGCAGATCGAGGTGCACAACGACCCTGCCCATGCCCTGTGCGACGGTGCGCAGTCCCTCACCCCCGAGGTTTTCGACCACGTGGCCCGCAAGATCCTCAAGCTGCACGACATGATGAAGTCTCTGGAGGCGTAAGGCAATGAAGGTTGGCATTGTGGGTCTGGGGCTGATCGGCGGCTCCATGGCCAAAAGCATCAAGGCCCGCACCTCCCACACCGTATGGGGCGTGGATCTGGATCAGGAAACCATGACCATGGCCCGGATGTGCGGCGCTATTGACGCGCCGCTGACGGCGGAGAACCTGCCGGAGTGCGACCTCATTCTGGTGGCCATCCGGCCGGACGCCGCCATCGCATGGGTGCAGCAGCACGCCGAAGCCATCTCCCCCTCCGCCATTTTAGTGGACCTTTGCGGCGTGAAGCGGGTGGTGGTGAAGGCCATCACGCCCATTGCCCAGCGTTGCGGCTTTGCCTATATCGGCGGCCACCCCATGGCAGGCAAGGAGCGGGGCGGCTTCACCTCCGCCAGCGACAGCCTGTATGTGGGCGCGTCCATGATCCTCACGCCGGACGAGCGCACGGATATGCAGCTGCTGGAAACGCTGAAGGACTTCTTTCTGGACATCGGCTTTGCGGGCCTCACCTTCTCCGACCCGGAGGAGCACGACCGCATCATCGCCTTTACCTCCCAGCTGGCCCACATCGCCTCCAGCGCGTATATCAAATCTCCCGAGGCCCAGCGCCGCCGGGGCTTCTCCGCAGGCAGCTTTCAGGACATGACCCGGGTGGCCCGTCTGGACGAGGATATGTGGACGGAGCTGTTTTTGGACGATGCCGACTATCTCACCCGGGAATTGAACGAGCTGATCGTCCACCTCAAGGAATATCAGGACGCGCTGGAGGCCCGTGACGCGGAAAAGCTCCGCGCCCTGCTCAAGGACGGACGGGAGAAAAAATCCTCCGCCGGAGGCAACTGACCTCCCGCTCTCCCCGTTGACAAATCCATGAAAGGAGGGGCCCTCATGCCCTCCATCCAAACCATTCAAGTGCATACCGCGCCAGCCTACGCCGTCACCATCGGCGGCGGGCTGCTGCGCGCCTGCGGCCAGCGCCTGCGCGAGGTGATGGCCCCCTGCCGCGTGGCCGTCGTGACCGACAGCCGCGTGGCCCCCCTATACCTCCAGACGGTGACCGACAGCCTGTCCGCTGTCGGCTTCACCGTCTGTTCTTATGTCTTCCCCGCCGGGGAGGGCAGCAAGAATTTCACCACCCTTGCCGCCATTCTGGAATTTCTGGCCCAGCAGCACCTCACCCGTACTGACTGTGTGGCGGCCCTTGGCGGCGGCGTGACGGGCGATATGGCCGGATTTGCCGCCGCCTGCTATCTGCGGGGCATCCGCTGCGTGCAGCTGCCCACCACCCTGCTCTCTGCCGTGGATTCCTCCGTGGGCGGCAAAACCGCCATCGACCTTGCAGCGGGCAAAAATCTGGCCGGGGCCTTTTTGCAGCCCGCCGCCGTGCTGTGCGACACGGACTGCCTTTCCACCCTCTCCCCGGAGCTGTTTGCCGACGGCGCGGCCGAGGCCATCAAAACCGGAGTACTGGACGACGAGAGCCTGTTCGCTCTTTTTGAAAACGGCACCCTCACCGCCGACCCCGCGGAGGTCATCGCCCGGTGCGTGGCCTACAAGGCCGGGGTGGTGGAACGGGACGAAAAGGAACAGGGCGAGCGGAAAATGCTGAATCTAGGCCACACCGTCGGCCACGGCATTGAAAAGTGCAGCGGCTACGCCATCCCCCACGGCCACGCCGTGGCGGCGGGCCTTGCCATCATCGCCCGCAGCGCTGAGACGCTTGGCTGGACGGACGCCCCCATTGCCCGGCGTATTGCCGCCTGCCTTGCCAAAAACGGCCTGCCTACCGCCACGGACTATTCCCCGGAAGCGCTGGCTGAGGCGGCCCTTGCCGACAAAAAGCGGGCCGGGAACGCCATCACGCTGGTCATTCCCAAAAGAATCGGCTGCTGTGAACTGAAAAAGGTCCCGGTAGATGACCTGCTGCCCATCATCCGGGCAGGCTGGGAGGGCTGAGATGGACGTTTGCATCCACCCCCACCTGCTCTCCGGCGCCGTGACCCCGCCGGACAGCAAATCCATGGCCCACCGCGCGGTGCTGGCCATGGCCCTTGCCCACGGCGAAGGGCAGCTCCACCTGCACAGCGATTCGCAGGATATTCAGGCTACCCGCCGCTGCGTTGCGGCGCTGCGCGCCGCCACAGCCGGAGAGCTGCCCCTGCTGGACTGCGGCGAATCCGGCTCCACCCTCCGCTTTCTCATCCCCATCGCGCTGGCGGTGGCGGGCGGCGGCGTGTTTACCGGGCACGGCCGATTGATGGAGCGGCCCCAGCAGCCCTATTTTGACATCTGCGACGCGCAGGGCATCACCCACACCCTCCACGGCGGCACGCTCACCCTGCGGGGCCGTCTGGCCCCCGGCAAATTCTCCCTGCCCGGCAACGTGTCCAGCCAGTTCGTCACGGGTCTTTTATACGCCCTGCCCCTGCTGGACGGCGATTCTGAAATCCACATGACCTCGCCGCTGGAATCCCGGGGCTATGTGGACATGACGCTGGAAATGCTCAAGGCCTTCGGCGTCACCGTGGAAAACCGGAATTATGAGACCTTCTCCGTCCCCGGCCCACAAACCTATCGCGCCCGGGAGATCACCGTGGAAGCCGACTGGTCACAGGCGGGCTTCTGGTACGCCGCCGCCTTTTTGGATAACCCCGTGCAGCCCATGGGGCTGAACCCCGCCTCCGCGCAAGGGGACAAGGTCATCAGCCAGCTTTACTGGCAGCTGGCCCGCCCAGGCGACACGGCAGTGGACGTTTCCGGCTGCCCCGACCTGCTGCCGCCGCTGGCGGTGATGGCCACCGTGCGCAGCGGCAGCACCCGCTTTATAAACGCCGCGCGGCTGCGGATGAAGGAAAGCGACCGCCTTTCCACCACCGCCGCGCTGCTGCGGACGCTGGGCGCCGCCGTGCAGGAGGGGCCGGACTTTCTCACCGTGGAGGGCACAGCCGCCCTTTCCGGCGGCACGGTGGACGGCGCCAACGACCACCGCATCGTTATGGCGGCGGCCATCGCCGCCACAAGAGCCAACGGCCCCGTGACCATTCTCGGCGCAGAGGCCGTGCAGAAATCCTATCCCACGTTCTGGGAAGATTACCGTCATCTGGGAGGTGTTGTAGATGTCCTCTGAATTCGGAAGGCTGCTGCGTGTAAGCGTGTTCGGCCAGTCCCACGGCAGGGCCATCGGCGTGAATATCGACGGCCTGCCCGCCGGGGAGGCCATTGATCTTGATGCGCTGAACGCCTTTCTCGACCGCCGCAAGCCAGGCAAAAGTCCCCTTTCCACCGCCCGGCGGGAATCCGACACGCCCATTTTCCTCTCCGGTGTGGAAAACAGCGTGACCTGCGGCGCACCGCTGTGCGCCATCATTGAAAACAGCGACCAGCATTCCAAGGATTACAGCGAGCTTGCCGACAAGCCCCGCCCTTCTCACGCGGACTACACCGCATGGGTCAAATGGGGCGGGCAGGCGGATATGCGGGGCGGCGGCCATTTTTCCGGCCGCCTGACCGCGCCGCTGTGCATTGCGGGCGGCATCGCCAAGCAGATTCTGGCCCGTCGGGGCGTGTATGTGGGGGCGCATCTAAGCTCCGTGGGCACAGAGACGGACGACCGCTTCCCCCTGCACCCCACCGCCGCGCTTTTTGACGAGGTGGCCGCCAAGGCTTTTCCCGTGCTCAATGACGAAGCCGGGGAGCGGATGCAGTCGCTGATCCTGCAGGCCCGGGAACAGCAGGACTCGGTAGGCGGCACGGTGGAATGCGCCGCCATCGGCTTGCCCGCCGGACTGGGCGACCCCATGTTCAACGGGATTGAGAACCGTCTGGCAGCGGCGCTGTTCGGCATTCCCGCCGTCAAGGGCGTGGAATTCGGGCTGGGCTTTGGCTCCTCGGCGCTTCACGGGTCGGAAAACAACGACCCGTTCACCGTGGAACATGGCCGCATCGTCACCGAAACCAACCGCGCAGGCGGCATTTTGGGCGGCATCACCACCGGAATGCCCGTCATATTGCGCGTTGCGCTCAAGCCCACGCCGTCCATTGCGCAGGCGCAGAAGACTGTCAGCCTGTCGCAGGGCGCTCCGGCACAGCTGGAGATCAAAGGGCGGCACGACCCCTGTATTGCTCACCGGGCTGTCCCGGTGGTGGAAGCCGTTACGGCAACCGTACTTTTAGATTTACTTTTGGAGGGACATCATGGAACTTTCTGAGATCCGCATGAAAATCGACACCGTAGACGACCAGCTTCTGGACCTGTTCCTGCAGCGCATGGCACTTTCCGATGAAGTTGCCGCCTACAAAAACGAGCATCACCTGCCCATTTTGAACAAACAGCGGGAGCGGGAAATTCTGGCCAAGGTCACGGAGAAGTCCGGTGAAAAGGAGCGCTATGCCTATCACCTGTTCTCCACGCTCTTCGAGCTGGCCCGTTCCCGGCAGGCGGAGCTGATCTCCGCCCCCACCAAGGTAGCCGCGCAGGTGTCCGCCTCGCTGGCCGCCGGGGATCCGGTCTTCCCCCAGACGGGTCTGGTGGCCTGTCAGGGTGTGGAGGGCGCCAACTCACAGGTAGCCTGCGACCGCATCCTGCCCCGGGGCAACATCGTCTATGTCAAGACCTTCGACGCCGTGGTCTCCGCCGTAGAGTCCGGGCTGTGCAAGTTCGGCGTGTTGCCCATTGAGAACAGCTCCAACGGCTCTGTCCGCGCCGTGTATGAACTGCTGCAGTCCCACAACCTGTCCGTCGTCCGCTCCACCCGCCTGTGCATCCGCCATGAGCTGCTGGCCATGCCCGGCGTGAAAATGAACGACATCACGGAAATCTACTCCCATGAGCAGGCCATCGGCCAGTGCTCCAAGTTCCTGAACGGTCTCAACGGGGTGCGGGTCATTCCCTGCGACAACACCGCCATGGCCGCGAAAATGGTGGCCGAGAGCGGCAGCCGTCACGCCGCCGCCATCTCCTCCCATCCCTGCTCGGCGCTGTACGGTCTGGAGTGCGTCAACGACGCCATTCAGGACAGCGACAACAACTACACCCGCTTCTTCTGCATCACCAAAGACCCCGTCATCTACGCCGGAGCCAACCGCATCAGCTTGATCATCGCCTGCGACAACAAGCCCGGCGCGCTGTATGACATTCTCTCCAAGCTGGCCGCGTTGAACATCAACATGACCAAGCTGGAATCCTGCCCCGTCAGCGGCCGGAATTTCGAGTTCATGTTCTTCCTCGAACTGGAGGCCTCCGTGCAGGAGCCGGGCGTTCTCTCCATGCTGGAAGAGCTGGAGCGCAGCTGCGCCAGCCTGAACTTCCTTGGCAGCTACGCGGAAGTTTAAGCCATGCCGGAGCTGATTTACGGACTTCTGGGGCGGAAGCTGGGCCACAGCTGGTCCGTTCCCATCCACACGGCGCTGGGCTGCCCCGGCTATCGGCTGATTGAGCTGGAGCCGGAGGAACTAGCGGCGTTTCTCCGCCAGCCCAACATCGGCGGGCTGAATGTCACCATCCCCTATAAGCGGGACGTGATGCCCCTTTGCGATGTCATTGACCCCATGGCGCGTTCCATTGGCAGTGTGAACACCATCACCCGCCGCCCGGACGGCAAGCTGTACGCCTTCAACACCGACGCCGCGGGCTTTTGCTGGATGGCCCAACGGGCAGGTGTGGACTTTGCCGGAAAAAAGGCCGTGGTGCTGGGCAGCGGCGGCGCTTCCCTCACCGCCGTGGCCTGCGCCAAAGCGCTGGGGGCCCGGGAAGTGGTGGTCATCTCCCGCTCCGGCGAAAACAACTATCAAACCCTCCACCGCCACGCCGACGCGGAGCTGGTGGTAAATACCACCCCCGTTGGGATGTATCCCAACACAGGCGTCTCCCCGGTAGACCTGCGTGCCTTCCCCCGCTGCTGCGGCGTGCTGGACGTGGTGTATAACCCCCGCCGCACCGCTCTTTTATTGCAGGCGGAGGAGCTGGGCATCCCCTGCTCCGACGGGCTTCCCATGTTGGTGGCGCAGGCCAAGGCAGCAGAGGAGCACTTTTTTGAAAAGACCATTCCCGACAGCGAGAACGAGCGCATCCTTGCCCAGCTGCGGCAGGAGTGCACCAACATCGTCCTCATCGGCATGCCGGGCTGCGGCAAGACCTCCGTCGGGCAGGCCCTCGCCGCCCTCACGGGCCGGGAAGCCATCGATCTGGACACGCGGATCGTGGAAAAGGCCGGGCGCTCCATTCCCGAGATCTTCGCGCAGGAGGGCGAGGAAACTTTCCGTGCGCTGGAGCGGGAGGTCACCAGCGAGGCCGGAAAGCTCTCCGGCAAGATCATCCTCACCGGGGGCGGCGTGGTCAAGGACGGGCGCAACTATGCCCCCCTGCACCAGAACGGCCGCATTTACCACCTGATCCGGGACCTGAACGTCCTGCCCACCGAGGGCCGCCCCCTTTCGCAGGACGCGGACCTTGCCGCCATGTGGGCCCAGCGGCAGCCGCTTTACGCCCGCTTCCGGGATGCGGTCATTGAAAACAGCGGCACCATTCAGGCGGCCGCAGAGGCGATTTGGAGGGATTTTTGTGAAAATTCTGGTGCTTAACGGCCCGAACATGAATATGCTGGGCATCCGCCAGCCGGAAATTTACGGCAAGGCCACCTATGCCGACCTGTGCAGCCTCATTCAGACGGAGGCGTACAAGCTGGGCGTGGAGGTCCAGTTCTTCCAGTCCAACCATGAGGGAGCACTGGTAGATGCCATCCAGCAGGCCTATTTTGACAAGGTGGACGGCATCATCATTAACCCCGCCGCCTATACTCACACCAGCGTGGCCCTGCTGGACGCTGTGAAGGCGGTGGGCATCCCCACAGTGGAGGTACACGTCTCCGACCCGGACAGCCGGGAGGATTTCCGCCATGTCTCCTATATCCGCGCCGCCTGCGCAACCACCATCCGCGGCCACGGCCTGCCGGGATATGTGGAGGCCCTGCACTTCCTCTGCAAGCGCAGCTAAAGCGCGGCAATAATCGATAAAGCAAAGGACGGCGCACCATTTTGGTGCGCCGTCCTTTTTGCATTCATCCAGCGGAGACTGGCAAAACTCCACTGTCAAAACACAGATGTTTGATTACTTTCTGGCCTTCTGCTTGCTCATCGTGGAAATGCCCTCGATGGCCAGCACGATCGCCAGGATCACCAGCAGCACGCCCAGGATGGCCTGCACGTAGGGGCCCCAGTCGGCGCCGCCAGCAGAGATGAGACCGATCTGGGTCTTGGTGTTGATGATCAGGGAGAAGATGGTGACAAACAGCATGAACACCATGGGGATAAGGAACATCTTGTTGTTCTTGCCGATGTTGCCCAGCCAAGTGGCCACAGCCAGCAGGGCCAGAGCCGCCAGCAGCTGGTTGGCAGAGCCAAACAGCGCCCAGATCTTGGCATAGCCGTTCAGACCGAGGAACACGCCCAGCACCACGGTGATGATGGTGGCGACATAGGGGTTAGCCAGAACCTTCTTATAACCGCTGACATTCTCGGGAGTCTCGCCCTTGGTGCCATCAATCCAGAACTCCTGGAACATGAAGCGGCCCATACGGGTGGCGGTGTCCAGAGAGGTCAGGCAGAAGGTGGAATAAGTCAGGACCAGCAGGGTGTAGAGCACGTGGTACACGGAGCCGCGGGAAGGATCGATCATGCCGGCAATGCCGCCGCCGAAGATAGCGGTCGCACCCTTGAGGGCAAGGTCGGGATTCTCAGCGTTCCACTTATAGGCATAGGCCACGGCGATCAGGGTCATGATGGCCAGCACGCACTCGATCAGCATACCGCCGTAAGCGATGGGCTTCGCATCGGTCTCCTTATCCAGCTGCTTGGAGGTGGTGCCGGAAGCGACCAGAGAATGGAAGCCGGAAATAGCGCCGCAGGCGATAGTGGTGAACAGCACGGGGAACACGGGGGTCGTGTTGCCGGGGGTGTTGAACACGGGCAGGCTGTCCATGGAGGGATGGCCGATCACAACCGCGATGGCAGCCAGCGCCAGCATGGCGTACAGCAGGAAGGAGCTGAGGTAGTCACGGGGCTGGAGCAGGATCCACACGGGGGTGACGGAAGCTACCAGAATGTACAGACCCACGATCCACATCCACGCATTGGTGGAGAGGTAAATGGGATGGAAGTTCAGGCCGATGAAGATGATGGCCACAATGGCGATCACGCCCACCACGGAAGCGACCCCGATGGGCACGTTGCGGCGATAGACGAAATAGCCGAAGATCACGGCGATCAGGATGAACAGCAGGGACACCATGGCCACCT
>CAKSVQ010000016.1 GCA_934504065.1 uncultured Dysosmobacter sp. | reverse complement strand
GCTGATAGGTGCCCTTGCTCAGTCCCTCCTCGTCGGCGACGAAGCAGGCGAGGATCTTGCAGCTGATCTCGTCGCGGTGCGCGGCATAGTAGGTCAGGGTCTCTAAAATGGCGGCAAGGCCGCCCTTCATGTCCATGGCCCCCCGACCATAGACCTTTCCGTCGATCTGCGTAGGAACAAAGGGGTCGGTATCCCAGCGGTCAGACACATCCACCGTGTCGAGGTGACCGATGAGAAGCACCGTCTTTCCGGGGCGGCCGCTGTCCAGCGTGGCCCAGACCGAGGGACGCTGGCGGGTGATGTCCTCTTCAAAATAGCTGTAATGCGGGTCCATGCCCAGCTCCCGCAGGGCATTGGCCACATAGTCTGCCATGTTGACCTCATGGCCGTTGACAGAACGGATGAAGATCATATCGTACCAGCGCTGCAAAATACGTTCCATAGTTCAATCCTCCTTTGCCTTTGCCGTACCCAGCCCGGTCACGGCGTAAATCACGGAAAACACAATGGAAAGCCACAGCATGGGCGCATAGGGCAAAAAGGCCAGATTGGCAACTCCCAGCGTGGTGGCAGTATGGGATCCCGTGGTGGATCACGAAACCATGGGCGCAAGCCCCGTTCCGGTGTCCAGCAGGGTACGCATCAGGTTCTTGCGGTCAAGGCCGTATTCAGGATAGAGGTCCTTCACCATGCCGCCCACCACGGGGTAAGAGACGTAATATGCACCCGTGATGGTAAAAAACACCGCATGGAGCAGCAGCACCCCCAGCGACATGGAGCGGGAAGACCTGGCCACCCGGCGGACAAAGCTCAGCAGCACATCCACCACTCCGGCAGTGCGCAGCGGCGCGCCGAAGATGCCCGCAGCGATCAGCAGCCCGATGGTGGAGAGCATGGAGGTGAAACCGCCGCGGTTGAGCATAGAATCCACCACCTCCGAGCCGGAGTCCACGGAATAACCGGAGTACATGGTGGCGAGAATGTCGTGCAGGCTCACGCCCTGACAGACCATGGCCATCACCGCGCCCACGGCAATGCCAGCCACAAAGGTGGGAATGGTGGGCTTTTTCATCAAAATCAGCACCACGACCACCGCCACGGGAAGCAGCAGCACAGGACTGAGCATAAATGCGGCGGAAACAGAGGCCAGAATATCCTCATACACCTGCCCGCCCACAGTGCCGCCTGCGTAGCGCAAGCCGTAGACAAAGAAGAACACCAGCGAAAGGAGGTATGCCGGGCCCGTGGAGATCAGCGCGTGGCGGATGCCCTCCATCAGCGGCACGTCGCAGACCGTGGCGGTGATGACCGGGGAATCCGACAGCGGCGAGATCTTGTCGCCGAAAAAGGCCCCGGTGCACACCGCTCCGGCGGCGGCAGGCAGCGGCACACCCAGCCCCTGCGCCACGCCCATGCAGGCCACACCCACCGTGGCAAGCGTGCCCCAGAAGGTGCCCGCCTGGTGGACATCAGCGTGCAGAGGATGCACACCACAGGTAAAAACAGCCCCGGGGTCAGCACCTTCATGCCGTAATAGATCATCACAGGGACGGTGCCGCTGGCCATCCACACGCCAACCAGCAGCATCAGTGCCGCCTGCCATGGCTTTACAATTCTTTTTTCTTCCATTTTGTTCACCCTTTCTCCTGTTCAAATTGAAAAAGGATAACAAAAAAAGCTATGATCCCATGTGGAGATCATAGCAGGAGACCGGACCCGGCACGGGCCGTTCCGGCGGTCTGATAGCGCTCCACAGCTGTGACAGTCCGGCGGATATTCTCCGACGGCCCAGGTGATCGCCCCCGCAGGTACAGCGGCGACCCTTCGGCGGCTTGCCCTTTCCTCTGTCGGATACCTGTCCGCTTGCCAGAGTACTCTTGCGCGCCGCGCCTCTATCCTCGTTCAATTCATTTTTACAATAGCACTTTTTCCATCGGTGGCAACTATTTTTGCGCGTCCGAAGCATTTTAAACGATTGAAACAAAAAAAGTCCGGAGCTTTGCGCAGTTTTTAGCAAAGACGCAAAATCTTACAGGCCGCGGCTTTTCAAATATCCCTCCATCGTCATGGAAAAATGCAGCAACTGCTCTGTTTTGCCGCAGCGGCGGAAGCCGCAGGCCGTTACCAGACAGACCGACCGCAGATTCTCCGGATAGATCTTTGCCACCACCTGCCGGGCACGCCATTGACAAAAGGCCGTATCCAGCGCGGAGCGGATGGCCTGCGCGCCATATCCCCGCCCCCAAAGAGTTTCCTCCCCGATGGCGTAAACGATCTCGAAATGTCCAGACTGCGGCCTTTCACGTAATTTGATAAACCCGATCGCCTCTCCATCTGTGCGGCAGATCAGGAAAAAAAGCCCCATACGGTTAAAGTGATATGTCAGCATGGGGGCTGGCACCTTGTCTAAAAGCCGCCGCAGCGAAGAGGCCACGCCGGACTCCTCATTCAGATACCGGGTGATATTCGGTTTCTCCATCCACCGGATCAAACGTGCAACATCCTCCGGATAAATATCTGTGCGTAAAAAAATAGAAGCGGCTTTCTTCATATCGCTACCCTCACAGTAAAAATACTTAAAAGCCCTTCTATGCAATGCGCATCGACGGTTCTTTTATTATATAGTTGTTAGTTGATATTGTACCATATCCTCCGAGATAGTCAACCCATCTCCCCGATATGTTTTAGTTTTATGACTTGCCCGAGTATCTTACCGCTGCACAACCGCTCCGCCCTCCGCAGGCACTGCCTGCGGAGGACGGAGCGTGATATTACCTGACATCGGGAAACAGCAGCGTGAAGGTGCTGCCCGTTCCCGCCTGACTTTCCAGCATGACCGACGCGCCAAGATAGGCCGCGCCGTGCTTGACGATGGACAGCCCCAACCCCGTTCCAGGGCCGGAGTGGCTTTTATCCACACGGTAAAACCGTTCAAACACCCGGGCTTGCAGCTCCGGGGGAATGCCCACTCCGGTATCCGCCACCGCAAGGCACTGCCCTGCCGGGGTGGAAGAAAGGGTGATGCGCACACTGCCGCCGGGGCGGTTATAGGCAATGGCGTTATCGCAGAGGTTATAGACCATTTCCTCCACGATCTGCCGCACGGCCTGCACCGGGGCACAGTCGCCCTCCAGCGTGAGGTGCACCTCTTTTTGCTGCGCCGCAAGGCGCAGCCGCTCCACTGCGCTCTCCGCCGCGGCACGGAGGGAGACCGTCTCCCACTGGACCACGCTGCCCTCGTCCAGACGGGAGAGCTTGATGATGTCGTTGACCATCCGGATCAGCCGCTGGGTCTCCTTATGGATGCTGCCCGCAAAACGGGGCATATCCTCCGGCTGTACCAGACCGTTTTCCATGATCTCCGCTGTGCCGAGGATGGCGGTCAGCGGCGTTTTCAACTCATGGGACACATTGGCGGTAAATTCCCGCCGCAGGGCCTCCCGCTGTTCCTTTTCCGTCACATCCATTGCCAGCACCACCGCTCCGGTCACGGCGCCGTCCTGCTCCACCGGATTTGCCAGCAGTGAGCAGCACACGTCCTCCCGCTCTAAAAGGGCCTCGGCCCTCTGGCCGGAAAGTGCCTGCTCCACACAGCGGCGGAATCCCGCTTCCCGGTTCAGCTCCAACACGCTTGCCCCATCACTGGGAGCTTTCGCGTGCAGCAGCCGCAGCGCGGCGGCATTGCAGGTAAGTACCCGAGCCTCCCGGTCGATGACCAGCAGCCCCTCGCTCATGTTGGCGGTGATGGCGGAAAATTCCTTCCGGCTGCGGCGCAGGTCCTCCATCTGGCGGCTGATCTGCCGCTTCTGGCTGCGCAGCTTGCCCACCAGCGGGGCAAGCTCTTCATAGGCAAGCTCCTCGCCGGGGTCGTTCACATCCACGGCGTTGATGGGTGCCACCAGCTGCCGGGAAAGCCGCCCCGCCAGCCACAGCGCAAGACAAAATGCCGCAGCCATCACCAGCATCATCGGCTGCATGGCCTGCAGCACCAGCAGCCACACGGAATATCCGGTGTCCGCCGCCCGCAGCACCGTGCCGTCGGAAAGGCGCAGGGCATAGTAAAGCGTCTTCTGGGCCAGCGTATCGGAATAGCGGGCGGCGCGGCCCTCGCCGCTTGCCAGCGCGTCCTGTATCTCCGGGCGGCTGCTGTGGTTTTCCATATCGGAGGTTCCCTGACTCTCCCAGAGAACGCTGCCGTCGGCGGCCACCCACGTCACCCTGCAGTCGCCGGGAAAGCCGTTTTCCAGATACGCGATCCCTTCATGCTCCACACCCAGCGCGATGTACGCCGTGCAGCGGGAAAGCTCCCGCATCACCCGATCCTGAAAATATCCGTGCAGCACGCCCACCGTCAACACAAGGCTGGCCAGCAGCGCCGTCAGCGTGACCGTGAGAATGGCGCGGAAGATCTTTCTGGTCACGGCGTCTGCCCCGCTTCCCGGCTGATCTTATAGCCGTAGCCCCGGACGGTCTCCAAATATGCCCCGGCCTCGCCCAGCTTCTGCCGCAGCGTGCGCACATGCACGTCCACCGTGCGGCTCTCCCCGGTGAAGGCATAGCCCCACACCTGTTCAATGAGCTTTTCCCGGGAAAGCACCTGCCCCCTGTTTTTCAGCAGCAGACATAGCATTTCAAATTCCTTTTGGGTCAGCGCCACCTCCCGCCCGCTGACGGTGACGGTGTGGCTGCCCTCGTTCACGCACAGCACACCGCAGCAAAGGCTGTCCTCCTCCGGCTGCGTCCGGCGCAGCAGCGCCCGGATGCGGGCCAGAAGCTCCATCATGCCGAAGGGCTTTGACAGATAATCGTCCGCCCCGGCATCCAGTCCCAGCACCTTGTCATACTCCGTGCCTCTGGCGGTAAGCATCATCACCGGGACCCGCCGCGTCGGCGCGGCGGCGCGCAGCTTTTTCAGCACGCTTACACCGTCCTCCTCCGGCAGCATCACATCCAGCAGCACCAGATCCGGCACACGCTGCTCCACCCCCTGCCAGAAAGCGGAGGGCACAGGAAAGCCCTGTGCCTCCATGTGCTGGCTTTGCAGGGTATACAGCACCAGATCCCGGATGCTGTCGTCATCTTCCAGTAAATAGATCATGGCAACCGCCCCCGTTAAATCAGCTGCTGGCCGTTGATGGCCAGCTTGAATTGCAGCCCCAGCTTTTCCGCCGCCTTGCGGCACAGCAGCATCCGCCCCATAAAGATCTCAAAGTAATCCATGACCGAACCGTACTGCGTATCTACCGACAGCTCCAGCTTGATCTGGGTATGGTCGTCGCTGATGCGCAGCAGGGCGCTTTGCACCGAATAATTCACCCGGTCGTGAATATCAAAGGCGGCGGGGTCCTGATTGCGAACGCGGCTGCGGCGCACATCAGACTTATCTGCAAGGATCAGCGCCGCCGCCATGGCGCTGACAGGCTGCCCGGTGCCCTCGTCATGGTTGCCGATGGCGGTGACGATGGCCGCGATCTCCTCCGGGTCGCAGTGGAGGTTGTCCAGAATGCGGAAGGCCATCACCGCGCCGGACTGGGAATGGTCCACCCGGTTGACAAGATTCCCGATGTCATGGAGAAAGGCGGCAATGCGGGCAAGCTCCACCGTCCGTGCAGGATAGCCCAGTGTTTCCAGAATATAGGCCGCCCCCTCCGCCACGGCGGTGACATGGGCAAAGCTGTGCTCGGTAAAGCCCAGCGCCACCAGCGATTCATCCGCCTTGCGGATATAGGTGCGGATGGCCTCGTTATTTTTCACTTCCTCAAAGGTCAGCATACGGATTCCCCTTTCCTGTTGAGGGGAAGTCCTCCCCTCCGGTTTTAATTATTGGACGGGTGCACGCCCGTGATGGAATATTCCACCCATTCGGCCACATTGGTGGCATGGTCGCCGATGCGCTCGAGATACTTGGCCACCATCAAAAGGTCCAGCCCTTGCGCGCCCCATGCGGCGTTGGCCGCGATCATGCCGATCAGTTCCTGTTTGACCTGATCGAACAGCGCGTCCACCCGGTCGTCCGCGGCGCAGACGCTGCGGGCCAGCGCCAGGTCCCGCTTGACAAAGGAATCCACGCTGTCCGTCACCATGGCGATGACCGCCCGGGCCATATCCGCGATGTGCAGCACGCCGCTGCCCTCCGGCGCGCGGACGTAAGCCGTCAGCTCCGCGATGTCCGCCGCCTGATCGCCGATGCGCTCCAGATCCGAGATCATTTTCAGCGCGGCGGAAATTTCCCGCAGGTCCCGGGCCACGGGCTGCTGCTGCAAAAGCAGCTTCAGGCAGAGGTCCTCCACCTCCCGCTCCCGGCGGTCCAGCTCCCGCTCCGCCTCCACGGCGGTCTGGGCCAGTGCGCCGTCGCCCTTGAGCAGGGCCTCCGCCGCTGCGGAGATCGCGTCCTCGCACACCGCGCCCATGCAGATCAGCTCCGTGTGCATCCGCTGAAGCTGCTCGTCAAACCGATTTCTCATATGGTGTCCCTCCTTACCCGAAGCGTCCTGTGATATAGTCTTCCGTGCGCTTGTCGGCAGGCGTGGAAAACAGCGTTTCCGTCCGGCCGAACTCCACCAGTTCTCCCAACAGGAAAAACGCGGTATTGTCCGACACACGGGCGGCCTGCTGCATATTGTGGGTCACCATGACCACAGTATACTTGCTTTTCAGCTCCACCGCAAGGTCTTCGATCTTCGATGTGGAAATTGGGTCGAGGGCGCTGGTGGATTCGTCCATCAGCAGCACCTCCGGCTCCACCGCCAGCGCCCGGGCGATGCAAAGCCGCTGCTGCTGACCGCCGGAAAGGCCCAGCGCGCTTTTCTTCAATCGGTCCTTCACCTCGTCCCAGATGGCGGCAGAGCGCAGCGAGCTTTCCACCAGCTCGTCCAGCTTCACCCGGGAGCGGATGCCGTGGGTGCGGGGGCCGTAGGCCACATTGTCGTAAATGCTCATGGGAAAGGGATTGGCTTTCTGAAACACCATGCCCACCCGCTTGCGCAGCATTGTGGGGTCCACACCGCCGCCATAGATATTCTGCCCGTTCAGCGTCACCTCTCCGGTGATCTTCACCGAGGAGATCAGATCGTTCATCCGGTTCAGCGTGCGCAGGAACGTGGACTTGCCACAGCCGGACGGGCCGATAAAGGCCGTGATCTCATGGGCAGGGATCGCCACGGAAATATCCCGCAGGGCGTGGTTCTGCCCGTACCATAAATTCAGTTCTTTTGCTTCCATGACCGCTTCCATCAGGATGCGCCTCCGTTTCTTTTCAGCTTCCGCCCCACCCATGCGGCGGAGAGGTTGATGAGGAGTGTCAGTACCATCAAAACCGACGCGATGGCAAAGGCCACCCCTGTTTCGCCCCGGTCGTTGGCATAGACATACAGCGCCACCGTCAGCGTGGCGGAGGAGGAATGCAGCGACTTGAAAAAGCCTGCCAGCGTCAGTCCGAAGCCCGCCGTATACAGCAGCGCCGCGCTCTCGCCCACAATGCGCCCCACTGCCAGAATGCATCCGGTCACGATGCCGTCCACGGCGTTTGGCAGCACCACGGTGCGGATCATGTGCCACTTTCCGCTGCCAAGGCCCAGCGCCCCCTCCCGGTAGGACTGGGGCACGTTTTTCAGGCTCTCCTGCGTGGTGCGCACAATGGTGGGCAGGATCATGATGACCAGCGTCAGCCCTCCGGCCAGAACGCCTGCCCGCAGGTTCATCCGCTGCACGAAAAACAGCATGCCCACCAGTCCGAAAATGATGGAGGGAATGCCCGTCAGCGTTTCCGAGGCAAACTCGATCACCCCCACCAGCTTGGCACTGGCGGCGTATTCTGTGAGGTAAATGGCCGCTCCCACACCCAGCGGCAGCACGATGGCCATAGCCACCAAAATGATATACAGGGTGTTGAGCAGATTAGGCAGGATACCGATGGTGTTGGTCAGGTAACTGGTCTGCCCCGTGAGCAGCTGCCATGTCAGCCGCGGCAACCCCCGGTAAAAAATATAGCCGATCAGCCCCGCCAACAAAGCGCAGGTCAAAAGGGCGCAAAGCCACATCAGCCCCCGCATTCCCCGGTCGTAAAGCCGCCGGGCGGGAGAGAGAGTCTCTTCCATGTCAGCTGTTCCCCTTTCTTTTGATAAACACGTTCAAAAATACGTTGATGAGCATGATGAACAAAAACAGCACCAACCCGATGGAGTAAAGCGCCTGCTGGTAAAGGCTGCCCACCGGGGCATACGCCATGCCGGAGACGATACCTGTGGTCAAAAACCGCACGGGGGTGAACAGTCCCGGCATATTGGAAACATTCCCCGCCACCATGATGATGGCCATAGCCTCGCCAATGGCGCGGCCCACGCCCAGCACCACCGCTGCGGCCACGCCGCTGCGGGCGGCGGGCAGACTGACACGCAGATAAGTTTCCGTCTCCGTGGCCCCCAGCGCCAGCGACGCTTCCTCATATTCCCGGGGCACGGCCCGCAGCGCCGTTTCCGACACATTGATGATCGACGGCAGGATCATCACCGCCAGCACCGCCATAGCCGCCAGCAAACACGCGCCGGAGCTGAGGGAAAACACATCCCGGATGGCGGGCACCAGCACGATCATGCCAACAAGGCCGTACACCACCGAGGGAATGCCCGCCAGCAGCTGCACGGCGGTGCGGATCACCGCCGCCAAACGGGGCGGCGCCACCTTGGCAAGAAACACCGCCGTCATCACCCCCACGGGCACACCCAGCACCACAGCGCCTGCCGTGCCGTAAACCGAGGTGAGGATGAAGGCCAGAATACCGTAGCTTGCGCCGGAGGTGGTGTTGGTCGGGTCCCACACCCGGCCCAGCAGGAATTTCCCCAACCCGATCTCCCGGATGGCGGGCAGGCCGGAGAGGATCAAATACACGCTGATCAGAAGCACGAACCCGACGGTGACCATGCCGCACAGCAAAAACAGCAGGTGGAAGCCCCGTTCCACCAGTGTACCGTGCCGCCGCGGCGATGCGGGTCTTGCGGCGGCGCTATGCCCGCCGGAAAGTACATTTTCCATATAGTTCTCCTTTCTTCCCTTCTGCGCAAAGGGCCTCCACTCCGGCCCGATGGCCGGAACGTGGAGGTCTTTGCGGAAAGAGGGGGATCACTTCGCCACAGGCACCGCACCGGCTGCTTTGATGAGGTCGCTTGCGGCGGAGGAGGTCGCGTAGTCAAAGAACGCCTGCGCAGCGGAAGAGAGGGTCGCGTCCGTCTTCGTCACCAGAACGAAAGGGCGCTGGATGGCATAGCTGCCGTCAAGAACGGTGGCTTCCGTGCAGGCCACACCGCCCACAGTCACGGCCTTCACCGTGTCCTTGCCCTCCACAGCGGAGAGGGACGCATAGCCGATAGCATTGGGGTTGGCGGCCACAGCCTCGATCACGCCGCCAGTGGAGGTCAGCTCCTGATCCAGCTTGCAGGCATCCTTGGTTCCGGTGATGCTCTCAAAGCCGTCCCGGGTGCCGCTGCCGGCCTCACGGCCGATGCAGGAGATGGCGCCGTCCGCGCCGCCGATCTCGCTCCAGTTGGTGATCTCTCCGGTGAAAATTTTGGCGATCTCATCCACCGTCAGGTCTTCCACCGCGCTGTCCGCGTTCACGATCACCGCGATGCCGTCCAGTGCCACCACCGTCTCGGTCAGGCCGTTGGCCTTTTCCTCGTCCTTCAGGGAACGGGAGGAAAGGCCGATGTCGGTGGAGCCGTTGGCGGCGGCCTCAATGCCCGCGCCGGAGCCAGTGGGGTCATAGCTGACCGTCACGCCGCTGTTGTCGGTCATAAACTGCTCGCTCAGCGCACCGATGACCTTCTCCATGGAGGTAGAGCCGTTGGTGGACACGCTGCCGGACAGGGCCTCGGTCTGCGCGGGGGCATCCTGCTTGGGGGCGTCCGCGGCGGGCTGGGAAGAAGAAGCGCCGCAGCCAGCCAGCAGGCCAGCTGTCATGACACAGGTCAATACCATTGTAAATACTTTTTTCATTGAAATCATTCTCCTTTATTTGTCTGTTGCTTGTTGCCACGGTCATAGTATAAAGCCCCCATTGTAAAATGCGACACCAGCGCTTCGTTAAGTCTTTGTAAAAACGCAAAAAAAGAGACGGCTGATGCCGTCTCTTGGGGATTGTATTGATTATACACACGTGAAGCCGCCGTCCACCAGCACTGTGCTGCCCACGGTGAAGCTGGCCTCGCCACTGGCGAGGAACACGATCACCCGGGCAATCTCCTCCGGCTTCCCCAGTCGTCCGATGGGGAAGAGCTTTGCAAACTCGTCCAGCCCGCCGATGCCCTCCATCAGCGGCGTCATGGTGCCGCCGGGGCAGACGCAGTTGACCAGAATATTCTCTTTGGCATACTCGGCAGCCATGCTCTTGCTGAGCTGGATCACCGCGCCCTTGGTGGCGGAATAGGCGTGCAGCCCCCACGCCCCCACCGTGCCCGCCGTGGATCCGATATTGACGATGCGGCCATAGCCATTTTTCCGCATCAGGGGCACGATGTACTTGCTCATCAGGAAGATGCTGGTCACATTCAGCGCGAAAATCTTCTCCCACTGCTCCAGCGTCAGCGATTCCACGGTGCCATCCACCGACATTCCCGCGTTATTGACCAGAATATCCACCTTGGGAAACTCCTCCGCGATCCGGGCGCAGAGCTTGCGCACCTGCTCCGCATCGGAAAGGTCACAGGCATAGAATTTTGCGCCCTGCGCCTCCAGCGCGGCGCCCTTTTCCGCGTTGCGGCCCACAGCCAGCACCTGCGCACCCTTGACCATCAGCTGGCGGGCCGTCTCTTCTCCAATACCGGAGGTCGCTCCGGTCACAATGGCGATCTTTCCCTGAAAATCCATAGTCAGCCTCTCCTTTTCCTCTCAGCGGTATTCCTGCACAAGGGTCATCTGGTTCACAGCGTGGGCCACCTCCAAAAGCTTCAGGTTCCCCTCGCCCATCAGCGCGTTGAGCCGGGCATCAGCCTCCGCCACCCACGCCGAGTCCACGGCCTCCAGCGAGGCCTTGTCTTTCCAATATACGATGTTGCGCACATAGCCGGGGCGGTCCGCACTGGCCCAGACCTCCGACCCCAGAAATCCGGGCCACTTCTCCAGCCCTTGGGTAAAGCAGGTAAAATCGCCGTCCAGATACCGATCCACCAGCTCTGGGTTGACCTGAAACACCAGTTCTTCCACGATTGGGGGATGCTCATACTTCTTTCGCTGCATACGGTTTTCCTCCTTTTATTCAGTAGGGTCTACCTTATTCACTTCGCCGGAACAGCCGCAGGGGCAGCAGCGCGTGATGGAACAGCACATGACCGCTCAGCAGCTCGTCGCCTTCTAAGGCATAGCGGATGTCGCCCATGCGGAAAAGTGTGCTTCCGGCGGGAAGCTCCAGCTTTTGGGCTACCTCGCCCCGCACCTCGCAAAGATCCAGCTCCGCCACGGTGGTGTTGGCCTGCCGCAGGCAGAAGATCTCCTGAAACTCGTTGAGGTTCAGTTCTTCAAAGCCCTTCCACTTCTGGTAATCAAACTTGAAATTGCTTCTGCGGTGATAGACAAGGCTGTAAATCATGGGCTTTCCGTCTCCGCAGAACACCCGCTCCAACCGCAGCAGCTGCTCGCCGCACGCCTTTAAAACCGACCCCTCTGCAAGACCGTCGGCATCGGCGCAGTCCACCCACTCCTCGTCGGTCAGCCGGACGCTGGGCTCCATGCCCCGCAGGCGGATCAGCTCCATAAAGTCCACCTGCTCGTCGATTCGGGGTCCCAGGCGGCAGACGTGGGTGTTAATAAGAATGCCCTTGCCCCTGCGGCGGCTGACATATCCCCGCGACTCCAGCTCCCCCAGCACATCCCGCACCAGCACCAGACTCACGCCACAGGCCCTGGCCATCTCCTCGCCGGGGGGCAGACGGTCCTCCCCTGCTTTGATCTTCTGCTGGATCAGCCGCAGGATGGCCACCTTGGTGTTGGAATACGATTTATCCGGGGTCTTCATAGATTCAAGATGCATATGACTCTCCTGTCCCTTTTGGCCGCAAGTGAAATAAATATGATTATTAAAAATAAATCATATTTATATATTGCATTATGATTTATTTTATGATAATCTGATTTCAGAAAATAGTCAATCCCTTTCCAGTCAAGTTTTCTATTTTCGAATCCATTCTATTAGGAGGAACCCCTTAATGAAAAGAATGTTTGCGTCTCTATTGTCCTTGGCCATGGCACTGGGTCTGTTGACTGCCTGCGGTTCCAATTCAGCCTCCACCACACAGAAACCTGCCAAAGAAACTGCTAATCCTTCCGAATCTTCCGACACTGCCGACTACAGCAGCCTGAAAATCGGTCTGGTCCTGACTGGAAACGCCAACGATGGCGGCTGGAACCAAATGGCAGCCGACGCCGCTTCTACTGTAGCCTCCAAATATGGCTGTACTGTAAACTACACCGAATCTGTTGCCGCCACTGATATCGAAAGTACTATCCGTGGCTATGCTGATGCGGGATATGATATTGTACTGGCACACGGTGCTGAATTGTTTGATGCTTCCAAACAGGTGGCAAAGGACTATCCAGACACCAAATTTATCAATACCAGTGCTTTTTCCGGTCAGGAACCAAATCTTACCGGAATCGACTTCGGCGCCTATGAGCTTGGCTACCTGAACGGTATTGCCTGCGCCTATGCCACCGACACTAAAAAAATCGGCGTAATTATTGCCGTAGAAAGCGACTCCATGCTGACATGGGCAGAGGGCATTAAAGATGCTGCACAATACGTAGACGAAAGCATTCAGGTCACTGTTGTGGCCACCGGCACTTTCGATGATCCCATCAAGGCCAAGCAAGCCACTGACGCGCTGGCCGAACAGGGTTGCGATGTCATTACACAAAATGCTGATGCCTGTGGCAACGGCGCTGTGGAAGAATGCGATGCACTTGGTCTGATGAACGTGGGCGCGGTGGGCGACCAGAGCACCTATGGCGAAAGCTGCTTTATCTCCGTCATGCAGGATGCTCACCTTGGCATTGAAACCGCCGTGGCCGAGGCCATCGAGGGCACGCTTCCATCTGGCGCGGTAGTCATGGGCGCCAACGCAGGCGTGGTATACCTGACGGATTACACCGGAAAGTATGCCGATCTCCTCACCGCCGACCAGAAAGCCGCTTTGCAGGACCTCTGGCAGCAGGCGCACGACGGTGTGGACCTGAGCACGCTGACGAAATAATTCCAAATTTTTCAGGGAAGCGGCCTTTATAGCGGCCGCTTCCCTTTTTTCTGTTCTTCCGCCAAAATCACGTTAAATTGCTTCAAATTGTGTCATTTTTCATTCAATTTAATCGTTTATCTTTTAACCATCCCAAAAAGGCTTGTATTTTTGAAATCAAGCCTTATAATAGAGACACGATCGCGGCAGAGGATGCCGCAAAGCCTATTTCCACAGGAGTTATCAGAATCATGCAGAGAAAACCTCGAATCTTAGTCGTGGGCAGCTTTGTGATGGACGTGATCGCCACCACGGAGCGCATCCCCCGTTCGGCACAGACCGTATACGGAAAATCCTTCCACATGGCTCCCGGCGGAAAGGGCGCCAATCAGGCCCTGCAATGCGCCCGGCTGGGTGCGGAGGTCACCATGATGGGCAGCGTGGGCGACGATCTGTTCGGCCAGCAGCTCATCGCACCGTTGAAGGAAGCAGGCGTGGATGTGAGCCATGTGGTGGTGCATCCCGGTGTGACCTCCGGTGTGGGGCACGTGACGCTGGAGGTCACGGAGCACACCGCCCAGAACCGCATCATCGTCATCCCCGGTGCCAACCGCACCATCACGCTGGAAGAAGTAGCCTGGATCAAAGATGCCGTGGCTTCTTACGACATGGTGCTTTTACAGCTGGAAATTCCCACGGAGGTCAATCTGGCCGTGGCCGGATGGGCCCACGCGGCAGGCGTTCCGGTGATGCTGAACCCCGCCCCCGCCACCGATCTGGACGACGCGCTGCTGCGCTATGTCACCTATCTCACCCCCAACGAGCAGGAGGCTTCCATGGAGACCGGGCTTCCGCTGGCCTCCGATGAAAACGGCCCCCGGCGGGAGGACCTGCAAAAGATCGCCGCCGCCCTTTGGAGCAAGGGTGTGGAAAACGTCATCATCACGCTGGGCTCCAGCGGCTCTGCCGTGGTGCGGGATGCGGACATCGCCTACGTTCCCTCCGTGCACATGGCCCATGTGGCCGATCCTACCGCTGCGGGCGACTCCTTTGTGGGGGCGCTGTCGGTGGGGCTGACGGCGGGCCTTTCTCAGGCGGAAGCACTGACCTTTGCCAGCTATACCGCCGCCATCACCGTCTCCCGCATGGGCGCCATGCCCTCCCTGCCCACGCTGGACGAGGTGGAAGCGCTGCTGCAAGAGCGCGGCTATCAGGGCATCGACCCCGCCCGGGTGCAGTTGCTGCGATAAGAAACAACAAAAAAACATACATACAAAACCCAACGCGCTGCGGGCATCCGCAGCGCGTTGGGTTTTACTATCTTATGCGGCTTGCTTCTCCGGGGCTGTGCCCGCGCGGCGGCGCAGTGCCAGCAGGCGGTTATACCGCAGGGCCCAGTGCAGCCGTTCCTTTCTGGAGGGCTCACCGGAATAGAGCTTTTGCAGCAGGGTGAGGATCGTCCGCTGCTCAAAGGGCTCCAGCGCCAGTCCGCCGTAGATTGCCTTTTCCAGCAGCGCGGATACCCGGCTGTACTCCCCCGGCTCCACACCGGGGACTTTCTCCGCAATGTCCGCATCGGTCTTCGCGCACTCCCAGCCAAGGCAGGCGTCCACTCCCCAGAGGAACAGCAGGAAGAACACCCGGTCTTTCAGGATAAATGCCCGCTCCTGCTCGCTGGCCGCGTCATAAACCGTGTGGGCACGGTGCTCCAAGACCAGCCGCAGCAGCTCCAGCACCAGAAAGATCACCGTTGCCAGCAGTACACACACCGCCAGCAGGCCCAACAGAGCCAGTGCCGCGTCCCGGACGATCAACTCCGGCGCAAGGGAGGGCCGTGCGCCGCTGTCCGCGCCTGTGGTCATCTCGTTGGCGCCGTTGTCGCCCTCCTCCACCGCGGCAGTCTTGCGGGCGGTATCCGGCAGGGCCACCATCTGCTGTAACAACACGGCATCGTAATAATACCCCGGCGTTACATCCACCGGAAGCCAGCCTACGCCGTCAAAATACACCTCGGCCCAAGCGTGGGCGTTCTGCCCGGTCAGCGTGGCCGAGCCGTCCTCGCCCACGGCGGAAACCGGAACGTAGTACCCCTCCACATACCGGGCGGGATACCCAAGGCTGCGCAGGGCCTCCACAGCTGTGGAAGCATACAGCGCGGCATTTCCCTTGCGCTCCCCTGTCAGGAAGTCCCGAATGGGATCATCCGTGCTGCCCTCCGGCTCCAGAACAAACTGGGTGGTGTGCCGGAGCACATTGCGGATCTGCTCCAGCGCGCTGTATACGCCTGTGCCCGCGTCCTCCTGCGGGAAAAGCTCCTGCATCAGCGGGGCCAGATCTGCGTTCACCGCTGTATAATTCTGATAGACAAAATCCCGGTAGACTGCCTCGGCCCGGGTATAGCGCTGCTGCGCCTCCGTCTCCGGCTCCGCCACCCAGTCTGCCCGGATGGTCAGCTCCGAAGGCTTGACGCTGGAACACTCTTCCAAATGATAGGCCTTCGCACCCCAGAGCCCGGAAGAGCGCAGGCGGCTGTCCTTTTCCGCGACGGCGTTGGTCATCTCCGTCAGCGAAGCGGGCGCGTAGATATAATACCGGGACGCCCCGGTGACCTCCACCTGCACGTGGTTGATCTGGGGTGAGGTCTCCTGTCCGCACAGCGCGTAATACGCCGCGCTCTGGGTCAGGGGATCAAAGCCCTGCTCCGCAAGCCAGTCCAGCATTCCGGCGTACTCGCCGCCATAGGCAGAATCCGGCAGCGGCGTCCACACACCGTTTTGATAGGCCGCCCCCACGAAGCCCCGCAGATACAGCGCCTTTTCCTGCTCAGTGCGCACCTGCAGCAGCTCTTCCTCGCCGCGGTTCAGCTTTGCGGCCTGACGCAGCCTGCCCTGAGGCAGAAGGTCCTTGCCATAGCGCAGGGTGTGGACCTCTTCCAGCAGCGTTTTGCGGAAGAGCGTTACTCCTTTTAATTCACCGCCACAGATGCATCCGGCGCACAGGCACAGCGCCAGCGTGCAGAGGGCCCATGCCCGCACCGTCTGCCAGGCGGGCAGCGGACCGGACATCCACAGCCCCAGCAGGGCGCTGAAGAATAGCCCGCAGGCCCACGGCGCAAAAAATCCGCCCAGCAGCTGGACGAGCAGCAGCGCCGCGTTCAGCACCGCGCAGGCCAGCACCCGCTGCCGGGATACGATCCATTCCGCCAGCTGTCCAAGGGCCACCGCCGCCAGCAGCGAGATGGCAAGCTCCCCTCCCCTGCCCGGCGCTCCGGTCTGAAACAGGGGCAGCGCCCCCTGATGCAGGCGGTTCCAGTTCGTCAACATACAGTTGATCCACAGCCGCAGGCCCTCCACGATCTGCCCCGGCCCGGCCAGCACCAGCAGCACGGCCCATGGCGCCAACCGCAGCAGCCACACCGCCCAGGGCCGCCCCATCCGCCGCGCCGCCGCGGCAGCGCACCAGACCAGCATTCCTGCGACGATGGCCCACAGCACCGATATGGACAAAGCACCCCAGGGAGCGGCCAGCGCCAGCAGCGCCCCGGCCACCAGCAGCGCGGAAAGGCACAGCTGCCACAAAAGGGCCTTTCGGTTTTCAGCTTTCGCCATTGCGTTCTCCCTTTCTTCCCGATTTTCAGCAGGCAATGCGGAACACCTCGCCCCGCCGGGGCTTTGCCGGCAAAACCACCATTTCACACGTGCTGCTCAGTGCCGTGTGCAGCACGGACTCCTCTTCCCCGGAGGTGCTGACCACGGTGACGCCGATGCGGCGGTCAAGGCCGCTGACATCCTGCGCATACTTTCCAGCAGACACCACCAGCAGCCGGGTAAAATACTGCTCCATATGCTCCGAGAGGAAGCACGTCAGTCCCGTGCCGCTCTGGCGGCACACCTCCACGCCCAGCCAGCGGGGCAGCAGACGGTGCAGCTGACGCACCGAGCGCACTTCACATACCTCTATTCCCTGCTTGCTGGGGATCAGCAGGCAGAAAACCGTTCCCAGGCGCAGAAGCCCCTCGCCCAGCGCAACGGCTGCCGCCGCGGCGCTGTTGAGCTCTTCCTGCGAAACAGACCGTTCCTCCTGAAAAAGACCCAGATCAGGCAGCAGCGCCACGTCGTAATGGGACGGGTCGCTGGCCTGCCGCACGATCAGCGTGTCCGTTTTGCTGGAAAGCTTCCAATGGATGGTGCGGATGTCGTCCCCCGGCACGTATTCCCGCACGTCGAAAATTTCGCTAGGGTCGCTGCCCCGGCGGTTTTGCATCAGCCCGTCCACGCTGGCCTCGCCAACGGGGGCCTGTGAAAGGGTCAGTTCCAGATTCATCGGCTGGGGATAGAGCACCGTCCGCACGGCGGGGGGACAGGAACAGCGCAGAGAAAACAGTTCCATCAGGTCTGTGACCGCCACGCGGGTGCAGCTCACGGTCATTTCACCGCACAGTGCCGCGCTCAACGGCGCGGACAATGAAGCCCCGCCCCCCTGTAGCGGCAGACGCAGCGTGTGCCGCTCCACCGAGCCGAACATCACGCTTTTCACTTCCACGGTCACATCGGCGCACCGGGCTGCCAGAAAGCGCCGGGGCTGCTCCGCCGTCAGCGTAACGGTCAGCGGCCGCCCCACCTGCCCGCCGGGAGAGACCTTTAAGGCAAGGTGCATGGCCCCTGCGTCCCGCCCCAGCAGCGCGCCCATGGCCAGCGCCAGCGCCGCCAGCACCACCAGCATCCAGAAAAGATAGGGCGTGCTGAACATCACCAGCAAAACCACCAGCACCGCCGCGGTCACGGCGAATCCGGCCAGCCGTTTTCCGGCGGCCATCAGCGGCCCGCCCCGGCGGTGGGCCGCACCTGACGCAGCACCTCGTCCAGCACGTCTGCGGCGCTCACGCCGTCCACACGGGCCTGCGGCCGCAGCACCAAACGGTGGGCGCACACGTCCCGGAATACGTTCTGCACATCCTCCGGCACGGCATAGTTGCGCTCATGCAGCACGGCGCTGGCCCGGGTCATCTTCACCAGCGCGGAAATGCCGCGGGGAGAAATGCCCAGCTCCACCAGCGGATGGGTGCGGGTGGCCTCACACAGCGCCACGGCATAGCGCAGTACCGCGTCGTCCACCCGGACGGAGGAGAGATAATCCTGCACCTCCAGCACGTTCTGGGCGTTGGTCACGGCCTTGAGGTCGTTCAGGGGATTGTGATAACGCTGGGCGTTCAAGATCTTGATCTGATTTTCCAGCGACGGATAGCCGATGGAAAGCCGCACCATAAAGCGGTCCAACTGGGATTCCGGCAGCGGCTGGGTGCCGGAGGAGCCCTGCGGGTTCTGGGTGGCGATGCAGAGGAAGGGCGCGGGCAGCGGATGGGTCACGCCGTCCACCGTGATGGTGTGCTCCTCCATGACCTCCAGCAGCGCCGACTGGGTCTTGGGCGAGGTGCGGTTGATCTCGTCGGCCAGCAGCAACTGGCAGTTGGCCGCGCCGTCCCGGTACTCAAACTTGTTGGTCTCCCGGTTGAACAGGGTAAAGCCCGTAATATCCGAGGGCAGCGTGTCCGGGGTGAACTGAATACGCTTATAGGCCAGTCCCAGCACCTTGGAAAAGGCCATCGCCAGCGTGGTCTTGCCCACGCCGGGGCAGTCCTCCAGCAGCACATGGCCGCCGGCATAAATGGTCATCAGCACCTTTTCCACGATCTCGTCCTTGCCGATGAATGCCTGATCGACCTCCGCGATGATCTGCTTAGACTGTTCTACGATCATTCTTCCGTCTCCTCTTCATCCTCGTCATTGGTGGAGGGGGAAGAGGATGGCTCCTCTTCCTCATCTCCCGTATCCTCCGGCTCGTCGCCGGAGGCGTCATCCTTATTATCGTCCGTGTTATCCGGCTCCGCAGGCTGCTCGGGCTCCGTGGGTTCCTCCGGTTCCGCAGGCTGTTCAGGCTCGGAAGGCTCTTCCGGCTCCGTGGGCTGCTCCGGCTCGGTGGGGTCCGTGGGGCCGATCACCACAGGGCGATCCATGGAAAGGTCGGGCAGGGTGACCACCTGATCGTCGTAATTGACAGGCGGCAGCAGCTCCTCCGGCAGTTCAAAAACCATGTCCGCCGCGCCTTCGGCGGGGTCCATCCACAGCAGGCCCCGCACCCGGTTCTCTGCCGCAAGCAGCCGCTCCAGCAACGCGCCGTTCACCTCTTCGGCGTCGGCATCTTCGCCAAGGTCTTCCGCCACGGCGGCGCGCAGGTCCTCCAGCGTGCCATACCCGGTCATGGGCAGCGTCCACGCCCGGATCAGGTCCTCCTGCGTGAAGTCTGCAAACATGCAGTCCACATACATTTCCACATCAGACATACCGAAGTCGAATGCCTCGCCCTCGTTAAAGAGCAACTCCGGCACCGTGTCGCCGGAGAGCGCCAGCATCAAAAAGCCGCTCTCCACGCCCCGGAACGCGTTGACATGGAAGCCCGCCAATCCTTCGGAGAAGGACAGCGACATCAAATTGGGGCTTTCGGCAAAGGCATCCGCGCCGATATAATCCAGCGTCCAGCCATAGGGCATGTCCATTTCCGCGGCGCTCAGGTCAGCAACAGTCACGCCTTTGGCCGAGGTCAGTGTGACCGCTCCGGTCATGTCGTCCACCTCATAGCGGTAGCGGTGCTCCACCTTGTCTGTCGGGTCCATGCCAAGCAATGCCCGGACGTGGTTTTCCGCCACCAGCAGCCGTCGATCCACTTCCGCGAACACATCATCCGCCTCGGGCCAGACCATATTCTCATAATCGACCAGATCCGACTCCACACAGCGCCACATATACTGATAGGCCGACACATAGCCCATGTCCAGATACCCGGCCATGGAATAGCGCCACTTCTCAATATAATTGGCTTCGCAGCCCTCCGGAACGTGGATGGTCAGGTGGGCCTCTTCCGCCTCGAAATTATCCCAGTTGCTGTTGTTGAAGTAGAAGGGTACACCCGCAACATAGAACTCCATCACCAGATCCGGCGCGTCCGTGCTGAGGAAGGTCAAATCCCGCAGGCTGGAGCAGTTGTCAAACGTGTCGGAATACACGCCGTCCGCGTAATAGGAGAAGTCGCCCAGGGTCGCACTTTCCAGATAATAGCACTGGAAGAACGCGCCCTTGCCCAGACTGATGCCCCAGCCCGGAATTTCCACGCTCTTGAGCTTCATGCACTTTTCAAAGGCATTCTGGCCCACAGCCACATTGTTTGGCAGCACCATGTTCGGCCCGATGGAGGAATTGGCAAAGGAACGGCCGCCGATCGTGTCCATGTTCCATGTCTGCTCCCAATCCACATCAAAGCTGGCGTCGTTCACGGCGGTCGCATCCGCAAAGGCATACTGGAAGATCAGGCTGGTGGCACTGGGCAGCGTGACCGTGCCGTCAATATCCGTGCCGGAGCGCAGGGCGATCCACGGATCGCCAAAGCCGCTCAGGCCGTACAGCACGCGGGTGCCGCCCGCGTCCACCATTTCATAGCCCCACACGTCGCTGTCCTCCGTGAAGGAGACCCAGTTGCCGTTATACCCCTCGTTGACCGTGGGGCAGAAGAGGAAGAAATAACTGTCGTCACCGTATTCCGTGGGCACCGGGATGGTAAAATCCTGATCCCGCAGGTCGCACTTTTCGGCGTTGGACGCCACAAAGCGCAGCTTCGGGCAGTTTTCAAAAGCATCCTTGCCAATGAGGATAAACTCCGTGTTCTCGATCATCACGCCCTGCAGTCTCACGCAGCCGCGGAAAGCCTGATAGCCGATCATCTTGCAGTCTTCCGGCAGGTCCACCCAAACCAGCGCGTCGTGGTCTTCAAACACAGCGTCGCCAATAGCGGCGGCGACCAGCGGCTCTTCGCCGTCCGGCATGGGGATGGTGCCGTCAAAGCTGGTGATGTCCTCCGGCGCGGCCAGCAGCAGAATACCGCCCTCGGTAATGAGGTAGGAATATCCATCCTCCCTCACGGCGTCCACCAGCTTGACCTTCACGCCCTCCGGCGCGCTGACGCGGACGGCTTCCAACTGGGCTTCGGAATAGCAGGCAATGGTGGTCAACGTATCCAGCCCGTCGAAGCAGCCGTCCTCAAAGGTCACAGGTTCACCGTTTTTGGCCATGATCAGCACCGTCAGCTCCTGCATGGCCCGCAGAGCGTCAGCCTCCACATGGGACGCGCCGTCCGGCAGGGTCAGCCAGCAGGTATCGGTGCGCAGAACGCGGTGGATGGTGTCCTCCCCGGCAAAGAGGAAGTCGCCCCGGACAGTGAAGCTGCGGTCATACTCACTGGCGGGAGCCACCTGCAAATGGGTGCGCTTGAGCATGGCGCTCTCCGCCTCCATAAAGGCCTCCAGCAGCTCGTCGGGCACCACGATCTTGCAGGTGCGCTTGAGACGGTCATAGTTGATCTCCGGCAGGTCGTCCACACTGTCGATCTCTAAAAACAGCGTTTCCAACTGGGTCTGGTAGGGCAGCTTTACCTTCTCCACATCCCCGCCGACCACCAGCTCCCGGCGGTTGGTGGGCACGCCTAGGATCTGGGTCATTTCGGTGTTGTAAAGCAGGCCGTCCTCCGCAGTGTAGTTGGGGTTGCCCTCGGCCACTGTGTAGCCCTGCGTGACCTGCAAGCCCCAGTCATAGGCCAGCCAATCGTCAAACACGCTGGGCACGCCCGTGGTGTTGACATACAGCACAGAAGAAGGCAGGTTGAGATAGCCCACGCTCAGATACGGATAGTACGGAAACTCCACCGCCTGCACATAGTCCGGTACGTCCAGCTTGTCCAGCGTATCCACGCCGTCCTCCGTCATCTCCGTCTCGCCCTTGTAAACGGTAAGGGTCTGCAAATACGCGAGATTCGAGCGTTGGGCGGAGGGAATATCCTCGTCGGCCCGACCGTCGGATGTCATCCAGTAAAGGCGCATCTGCACGCCGTAATCCTCATCCAGCGCCACGCGGCCCGCAGGCTCCAGCACGTGGCGGCCGGGGATGATGGGATAGAACCAGTCCACGAACTCACCGTTTTCCTTCCAGCCGGGGAACAGCTCCGTGATGAACGTGCCGTTCGCCCCCAACAGGTCCGTCTGATAGCGGAAGAGGTTGATGGTACTGCCCTCGCTGTCCCTGGGATACTGGTTATAGCGGTTGAGGATGGTATCCGGGTTGATCTGCTGGCCCTCCTCCGTCAGCCGCTGGTTCAGCAGCAGCACACGGCCCTGTGAAAGCTCATAGGGCAGGTAATCCAGCTCGACATGCTCAAAGTCCTCGATCTTATAGCCCACATAGCTCGTCCACTCCGGGTCGGAGACGTGGAAGCGGTAAGAGATGTACACCCGCACGGTATCCACATCCGAGGGAATATCCACCGGAAAGGTGTGGATCTCCGGGTCCTCGTCAAAGCCCACGCCGTCAATACGCAGGTAAACGCCCAGCGCATCCTCCGTCCATTCATAGGTGTTGTACTGATCGTCCATCACGTTGGTTTCCAGCGCATTAAAAATGGCCTTTTCGTCCACAGACTTCTGGCCCCGGTAAAGCTGGATATAGCTGCTGCGGCCAATGCTGGCGCTCAGCCAGTTTGCCCGGCCAGCCACATCCTCATCATAAGCAAAGGACGGCGTGATGGTGGCGTCGTTCTTGTTGTCCGGCGAGTCGATGGAAGCATCGCCATAGCCGGGGATGGGTTCTTCCGAGGGGGTGACCGGAGTCGGCACTGGCGTGGGAGTGGGCAGGTCGCCGCCCTGATCGCCGCCGTTGCCGGGGTCTTCCCCGCCGCCGGGCACGACTATGCCGCCGGAGCCGCCGTCAGAGCCGCCGCTGCCGCCATCGCCATCACCGCCGTCTCCGTCGCCGGAGGGGGTAATGATGGGGATATGGATCGTCCCATCACCGGGCACGATCACGTCCGTCCGATTCGGGTCGTCCGTCTGGTCAGTAATCTCATAAATGTTCTCCGGCGCAATGTCGCTGGCCGTTCCGGCGTCCACCGCGCCCTCCTGATACAGCGCCCCGGTGGGCCGCCCCTCCCCTGGAAGCTGCTGGGCCTGCTCGAAGAGGTAGCCCGCATCCTTTCCGGTCTGGATACTGTCCTCACCCTTGCTGTCCTGCTCCCAGAAAGAGTCATTGCTGTCGCTGCCATCCTCGCCGTGGCCGGAGGTCGTGCTGTTGTCCGGAAAGAGCACCTGATTGTTCTGCAATTCCCGGTCAGACGCCGAGGGGCGGAACACGCTTCCCGCCCAGTAATCAATTCCCAAATGGACAACGCCCGCCGTAGCCACTGCCGTGGCGACCGCCATGCCCAAAACTCGCATTCTCAGCTTCATGTCACTTCTCCTTTTCCGACAGGATGGTCTGAATGACGCGCCACAGCGCGTCAAAATTGATCGGTTTCGCTAAGTGTCCGTTCATGCCGCTTTCCCGGGAAAGGCGCTCGTCTTCCACGAACGCATCAGCCGACAGGGCATAGATGGGCACCTGCGCGTCCGGCCGGGGCAGGGCGCGGATGGCTCTGGCCGCGGCGCGGCCGTCCATCACGGGCATTTGAATGTCCATCAAAATCACATCGTAATATCCAAGCTCGCTGGCGCTGAAGCGGTCCACGGCGACCTGGCCGTTTTCCGCTACATCCACCTTCGCACCCCGCTGGGTCAGCAGCTCCACGGCGATCATGGCGTTGATCTCGTTGTCCTCCGCCATCAGGATGCGGCAAGGGCGGCCGGAGTCCACCGGGGGCTCCGTCTCCTCCGCCGGGGGCGGAGCGATCTCCTGCACGGCCTTTTCGTCGGCCAGCGGCAGCGCGAGGATCACAGAGAAGTCCGAGCCCTTGCCCTGCATGCTCTCCACCACGATCTGCCCGCCCATTAGCTTGACCAGCTGGTCAGAAATGGCCATGCCAAGGCCCGTGCCGCCATAGCGGCGGGTGGTGCTGGCGTCCTCCTGCTCGAAGGGGCGGAAGATCCTGCTGATGAACTCCGGGTTCATGCCGATGCCCGTGTCGTGCACCCGGATCAAAAGATCCAGTGTGCCGTTTTGCAGCATCATCTGGCGGAAGGTCACCGTTACCTCGCCCTGCGCGGTGAATTTCACGGCGTTCGAGAGAAAATTGATGACCACCTGCCCGATGCGCAGCTCGTCACCCACCACCCAATCCACGCTGAGGTCTTCATAATTGACGGCGTAATGCACGCCCTTGGCGTCCAGCGTTTTCGAGAACATATCATACAGCTTGCTGCCAAAGGCCCGCAGGCTGAAGGGAGCGTTTTCCAGCTCTACCTTGCCCGCTTCGATGCGGGACATATCCAGAATGTCGTTGATCAGGCTCAGGAGATGTGCAGACAGCTCGTCCGCCCGGGTCAGGTACTGCATGGCGGGGTGCTGGGGCGTGAGCTTGCCCTCCGCCAGCGTCAGCATGCCGATGATGCCGTTCATGGGCGTGCGGATCTCATGGGACATCCGGAAGAGGAAGCTGGTCTTGAACTGGCTGACGGACTCCGCCTGCCGCAGCCGCTCCTCATACTTCATGGTCTTTTTATGCTCGTCCGTAACGCTGGCAAAGAGGAACAGGTCATACTTTTCCTCCTCGCAGCGGCGCACGGACATCCGCACCCACTGGCCGTTTTTCAGCTCCAGCTCCGCGGACAATATCCCGCTGCCGTCCCATCTGCGGTAGCGCGTCCACAGGCGCTTGCCTGCGTCCTCGTCCTTCATCTGCGTGCGGAGGGTGGTAATATCTGCCTGCATCTGGGCAAGGGACACGCCCAGCAGCCCATCCAGCTGCCCTGCGGCGTATACGGGAAGCATCGTCTCCCGCTCCATCAGCAGATACGCCTCGTTCCGGTTGTGCTCCAGCTCCCGTAGCATCAGCCGCCCCGTGTCCCCGCCGAACAGGGCTGGGCCCACGGCGCCGGAGCGGCGGCGCAGCCTTGCAAGCAGGCTCAGCAGCACCACGGCCAGCACCACCTCCGCGCATCCAAACAATACCATATAAAAATGTCCGCCCAACAGCGTGAGCAAGTCTGTCAATCCGGTCATTGATCCGCCGTCCTCCATCGTTCGACCCACCATTTTTTGCAAAACGGCGCATCATTTGGGCATTCCGCTCCACATTAATGGTTTTATTATAGGTCCAGCGTGTCGAAAATACAACAGCAATGTCAAAAAAATACAAATTTTCTAGGGCACGTTCAGAAACGCGGCCCGCCGTGCACGTGCCCGCCTGTGCGGCGGGGTGTCATCTCCCTATGAAAAGCACTCTCCCCCCCCGCCGTTTCTCCATCCAAAGTATGAAATCACCCCAAAAATCCGCCAAAGGGATGACAAAAGAATCGCCCGCAAACTCCTGTCAAGAATTGTCGAATGACTTGCATTATAGGGAAATAGGTAGTAATATATGGGAGATAAAGTATTCCGCAGCGGCGGCAGGCGCGAACTTTTCCGTGCTTTGCGGCGGCATGAAATTCGTGGAGGGAACTATGGAATTCAAACCTTTTGAAAAAAAAGTATGGCTTGCCACGCCGACCATGCACGGCGAAGAGCTCAAATACATGACCGAGGCGTATGAAACGAATTGGATGTCCACGGTTGGCGCAAACGTCAATGAAGTAGAACGCATTGCCGCTGAAAAAGCCGAGATGAAATACGCCGTCGCTCTTTCGGCCTGCACCGCGGCGCTTCACCTTTGTGTGAAGTCTGCTGGTGAAAGGCTGTACGGCAAGCCCGCCATCAGTCACGGCGCGTTGGAGGGCAAGCGCGTGTTCTGCTCCGATATGACCTTTGATGCGACGCTCAATCCCGTTGTTTATGAGGGCGGCATTCCGGTGTTTATTGACACCGAAGCCGAAAGCTGGAACATGGACCCCGTGGCGCTGGAAAAGGCGTTTGAAATGTATCCCGACGTAAAACTTGTTGTGTGCGCTGAATTGTACGGTTTTCCCGGGCGAATCGATTTGATCAAGCAGATTTGCGAAAAGCACGGCGCACTTTTGATTGAGGACGCCGCTGAAGCCATGGGCGCGACATTAAACGGCAAGCAGTGCGGCTCGTTCGGAGATTATTCCGCCATCAGCTATAACGGAAATAAAATCATTACCGGCTCTGCCGGCGGCTGCCTTTTGACCAACGATATCGAGGTGGCAAATCGGGCGCGCAAGTGGTCAACTCAGGCACGCGAAAACGCCCCGTGGTATCAGCACGAAGAGGTCGGTTATAACTATCGCATGAGTAATGTAGTTGCCGGCGTTATCCGCGGTCAGTATCCGCATCTGGAAGAACACATTGCACAGAAAAAGGTGATTTATGAGCGCTATCGTGATGGACTGAAGGATCTGCCGGTCCACATGAATCCGATTATTGACGGCGCTGTGCCGAATTATTGGCTGTCCGCTCTGATCATTGATGCGGAATATCTGTGCAAACAGGTCAGAGACGATTCCAAGGCTCTTTACATAAAAGAAAAGGGCAAAACATGCCCAACTGAAATTCTGGAGACGCTCGCAAGTTTTAACGCCGAGGGCAGACCGATCTGGAAACCGATGCACATGCAGCCAATGTACCGTATGCATGAGGCAATCGGCAGAGACGGTACGCTCCGCTGCCGCACAAATGCGTATATCGCAGGCGGTGCAGCAGACGTGGGGGCGGATATTTTCGAGCGTGGCTGCTGCCTGCCGAGCGATAATAAGATGACGGCTGACGAGCAGGATAAGGTCATTGAAATTATCAGAAGTTGTTTCAATTAACTTTATCAGGGAGTCGCATATATGTACTTGAGGTTTTGGAAAAGGTTCTTTGATTTCACACTGTCTTTGCTTGCGTTGATCGTACTATCACCGATCCTTGTCATTCTGATCGTACTCGGTACCATTGCGATGAGAGGAAATCCGTTTTTTGTGCAGCCCCGTCCCGGCAAGAAAGACAGGGGCGGACATGAAAAGATTTTCTACTTAATCAAACTGCGGTCCATGAGTAACAAACGTGGGCCAGATGGTGAACTCCTTCCTGACGATCAGCGTCTCGGACGCTATGGGGCTTTTTTGCGCAGCACCTCTCTTGATGAGTTGCCCTCTTTGGTCAACATCGTGTTAGGACAGCTCTCTATCGTCGGGGAAAGAGGTATAATAGAGGCAACCAAGAAAAACGTAGATTTTTCAAGGGTTGTCGCGGTTAATTCAGTTTCGCTATAAGGTTTTGTGCGGGGCATGAAAAGGCGAATGACAGCCTTTGAAATAATCAAAATGGCTTCTTGATAGCTTATTTTGACCCAATCAATAAGCACGCAAAATTTTATAGGGAGGTTGAATTAGCCGGGGATGAGTAATCATCGTCGGCTGATTGTCGTGCCCCAAAAAATACGGTTGTATAAACATAAGTTACAAAACGCCAATAAATTTTTCGGGGAGGAGCGAGATCTTACTTCTCTTAAAAAGCATGAATTGGTTTTATGGGGAGAAGAAATATGCGAAAGCAAAACAACGTTTCAATCGACAAGAAGAATCGTTCTTCATTTGAAGATTTTCATATGGCATCGGTTTTTTTGGCGCTATACGATATAGTTGTGTCGTCGGGAGCATATCTCGCTGCGCTCTGGATTCGGTTTGACTGTAAATATACGCAGATACCGCATGAATATTTCGCGGCATGGCTCAAATTTATGCCGTTATATGCGTTTGTCTGTGTTTTTGTTTTTTGGCTTTTCAAGTTGTATCAAAGCGTTTGGAAGTATGCAAGCTTTTCAGAACTCGCGAGAACGACAGTCGCAACGTTGATACTTGGTATATTTCATACAGTAGCCATAACCCTTTTGTTCGGACGTATGCCCATTGCCTATTATGCCGGCGGAATTGCAATTCAATTCATGCTTTCATTGGCAGCACGCTTTGCATATCGTTTCATTCACTTGGAACGAAACAGAATGTCGTGGAGACAAACCGACAATACGGCAAGCCGAGTTATGCTGATCGGCGCGGGTTCGGCGGGGCGAATGATCCTGCGTGATCTCCAGAACGCAAAAGAAGTACATGACCGCGTGTGCTGTATCATTGACGATGACAAAAACAAACGCGGTTGCTTTATCGACGGTGTTCCGATCGTCGGCGGCAGAGAAGATATTCTGCTGAATGTCGAAAAATACAGGATCGAAAAGATTTTCCTCGCCATTCCGAGTGCAACTGCAGAGGAGCGCAGAGACATTCTCAATATCTGTAAGGAAACGACCTGCGAACTGAAAAATCTTCCCGGTATGTATCAGTTTGTGACCGGAAATGTAATGGCAAGTCAGATGAAAGATGTTGCCGTGGAAGATTTGCTCGGGCGCGAGCCCGTTAAAGTCGATATGAAGGAAATCTACGACTTTATAAAAGGAAAAACAATTCTTGTCACAGGCGGCGGAGGTTCAATCGGCAGTGAGCTGTGCCGTCAGATTGCGTCCCATGAGCCGAAGCAACTTATCATCTTTGATATTTACGAAAACAATGCTCACGCCATTCAGTTGGAGCTGAGAGACAAATATCCGAATCTGAATCTGGAAGTCCTCATCGGTTCGGTGCGCGACAGCCGCCGGATCAATCAGGTCTTTGAAAAGTACAAGCCCGACGTTGTATATCACGCAGCGGCGCATAAGCACGTTCCTCTTATGGAGGACAGCCCTTGCGAGTCAATCAAAAATAACGCTATCGGTACATATAAGACGGCGTATGCCGCAATGACAAACGGCTGCAAACGCTTTGTTCTGATTTCCACCGATAAGGCGGTTAACCCCACTAATATCATGGGCGCATCGAAGCGTCTGTGTGAGATGATAATACAGTCG
>CAKSVQ010000015.1 GCA_934504065.1 uncultured Dysosmobacter sp. | reverse complement strand
GCCTTCAGCAGGACCTCCAGACCGCCGGAGGGCATGGAGAACGGGTTGTGGCAGAATTCCAGCTCGCCGGATTCCTCGCCGATCTCATACATGGGGAAGTCCACGATCCAGCAGAAGGCGTACTGTTCCTTGTCCATGTGGCCGGGAACGGCGGCGCCCAGCGTTTTCACCAGCACGCCGGCGGTCTTCTGGGCCTGCGTCAGCTTTCCGGCGGAGAGGGCCACGAAATCGTTGGGCTTGAGGCCCAGCGCGGCGACCACTTGCTCTTTGATGGGCTGGACGAACTTGGCGATGCCGCCCACGATCTCGCCGTTTTCGTCCAGACGGAACCAGTAGGGCTTGCCGCCGGAGACGACCTCCACCTCGGCAAGGGTCTTGTCGATAAACTTGCGGGTCTCGTGGAAGTCGCTGACCACCACGGCCTTGACCCGGCTGCCCTCGAAGGGGCCGAAGCCGCAGCCGCCCAGCGTTTTGGTCACATCCTGCACGGTCAGGTCGATGCGCAGGTCGGGTTTGTCCGAGCCGTATTTTTCCATGGCTTCCACATAGGGGATGCGGGTGAAGGGTGCGCCGCTGGCCCGGTCGTAAGCGCCGTATTTGGCGAAGATGGGGGGCAGCACGTCCTCCAGCACGGCGAACACGTCCTCCTGCGAGGCAAAGGCCATCTCCATATCCAGCTGGTAGAATTCGCCGGGGCTGCGGTCGGCCCGGGCGTCTTCATCCCGGAAGCAGGGGGCGATCTGGAAATAACGGTCAAAGCCGGAGGTCATCAGCAGCTGCTTGAACTGCTGGGGGGCCTGAGGTAGGGCATAGAACTTGCCGGGGTGGTTCCGGGCGGGCACCAGATAGTCCCGGGCGCCCTCGGGAGAAGAGGCGGTCAGGATGGGAGTGGTGATCTCCAAAAAGCCGTGGGCGGTCATGGCCTGCCGCAGGGCGGCCACCACGTTGCACCGCAGCACGATGTTCTTCTTCACGGCGGGGTTGCGCAGGTCCAGATAGCGGTATTTCAGCCGCTGGGCCTCGTCGGCTTCCCGGCTGCGGTTGATGGGGAAGGGCAGCTCATTATAGCGGCAGCGGCCCAGCACCTCCACCCTGGCGGGCACGATCTCGATCTCTCCGGTGGCCATTTTGTCGGTCTTGCTGTCCCGCTCCCGGACAACGCCCTCCACGGAAATGGTGGATTCCTTGTTGATGGACTTAAAGGTGTTCACCATGTCCTCGGTCTCCGCCACCACCTGCGTGGTGCCGTAAAAATCCCGCACCACCACAAAGGCGAGGGAGGAGGAGACGACCCGGACGTTCTCCATCCAGCCGGAGATCTTGACCTGCTTGCCTGCGTCGCCAAGGCGCAGCTCTCCGCAGGTATGGGTTCGATTCTGCATCATAGTTGTGCTTCCTTTCAAAAAATGATTTTGAACTGTATAATTTTAGAAATGAATAACAAATCGTATTTATTCCTCTGCCTGTTCCCACAGCACATGGGCCATGGCCTGACCGACGGTTTTGCCCTTTGACATGATCAGGGGCAGGGAGACGCCGTGTTTAGAGTCCTGATAGCGCCATTCATCCACCCGGAAGCTCAATTCCTCCATCCGCCAGATGGGGTTGCCATTGTCCTGAGCAAGGCCGATGAGCAGTGTGTCGATCTCACCGTCTTCCAGCAGCTTCGGGCCTCCCGGATTTTCCAAAAAGGGAAATGTCTGTACTATCACGTTTAAGGGGGAACGGTGGAATTGCAGGGCCTGAATGTCGGCCCAGAGATCGTCAAATTCCGGCGTTCCGGCCGTCAGGCGAAGATTGCGGTCTTCGTGGCCGCTTCCGGTAAAGTCGATCAGCGTCACGTCGATGAGGTCCGGCTGAAGCCCCGGAAACAGGGTCTCCACCCCCACGGGACGGGCGTACCACACGAACAGGAGGACCACCAGCGCGGCAAGGCCGCCGAAAAGAAACTTTTTGCGGGGTGTTTTCATGGGGCACCTTCCATTCCATCTGGGGTCAGTGGGCCTCCGGCGCAGCTTCCACGATCACGCTGCCCTTTTCCAGCTCGGCAAGGCCAGCCTTGATGCGGTAAATAGTGGCGGCGGGCTCCAGCTTGGTCTGCTCTCCCGTGGCCATGTCCTTGCAGGCCACCACGCCTGCGCTGATCTCATCCTCGCCGAGGAAGACCACATAGGGGATGCCCAGCTTATCGGCATAGCCGATCTTCTGCTTGAACTTTTTGGCTTCGCTATGGATCTGGGCCCGGATGCCGTTTTCCCGCAGGGCGGTGGCAAAGCTGATGGCGGCGGAGAGATCGTCGGTCATGGGCAGGATCAGCACATCCGCCGGGGCGGTGGGCAGGGCGGGATTGAGCATCCCCTGTTCGCCCAGCACGTAGAAAAGGCGGGTCAGGCCGATGGAAATGCCCACGCCGGGAAGCTGGTGGTCGGTATAGTATTCGGCCAGATTGTCGTAGCGGCCGCCGGAGCACACGGAGCCGATCTCCGGGTGGTCCAGCAGGGTGGTCTCATACACCGTTCCGGTGTAGTAGTCCAGCCCCCGGGCGATGGAGAGGTCCACAGCGAAATTCTCCGCCGGGACGCCGAAGGCGGCCAGATATTTTACCACGGTGTTCAGCTCGGCAAGGCCCTCGTCAAAGACCTCGCTGCGGCCCTGATAGGCGTTCAGCGCGGCCAGAACCTCTTCATTGCTGCCGTGGATGGCGATGAATTTCAGAATTTCGTCCGCATTTTCTTCGCTGACGGCAAAATCCTCCACCAGAATGGTCTTCACCTTTTCCGGGCCGATCTTGTCCAGCTTGTCCACGGTGCGCATTACATCGCCGGATTTTTCCGTCAGCCCCAGCATGGCGTAAAAGCCGTTGAGAATTTTGCGGTTGTTCACCCGGATCTGGAAGCGCTTCAGGCCCAGCGTGGAGAAGGTCTTATAGATGATGGAGGGGATCTCCGCCTCGTTGGTGATGGAGAGCTTCCCGTCGCCGATGATGTCGATGTCGGCCTGATAAAACTCCCGGAAGCGGCCCCGCTGGGCGCGCTCGCCCCGGTAGACCTTGCCGATCTGATAGCGGCGGAAGGGGAAGGTCAGGTCGTTATAGTGCAGGGCCACGTACTTGGCCAGCGGCACGGTCAGGTCAAAGCGAAGAGCCAGATCGGCGTCGCCCTTATTGAAGCGGTAGATTTGCTTTTCGGTCTCGCCGCCGCCCTTGGCCAGCAGCACGTCCGCCGATTCGATGATGGGGGTATCCAGCGGGGTGAAGCCATAGAGGGAATAGGTTTTGCGGAGAATTTCCATCATACGCTCCATCTGCTGCTGGGGCGCGGGGAGAAGCTCCATAAAGCCGGACAGCGTCCGGGGGGTCATTTTAGCCATAGTATCTCTCCTTTTCGTGTTTTGATGGGGAAAAAGAATGCTCCCGTCCCAAAAAGTGATTGGGACGAGAGCGAACATTCGCTTCGTGGTGCCACCCAAATTCAAGGCCCGTGGGCCTCCTTTGGCCTCCTTGGGTACGGGGAGGGCGCCGTGGGCGTTTCCGCCCCCGCTCCGCCGCTGTCCTTCATGCGGGCCGAACAGGGCGCTTTCAGCAGGGCGCGCCCCTCTCTGCGGATCGGTCTTGCATTACTGCTGCGGCTTCCACGCGGTATTTGAACAGGGGAATTGTACCGTTTTTTTGGAAAAATGTCAAGCGATGGGACGGTTTGAGGGATTGACGATGCAGCGCCAATCCAGATCGCCCCGGGCAAGGCCCAGCACCAGCATTTCCGCCGTGGCGATGTTGCTGGCAAAGGGAATGTTGTTCTGGTCGCACAGGCGGGAAATATAGGAGATCTCACCCGCCATGCTCTCGTTGTTGGGATCGTTGAAAAACAGCACCAGATCGAACTCGTTATAGGCGATGCGGGCGCCGATCTGCTGGCTGCCGCCGTGCGCGTAGGACAAGAAGCAGTGCACGGGAAGGCCGGTGGCGTCAGCCACCATGTGGCCCGTGGCGTTGGTGGCATAGATATGGTGCTGGGAGAGGATCCCGGCGTAGGCGGTGCAGAACTGCACCATCAGTTCTTTTTTGTTGTCGTGAGACATCAGTGCGATATTCATGGAAGGGTTGCTCCTTTCTCGTCTATTTGATCCGAAGCAGGGGGGCGCGTTCGCCCTGCATCCGTTTGGCAATGTTGCGGTAAGCGGCCGCGGCGGCGCTGAAGCTGGTGGGCAGCAGGGTGCCGCGGTTCAGGCTCAGGGGCAGCGCGTCGTCCTCCGGCACCACGCCCAGCAGGGGCAGCCCTGCCTTGTCAATGGCGTCGTCAATGGTGGCGTGCATGCTGCGCAGCAGTTTTTTGCGCACCCGGTTCACCACCAGATGCAGCTTTCCCGGGCCGAAATGCTCCAGCTCCATCACGGTGTGCTGGGCGTCCCGCAGGGAGGAAGCGTCAGTAGTGGTGACCACCACACAGCGGTCAGCCGCGGCAGTGGCCAATTCGAATCCGGCGCCAAGGCCGGCAGGCGCGTCCAGCAGACAGTAGTCAAAGCGCTGGCGGACCTCCTTTAACAGCGCGGCCATCTGCTCCACGCTTACCGGGAGGTTCCGGATGCGGACGGGGGCCGTCAGCAGGTAAAGGCCGGAAAGGTCGGGGTGCTCCACCACGGCGGCGGCCAGCGGACAGCGGCCCAGCGCTACGTCGGAAAAATCCATCAGCGCACGGTCGCTCAGCCCAAGGGCGAGATCCAGATTCCGCAGGCCGATGTCGCAGTCCAAACAGAGCACCTGCCTGCCCGACCGGGCCAGTGCCGCGCCCACCCCGGCGGTGAACGAGGTTTTTCCCGTGCCGCCCTTGCCGGACACCACGGCGATGCATTGCCCGTGCCGTTCCATGATCCGCCCCCTTTCCAAAATTTTTTACTATGATCTGCGGCTATTATATCATAAAATCGCCGTTCGTAAAGCGCTTTTCCGAAAAAGTGCCTGTTTTCCGCCGTTACAGCGGCGCTTTTTTGATTTTTGCAAAGGCGCGGGGATATTTTTTTGCTGTCTCCCGCGTTTTTTTGATGAAGATGACCCGGTGACGGACATCGGTGCCGGGAATGGCATAATCCGCCACCCGGTCCACCGCGCCGCCCAGCACGAAAATGGCATGGGCGGACTGCTGGAGCTCCGTGTCCGTGTCCACGGATTTCATGGCGGCAAAGCAGCCGCCCACCTTCACCAGCGGCAGGCACAGCTCGCACAGCAGCGGCAGCGACGCCACCGCCCGGCTGGTCACGATGTCAAAGCGCTCCCGGTTGGCGGCGGCAAATTCCTCGGCCCGGGCGTGCACGCAGTGAACATCCGCAAGATTCAGGTCGGCGCAGACCTCCTTGAGAAATTCCACCCGCTTGTTCTGAGCGTCCAGCAGCGTCAGGCGGATGGAGGGCTCCACAATCCGCAGCGGCAGGCCGGGAAAGCCTGCTCCGGTGCCCACGTCCGCCACGTCCTTGTCGGAAAAGTCCGCCAACGTCAGCAGCGCGGCGCTGTCCAGAAAGTGGAGGGTGGCCACGTCCTGGGGCTGTGTGATGGCGGTGAGGTTCATGACCTTGTTTTTCTCCACCAGCAGCTCGCCATAGCGCAGCAGGGAGGGGATGCCCTCCGTGGAGAGGCCCAGCGCGGTCAGCCCGTCATGCAGCAGCTTTTCCATTTACTTGCGTTCCTTTAAAAGGTCTCGAATTTCCGTGAGCAGCTGCTCCTCCTTAGAGGGCTGCGGCGGGGCGGCGGGGGCTGCTTCTTCTTTTTTCTTCAGCTTGTCGTGAAAGCCGTTGATGGCCTTCACCAGCGAGAACACCACAAAGGCCATGATGAGGAAATTGAGGATGGCGCTGAGGAAGCTGCCCACCATGATGGCGCCGCCGTTGGGCAGGGCGATGGCAAGGGAGGCCAAACTGTCGCTGCCCCCGGTGAAGACGCCGAGGATGGGATTGATGATGTCGTTTACCAGTGAGTCCGCAATGGACTTGAACGCGCCGCCGACGATGACGCCGACGGCCATGTCCATCACATTGCCCCGGGCGATGAAGGTTTTGAACTCCGCAAAAAATCCATGGCTTTTTTCCTGAATGCTCATGGAGGATATCTCCTTTCGTTATGTGAATGGGAAACGTGAAAATTCCAGATCCGCAAACCCTTGCGCCGCAAGGGTTTGCAGGCACAGACCGGAATGGAGCCGATAAAACGGAGGAAAATGACCAAGGATAGGAGTGCGCGGCATTCTATCGGCTGGAAACGGGTGCAAGGAACTGGAAGAAACTTACTTTTTTGGGACCAGCTTGTCCTTGCCGCCCATATAAGGCCGCAGCACCTCGGGGATGAGCACGGTGCCGTCCGCCTGCAGGTTGTTTTCCAGGAAGGCGATGAGCATCCGGGGCGGGGCCACGCAGGTGTTGTTCAGCGTGTGGCACAGCTGCATCTTGCCGTTTTCATCCTTGTAGCGGATGCGCAGGCGGCGGGCCTGTGCGTCGCCCAGATTGGAGCAGGAGCAGACCTCGAAGTATTTCTGCTGGCGGGGGGACCATGCTTCAATGTCGCAGGACTTGCACTTCAGGTCGGCCAGATCGCCGGAGCAGCACTCCAGCTGCCGCACGGGAATATCCAGAGAGCGGAACAGCTCCACAGAGAAGCGCCACAGCTTTTCATACCAAGCCTTGCTTTCTTCCGGCTTGCAGACCACAATCATTTCCTGCTTTTCAAACTGGTGGATGCGGTAAATACCCCGCTCTTCAATGCCGTGAGCTCCCTTTTCCTTGCGGAAGCAGGGGGAGTAGGAGGTCAGGGTCTGAGGCAGGCTCTCCACGGGCAGGATCTGGTCGATAAAGCGACCGATCATGGAATGCTCGCTGGTGCCGATGAGGTAGAGGTCCTCGCCCTCGATCTTATACATCATGCCGTCCATATCGGTCTGGGACATGACGCCCTCCACCACGTTGCCGTGGATCATGAAGGGGGGAATGCAGTAGGTGAAGCCCTTGTCGATCATGAAATCCCGGCCATAGGCCAGCACGGCTTCGTGCAGCCGGGCAATGTCGCCCAGCAGATAGTAAAAGCCATTGCCAGAGACGCGGCCCGCGGCGTCGAGGTCGATGCCGTCAAAGCGCTCCATGATCTCGGTGTGGTAGGGGATGGGGAAGTCGGGCACCTTGGCCTCGCCGAAGCGCTCCACTTCCACGTTGCAGGAATCGTCCGGGCCCAGAGGAACGGAATCGTCGATCATCTGGGGGATGACCAGCATCCGCTTGTGGACCTCCGCTTCCAGCTCCGTCTCCAGTGCTTCCAGCTGGGCAAGGCGGTCGGCCTGCTCCTTCACCTGCTGCTTGACGCTTTCGGCCTCGGCCAGCTTGCTGGGGTCCTTTTTCGCCTGTCCCATCAGCATACCGATCTTTTTGGAAAGGGCGTTGCGGTTGGAACGAAGCTGGTCGGCCTCGGCAATGGCGGCGCGGCGTCTGGCGTCCAGATCAATGACCTCGTCCACCAGCGGCAGCTTGGCGTCCTGATACTTCTTTTTGATATTTTCCCGGACTGCGTCGGGATTTTCCCGGATAAAACGAATGTCGAGCATAATGCACTCTCCTCTAATCAATTCATGAATGTTTCACGTGAAACCATCAGTTTCCCAGCTTGGCGTTCACCGCGTCCTTCAGCTCCGTCCAGCGGGCAGAGGGGGCGGTGACTCCAGAGCTGCTCTTGCCGTCCAGCGCGTTGGGCAGCCCAGCGTCCTCCGCATCCGCAATGGTCTGGGCGCAGCCCGCATAGTCTCCAGTGAGGTATTGCTGCTGCAGGGTATAAAGCGCTTCCAGAGCGTCCGCCCGCTGGCGGAGGGCCTGCTGGGCCGTCTCGCTTTCATCCTGTGCCCGGTCCAGTTCGTCCCGGACCTCTTCCAGCTTCTCCTCCGCCAGTGCCAGCTGATCCTGCAAGTCAATGATCTTTTCCTGATTGACCTGCACCTGCTGCATGTTGGAGACAGAGCTCTGCAATTCGCCCAGTGCTTCGTTGTTGCTGCGCTGGTGCATGAAGAAGGACAGCGCCATCAGCAAAAACGCAGCGATGAACAGGATCATGATATAGACGACGACCGGCTTGTTCCCGCTGTCCTTGTCCTCGTTGGGTTCCGGAGCGGCGCCGGGGGCGTCCCGTTTTTCAAATTTCATGGGGAGATTCCTTTCCGCGCAGAAGAGCCAGCGCTTCCAGCAGGTCGTTCAAATCGTCCAACCCGTAGTATTCCAGCTCAATGCGTCCTTTTTTTCGCCCGGAGACGATGCGCACGCCCCGCCCCAGCTTGGTGGAAAGCTCCTTTTGCGCCACAGCGGTGTAATCCACGTGGTCCGCCGGGGGAGCGGGCTTTTCCGGCTTTTCCTGCGCAAGGCGCTTGGCCAGCGCTTCCGCCTGCCGCACGGAAAGGCCGCCGTCAATAATGGCGTTGGCCGCCCGAATCTGCAGGGCAGGGGGGAGGGGGATCAGCGCCCGGGCGTGGCCTGCGCTGAGGGCTTTTTCCTGTAGCTTTTGCTGCACGGAGGGGTCCAATTCCAAAAGGCGCAGGGCATTGGTCACGGCGCTGCGGCTTTTACCCACCCGCTGGGCTGTTTCCTCCTGCGTCATGTGGTACTGGGCGGTGAGGGTGCGGTAGCCCATGGCCTCTTCAATGGGGTCCAAGTCCTCCCGCTGTAAGTTTTCGATCATGGCCAGCTCGGCGGCCTTGCGGTCGTCAGCTTCGATGACGGTGACGGGCACCTCCTGCAATCCGGCCAGCCGTGCCGCCCGCCAGCGCCGCTCTCCGGCGATGATCTGATAATAGCCGGAGGCCAGCTTGCGCACGGTCAGCGGCTGGATGATGCCGTGTTCCCGAATGGATTCCGCCAGCTGCGCCAGCGCTTCCTCGTCAAAATGCTTGCGGGGCTGGGCGGAGTTGCTTTCCACCTGTGCAATGGGAAGGGTAAACGCACCGGCCGTCTCGGTTTTCAGCATATCGTCGCCTAAAAGGGCGCCGAGTCCGCGGCCAAGTCCGGTGGGCTTTTTCGATGCCATTCGCTGCTCCTTTCCGCATCAATGCTGCTTTTTCAAAAATTCCGCCGCCAGAGCGGTGTAGGCTTCCGCCCCGCGGGAGGTGCGGTCGTAGGCCGTGATGGGCTTTCCGTGGCTGGGGGCCTCGGAAAGCCGGACGTTTCGGGGGATCACGGTGGCGTAGACCTTGCCGGGGAAGTAGTGCTTGACCTCCTCTGCCACCTGCAGGGCAAGGTTTGTCCGACCGTCGAACATGGTTAGCAGCACGCCCTCCAGTTCCAGACGGGGATTTAAGGAGCGGCGGACAATGCGCACGGTGTTCATCAGGTCGGAAAGACCCTCCAGTGCGTAGTATTCTCCCTGCACCGGGACCAGAATGCTGTCGGCCGCACACAGGGCGTTCAGCGTTAAAAGCTCCAAAGAGGGGGGACAGTCGATGAAAATGAAGTCATACTGGTCGGCCACCTGTCCCAGCGCATTGCGCAGCAGGGACTCACGGTGTTCCATGCCAATGAGTTCGATGCCTGCTCCGGCCAGCGCCTTGTTAGAAGGCATCACGTCGCCATACCGGGTGGAGGTAATGGCTTCCTGTGCGGGCACGGCGTCAATCAGCACGTCGTAGACCCCGTGGGAGACGGTTTTGTCCACGCCCATGCCGGAGGTGGAGTTGGCCTGCGGGTCAAAATCGCACAGCAGCACGCGCTGCCCGGCCTCTTTCAGCGCGGCACAAAGGTTGACGCAGGTGGTGGTTTTCCCCACGCCGCCTTTTTGATTCACAATCGCAACGGTTTTTGCCAAAAATACACCTGCTTTCTCTGTCAGCGTACAAACTCATTATAACAAGGAGAGATTTTCGTTGCAAGGGGAAAGCCAAGAAATATGCAGAAAAATAGGAAGGTCCCCGGGATGTTTCACGTGAAACATCCCGGGGACCCGGTTTCAGTCTGTATTATTCAGTCTGTATTATTCAGAGGGGGAAGAGGTTTCACGTGAAACATTTCTCAACAGCATCCCTCCGTAGGGGGGCAGCTCCAGCGTGAGCGCGCCGTCCTGCGGCGAAAAACGCTGACTGGTGAGAAGGTCGATACATGGCTCCAAATCCAGAGTCAGAGAACGGGCTTCCGGGCTGGCGTTCAGCACGGCGGCGGTCCACTCGCCGTCTGTCTCCCGAATGAAGGAGAGCAGCGGCCCCTCGGCCCAGAGCCAGCGCAGGCCGCCCCGCCGCAAAGAGGGGCGGGTCTTGCGCAGCGCGGCGAAGGCTTTGAAAAAGGCGCGGATAGAGTGATCTTCCTGCCCCCATGGGTATGTGCCGCGGTTCAGGGGGTCTTCCCAGCCCTCCATGCCTGCTTCGTCGCCATAGAACACCGTAGGGACGCCGGGGAAGGAAAACAGCAGCAGCGCCGCCAAACGCAGCCGCGCTGTGCCGCGTTGGCGCTGAGTGGGCGAAAGACGGAAGTCAGCACGGGCCTCCTTGCTCTCCGGCGCAGCATCTGCGCCCAGCACCGTCAAGATGCGGGCCGTGTCGTGGGTGCCCAGAAAATTCATGTTCGCAAGGAACGCCTGTGGCGGATAGTTTTCCCGGATGGTCTCCATGACTTCCAGAAATTCCCTTGCATCGCCGCCCTTGAGATAGGCAATAGCCGCCGTGCGGAAGGGATAGTTCATCACACCGTGCAGCTCGCGGCCCAAGAGGTACCTGCGCCGCTGGGAATAGGCGATCTTGTTGGAAGCATCCTCCCACACTTCGCCGATCAGCAGCCCGTCCTCCCGGCTCTCCTCCACAGCGGCGCGGGCCTTTTCGATGAACCAGTCCGGCAGCTCGTCGGCCACGTCCAGCCGCCAGCCATCTGCGCCCAGCCGCAGCCAGCGGCGGATGATGGCGTTTTCACTGCCAAAGATATAGTCCACATAGCTCTCCGCGTCCTCCCGGACGGCGGGCAGGGTGCGGATGCCCCACCATGCGTCATAGTCCTGCGGCCACGGATGAAAGGAGTACCACGGATAGTAGGGCGAGGACTGGCTCTGCGCCGCGCCGCAGGAGGGATAAAAGCCATCGGCGTTGAAATAGACGCTTTGGGAGCCTGTGTGGTTGAACACGCCGTCCAGAATCACCCGGATGCCCCGGGTTTTGGCCTGCGCGCAGAGGGTCTTGAAGTCCTCTTCATTGCCCAGCATGGGGTCAATGACCTCATAATTTGCCGTGTTATAGCGGTGGTTGGACGCGGATTCAAAAATAGGGCAAAGGTACAGCGCCGTCACGCCCAGCTCCGCCAGCTGATCCAGCTTGGCGGTGATCCCGGCCAGTGAGCCGCCGAAAAAGTCCCGGTTGCGCACCTCGCCGTCAGGATCGGGCCGCCAGACGGGCTGCTCCGTCCAGTTTGGGTGCACCCAGCGGTCTCCCACCATCCCGTCGGGATCGGGCAGGGAAAGGCGGCAGAAACGGTCTGGGAAAATCTGGTACACCAACCCTTCGCCGTACCACTCCGGGCAGCGGCTTTCCCGATAGACCGTCAGCTGCCAGGGCGAGACCTGTCCGTCGCTTCGGTATCCGGTGCGGTCAAGGTCGCAGCCGGAGCCGTCATCCCGCCAGAAGCGGAAGTGGTAGAACAGCAGCTCCGGCTCCTCCGGCACGGTGAGTACGGTGGAAAAGCCCACCCGTTTGCCCCAAAACCCGGCGGGGGAAAGCTCGGTCTCCCACGTTTTCCCGGAGAAGTCCGCCTGCACCACCAGCGCGCAGTGGGTAAAGCCCTCCCGCGCAAGAGGGCGGCAGGTAAAGGTGACGGCCGTGCCGCACACCGCCGCGCCATATGGGCTTTTGCACAGCTCACACCGGGGGTCAAAAACAAAGGGCTCACTCATGGAAAAAACTCCTTGGTCAAAATCGCGCTCTGCCGTCAGGGCAGCAGCGTATCCTCGCCCACGATGGCCGCGCCGCTCTCGTCGGTGGAGAAGTAATCGTTGAGGATGGTCACGGCAGTGGAGGCCAGCGCCGCGCCGGCGTCGCCCTGCTCAATGGCGATGGCGATGGCGATCTCCGGGTCGTCATAGGGGGCGAAGCAGACGAACATACCGTTGTTTTTCTTGCCGTTGCCCAGCTGGGTGGTTCCGGTTTTGGCGCCTGCGGTGACGATGCAGTCCTTAAAGGCGCTGTAAACCATACCGCCGGGCTGAGTATAGCCCAGCATGCCCTGCTTAATAGCCTGCAGGGTGCTGTCGCTGAAGGAAACGGTGTTCAGCGGCTGGGTGTTGCCCACTGCCACCACCTCGGAATTGTCGTAGGTCTTTACGGTTTTCAGCAGGTGGGCCTGGCAGTGCTTGCCGCCGGAGACCAGCGTTGCAATGTAATTGGCCAGCTGAAGGGGAGTGAAAAGGTTGTCGGACTGGCCGATGGCGGCCTGCGTGGTGTCGCCGCCGTACCAGGTGCCTCCGGCGGCCTCCCGCTCTTCGGGACCTGCCAGCACGCCGGTCTTGTCGCCGATCTCAATGCCTGTGCTCTGGCCAAGGCCGAATTCTTTTGCGTATTGATTCAGGGCGTTGATGCCCAGACGGTAGCCCATCTCATAGAAGAACACGTTGCAGGAGTTGGTGATGGCCTGCGTGATGTTCAGCCGACCGTGGCCGCTGCGTTTCCAGCAGTGGGCCTTAAAGGGCTGGCTGCCCTCGATCATCTGGGGATAGTACCACACGCCGGGGTCGTTGATTTTTTCCGTCAGGGTGACCACGCCCTCTTCCAGCGCGGCCAGCGCGGTGAGGGGTTTAAAGGTGGAGCCGGGAGCATAGGCCGAGGAGGTGGCCCGGTTCTGGAAGGGATTGGCCGGGTTCTGGGAAAGCTGGGCGTAAACCTCCGGCTGGCGGAAGGTGGAAAGATCGTAGGTGGGGTAGTTGCCAAGGGCCAGAATTTCCCCGGTGCCCACCTTCATGACCACGGCCGCGCCGCCCCGGGCAGTGTTGCCGTCCCCGGCGTTCATTTTTTCAATGGTATTGGCCAGTGCGTCCTCCACGGTTTTCTGAAGCTCCAGATCAATGGTCAGCTCCACGGTGCAGCCCGGCTCCGGGTCAGTCTCGTAGTATTGTCCGGTGATCTTACCCTCGTCGTTCACAGAGAGGATGCGCTTTCCGTCGCTGCCCTTGAGATACTGCTCAAAGGCGGCCTCCACGCCGGACTTGCCCACCGTGTCGGAAAGAGTATAGCCCTCGCCCAGCGCGGTGAGTTCTTCCTTGGAGTCGATGGCGCCAACGGTGCCCAGAATGTGGGAAGCGTAGGAGGTGTGGTATTCCCGCCGAGTGGAGGTGGTGACCTTGGCCCCGTCATAGCGCCCGTCGGCCAGCAGGGAGATCAGCTCCGTGTTAATGTCCTCCACCAGCACGCACCCGGTATAGCCGCTGATGCGGCGGACGGCCAGTTCATAGCGCACACCCAGAATTTCCCGCCGCTCCCGCGCGGAAAGTCCCTCGGGCAGGGCGGCCTTTTCCGCCATCATGTCCAGCACGGCGGCGGGGGTCAGGCCCGCGCCGTTCAAAACCTCATCGGTCAGCGCCGAGGCGGAGAAGCGGTCCAGCAGGGCGGCGCCCTGCTTTTCCGGTGTGGCGGTGGTGTCAGGCTCGGCGGTGTCGTCCTCCTCTGTTTTCTCCACCAGTTCGGGATGAGAGAGAAGATAGCTGCCCAGCGCCTTTTTTGCGCCGTCCAGCGTTTTTAAATAGGAGAGGAAGCGGCTGCGCTGGGTGAAGGATACCTGCGAGAGCGTATAGCCATAGGGGGCCTCCCGGGCGATGGGCAGAGTATCCAGCCACGCCTGATCCTGCTCACGGAACAGCGCCAGCAGCCGGGAAATGGCCTCATTCATATCCTCGTCCTTTTTCAAAAGGGAGGTGTCAAAGGTCAGGTCATAGGCAGAACTGTTGGAGACCAGCGTCCGGCCGCTGCGGTCGGTGATGATGCCCCGGGAGGCGCTGACCGTCTCTTCCTTGGCGATGGAGTGGACGGACTTGGCAAGGTATGCGTCATGGTCCAGCACCTGCGTATTGAATAGGATGCCCAGATATACCAGCAGCACGGCGGCCATAAAGCCCGTCAGCGCGATCAGCCGGGATTGAGGGAGCTTTGGTTCCATGGAGTCTCCTTTTCGGTCAGTCGTCACGGTGGGTCTTGCGGAAAACCGCCCGGTACAGCGCCGTGACAGGCACGCTCAACGGGGCGGTCACACAGAATTCCCGCACGGCCAGATAGGCGGCGGCCCGCCACGCGCCGCCGTGGCGCAGCCACAGCAGCAGGGCGGAGAACAGATCGGTCAGCAAAAAGGCGGCGGCGCCCACAGCCAGCGAGCAGAGAAAACCTGCCGGAAGCGCCTCCTGCGCCAAAAGAGCCGCGCACAGCCCCACCAGCGGAAATACCAGCGTGTAAAAACAGGGCAGGGGGGCGGGCAGCAGCAGGTCGCACACCACACCCACGCCCAGAGCAAACGCCGTGCCGGGCACAGGGCCTTCAAAGGTCGCTGGAATGGCCGCAAGCAGCGGATACACAAAGGGGATCACACCCCAGACGGTGCAGCGCTGAAACAGCGCCTCCTGCGCCGCCAGCCACATCACCGTGGCGGCGGCATACAGCACCCATTTGAAAATGGTCTCATTTCGCGCCAGCATAGAAAGCCCCTTTACGTCACAATGTCAAAGGATTTGATGATGAACACCTCCGCCAGCTGGGAAAAGTCCACCTTGGGGGCCAGAATGGCATAGGAGGCCGCGCCGGAGTCATCCAGCCGCACCTCTTCCACCGAGCCGATCACCAGCCCGGAGGGGTAAAAGCCGCCCAGCCCGGAGGTGACCACCAAATCGCCGCTGAGAAGCTGGGAGTCGGCGGGAAGATAGTCCAGCCGCAGGCGGTTTTGCTCCATCAGGGAAAAGTCGCCTTGGGCAAGGCCCAGCTCCCCGGTGCGGAACACCTGCGCGCCCAGCGAGGTGTCCGTGTCCGCCACGGTCAGCACCCGGCACCAGTTCACTCCCACCTCGCTGACAGTGCCCACCAGCGCCCCGGTCTCGTCGATCACGCAGTCATTGAGTTCCACGCCGTGCTGGGAGCCTTTGTTCAGCGTCAGGGCAGAGGTCCAGTTGGTGGCGGTGTGCTCGGTGATGAGGGCCGCTTCCAGATCCCCGGTGATGTCCCGCCGCTGTTCCCGCAGGTTCAAAAGCTCCCGCAGGCGGACATTTTCCGCGCTGTCGGATTCCGCCTGCCGGACGGAGGCTTCCATCTCCGCCAGACGGCGGCGCAGGGCGGCGTTTTCCTCTTCCAGCGAGGTGGTGTCCTTATAATAATTCTGCTTGTCGTTGAACCACGTGGCCACGGCGGTATAGGCCGCTCGGAAGGGGGCCGCCACCGTGCCCACGGCGTTGACCAGCGGGGAATAGCTGAAAACGGACATGACAGCCAGCGCCACGGCAATCACCGCCGCGGCGAACAGCACCCATAATCCGTGTTCTTTCAGGAAATTCTTCAAGGGAAGGCCTCCTTAAAGGCAGAAAATTCCAAACCGGGCCAGCATCCGGCTCAGGCGCAGCACCGGAAGCCCCATCACGTTGAAAAAATCGCCCTCGATGCGCTCCACCAGCAGCGCGCCCTTGGCCTGAATGCCATAGGCTCCGGCCTTGTCCATGGGTTCGCCGCTGCGGATGTAGTTCATGAGCTCTTCCTTCGAGGCGGGGCGGAAGAACACCTGCGTTTCCTCACTCTCCGTATAGGAGCGCCTGCCCTGCCGCACCGTTACCCCGGTGCATACGCTATGGCGGCGGCCCTGCAGGGCGGTCAGCATCCGCAGGGCGTCTTCTTCGTCCCGGGGCTTTCCCAGCCGGGCGTCGTCCAGAAAGACCATGGTGTCAGCGGTGATGATGATTTCATCTGCCGTGCACAGCGCCTTGGCGGCGTCCGCCTTTTCCCGGGAGATGTACTCCACCGTCTCCCGGGGGGAGAGCCCTGCCGGGTAGTGTTCGCCCGTTTCAGGTACCCGGATGGCAAAGTCCTCAATGCCGATGCGCCGTAAAAGCTCCTGCCGCCGGGGGGAGGCGGAGGCCAGAACAATGGCTGCCATGGCCGCCCTCACTTTCCGGTGGAGCCAAAGCCGCCCCGGTCAGGGCCGCTTAAATGCTCCACCCGTTCAAAGTGCAGCGGGGGCTGGTTGCGCAGGATGCGGAACTGGCAGATGCGGTCGTTTTTGTCCACGTGCACGTCCCGGGTGGCGTAGGCGGGGAAGTACCACTGGTCATTGTCCCCGCAGTATGAGCCGTCCACTACGCCCACAGAGTTGGTTTGCAGCAGACCGTAATGCTTGAAGGTGGAGCTGCGGGGGGCGATGTGGGCTTCATAACCCCCCGGCAGGGCCATGGCCACCCCCAGCGGGATCAGGCGGAATTCTCCGGCCTTCATGTCCACATCCTCGGCGGCGTGGAGGTCGATCCAGTCGGATTTCCCCGCCACGTAGCACAGCTCATCCAACCCGTCCACAAAATATTTTACCTTGATCTCTTCCATGTAAAACCTCGAAAACTGATAATGAATTGTATTTTTAAATGATAATATTACGAATTGTGTTTGAAAATCGTCACTCCACGCCTCGCTCAGACAGGCCCCGGGTGAATGGGCCGGGGGCGGCGTCGCCGCGCAGATAGGCGTGGAAAATGTCCGCGCACTCCCGGGACGTTTCCGTGGTGAAGCGCAGCCGGGCGTAGGCAAGGCCGCAGCGCTTCCAGTCCTGTTTGTCGCCCAGCCACAGCGGGCGGCTGTTTTCAATCTCCGTGCGGTGGCCGAACACGCTCAGCAGAGGGAAGGCTGCGCCTGTGCGGTCGTTCAGGGTGTTGGGGCGGTCGCATCGGCAGCCCACGCTGTTTTGGATCAGGCAGTTCTCCGTCACCATCAATGGCAGCCGCCCGTAGACAATGGCCTCCGTGGGCAGCACCTTGGTGATGTCCCGCATCTGGGCAGTGCGCAGCTCAAAGGAAAGGCAGGCGGAGGAGAGCCCCTTCTGACGCAGATAGTCCAGCGAATAGCTGTTGAACACATTCAGGCCAAAGTCGCCGTAGGCGGTAAAGCCCTCCGGGATCAGACTGAGGTGGCCGATGTTCCCCACGGCCACGGCGCTCACGCCCATGTCCGCCGCCCGGCGCAGCATTTCCCGCAGCCGGGGTTCGTCCCGGTCCCGCCAGATCCGGGGCAGCACGGCGCACCACTCCGTTTCCCCAATGGGCAGGGTGGGAAAGTCCGCCATCAGCTCCAGTGGGACGTAAGTCCGGGCGGGGCGCATTTCCAGCAGCCCCCCGGTGAGTTGGGCGGCATTGACCACCGATACGGTGAACGCCGGAGCGTCCGCGCCGCAGCGGCCGGATGCCAGTGGGGGGATGGGCAGCTCCCGCCGCTGGGGAACAGCGGTGCGCAGTGCTTCCAGTGCGGCAAGTGCTTCCCGCCGCAGCGCGTTGACGGCGCTGGCGGGCAGGGAAAGACCCTCGTCCACCGTGACTGCCGCGTCCGCGCAGGCAAAGGCGGTGCCCCCGGTTTTTTTCAGCCGCTGGGCGATCTCCTCCGCGGTGACGGCCCGATTGCGCGCCGCATCCGGCACGGGGCCGGAGACGGTAGCCGTATGGCCGTCGGCATCCGAAACGGTCAGGGTGCAGGGCTGGCCTGCCCGGATCGTGCAGGCAAAGCGCACGGGCACCGTGCGCAGGGCGTCCTTTTCATAGGCGCTGCGGGCCGCGTCAAACAGGGCCTTTGGCTCCGGGGCATTTTCCGGCCGGGTGCCGAACATCTCAGGTCCGTGCCGCCCCTGCCAGTAAAGATCGGTAAAGCCGGAGCGGGAAAAGGCCTGCTCCAGCTCCTGTTCCTCGGCGGGGGTGGGGGCGCGGCCCTCTTCCAGCAGCCGGGCGTAAATGCGGGTGACCACGGCCACGTATTCCGGCCGCTTCATCCGCCCTTCCAGCTTCAGGCAGGCAACGCCCATCCGGGCCATTTCCCCCAGCTCATGGGCAAGGCAGTTGTCTTTCAGGCTGAGGGGATATTGCTTTCCGGCGGGTTGGTTCACCCCGTAGGGCAGGCGGCATGGCTGAGCGCAGCGGCCCCGGTTGCCGGAGCGGCCGCCGATCAGGGCGCTCATGGCGCACTGGCCGGAATAGCACATGCAAAGCGCGCCGTGGACGAATACCTCCACCTCCGCGCCGCAGGCGCGGCAGATGGCCTCGGTGTCTTCGGCGGAGCATTCCCGGGCGATGACCACCCGCTCGCAGCCGTCCTTTGCCATTTCCGCCGCGCCGCCGGAGGTAAACAGGCTCATCTGGGTGCTGGCGTGCAGGGGCAGGTCCGGCAGCGTGCGGCGCAGCAGGTCAAAAAGGCCCCAGTCCTGCACCAGCACGGCGTCCACCCCCATGCGGCAGGCCCGGGCGGCGGTCTCCACCGCCCGGGGAAGCTCCCGGTCGGTGAGCAGGGTGTTCAGCGTGAGAAAGACCCGCACCCCCCGCACGTGGCAATAGGAAAGAGCGGCGGCAAATTCCTCGTCGGAAAAGTTTTTGGCGCTGCGGCGGGCGTTGAAGTCCCCCCAGCCCAGATATACCGCGTCCGCGCCGTTCTGCACGGCGGCGCGGAGGGACTCCGGCGACCCGGCGGGGGCCAGCAGCTCCGGCTTCATCCGTGGTTTTTCCCGTCCAGCTTCTGCTGTAAGCGGAAGACCTCCCGCTTGAGGTCGCTGACCTCGGCCTGCGCCTTGCCGGCCTCGTCCAGATACCCTTTGATCTGGCCCCGCAGGGCCTCGGCGGCAGCCTGCGCCTTGAACAGCTCGTCGGCAATGTTGGCGGCGGTGAGCACGGCGGCGTCGGTCCGGCCGACCTTGGAGTTATTAAGGATGTCCGTCATTTTATCCCCCACATAATCTCCCACCTTCTGCATATAGCTGGTGGATTCCTCTGCGACGAAGGTGTAATCCTCCCCGCAGATCGTCACGACGACCCGGTTTGCCATGAAAAATTCCTCCTTTAAGCGTTTAACGGCACAGCAGGGCATACCCCGCCCATTTTTACAGCTTACAGTATAGCATACGCCACTGGGAGAAGCCAGAAAAAAAGAAGAGATTTCAGGAAAGTTCACATTTTTTCCGGGGCTTGCCGTAGGCGGGATTATCGTGTAAAATAAGCAGAAGAAACGTGCGCCGGGCGGAAAGCTGACGGCGTGCGGCACGAAAGAGAGGAGGGCCGGATATGGCCAGCGTATTGATCCACACGGCGGACGAGAGCGTTACGCTTTCCGCACAGGCGGCGCGCCGCCTGCTGGAAAAGGGCGACGGCGACGCGGCCCTTTTATACATTGCGCTGCTGCGCCACCATGGCGCGGTGCCCCCCCGGTCGCTGGCCGGGGAGCTGCGCTGGCAGCGGGAGCGCATCGAGGCGGCGGAGGAGGCCCTGCGGGCCATGGGCCTTGTGGCCCCGGCGGCGGAGACCGTGCCGGAGCCCGCGGACGAAAAGCCGGAGTACCAGCGGGCGGACATCACCCGCTCGCTGGAGGAAAGCGGCGAGTTCCGGGGGCTGGTGGCGGAGGTGGAGCGCCGTTTGGGCAAGAAGCTGACCACCCCGGACGTGGGTGTTTTGCTGGGGCTGACGGATTATCTGGGCCTTCCGGCAGACGTGGTGTACCTGCTGGTGTGCCACTGCGACGAGCGCATCCGCCGCCGCTATGGCGAGGGGCGGCGGCCCACGCTGCGCCAGATCGAAAAAGAGGGCTATGCATGGGCGCGGATGGGGATCGACACCCAGCGCTCCGCAACGGAATATCTGAAAAAATACGCCCAGCGGCAGGGGGCGCTGCCCCAGTTCATGCGGGCGCTGCAGCTGGGCGACCGGGCCCCGGCGGCGTCGGAGGAAAAATATCTCAACGCATGGCAGGAGTGGGGCTTCCCGCCGGAGACGGTGGCGCTGGCCTATGACAAAACGGTGCTCAAGTGCCATGAGCTGAAGTGGCCCTACTGCAACGGGATTTTGAAGCGCTGGCACGAGGCGGGACTGCACACGCTGGAAGAGGTGCGGCAGGGCGACCGCCCCGCCGCCCAGCGGCAGGAGCAGGCCCCGCAGGACGGCGGCGATCTGAGCAAATACGTGCGGGCACTGCACAGAGACAGGGGGTAACAGGCCTTGGCATACGATGGCAAGATCATGCACCGCGCCATGGAGCGGTTTGAAGAGGACCGCCGGGTGCGGGAGGAGCGGTTTCTGACCCGGCGGGAGAGTGTGTTCCGCCGCCAGCCCCGGTTGCGGGAGATCGACGCCCAGCTCCGCGCCACCATGAGCCGCATCATCTCCGGCGCGCTGCGGCAGGGGCACGACCCCATCCCGGCGGTGGAGGCCCTGCGGGATGAAAACCTGCGGATACAGGCGGAAAAGCGGCAGCTGCTGGGGGAAATGGGCCTGCCGGAGGACTGTCTGGAGGAAAAGCCTGCCTGCTCGCTGTGCGGCGACACGGGCTACCGCAACGGGCAGGTGTGCCGCTGCCTGCGGCGGTATTACGCCGAGGAGCAGCAAAAGGAGCTTTCCCGGATGCTGGACCTTGGCAGCCAGAGCTTTGACAGCTTTTCGCTGGACTGGTACCCCAAGGACTATGTTGCCTCCATGGGCCTTTCCATGCGGGAGAATATGGAGAGCGTATACGATGTGTGCGCCGACTTTGCCCACCAGTTCGGCAAGCGCCCGGCGAACCTCCTGCTGTTTGGCGCGCCGGGGCTGGGAAAGACCCACCTTTCCGCTGCCATTGCCCGGGAGGTCAGCGGAAACGGCTTTTCCGTGGTATATGACACGGCGGGCAGCGTGTTCCAGCGCTTCGAGGCGCAGAAGTTCACCCGGGAGGAAAACGCCAGCGGCGACGTGGAACGGGTGATGAACTGTGACCTGCTGATTCTGGACGATCTGGGCACGGAAATGACCACTACCTTCGTCCAGTCCGCACTCTATCAGATCGTCAACGGGCGGCTGATGGAAAAGAAGTCCACCATTATCAGCACCAACCTCTCCCCGGATCAGCTGGCCCAGCGGTATTCTGCGCAGATCGCCTCCCGCATCGAGGGGGAGTATCAGCTGCTGCCCTTTGTAGGGCGGGACATCCGCAGACTGAAGCGGGAAAAGAATCTTTAACTTTCGCAAAAGTGACGAAGCCGCTGTTTCAAAAGACAAAATCTCCGCATGGACTCGTTCCATGCGGAGATTTTTTGTAAGTGGATGGATTGTTTTAGGCGGCTTCTTCCGGCGCGTCGGGGATGGTGATGATGGTGGTGCTCTCCTCCGGGGACTGCTCCGGCGGCGCGGCAGGGGTTTCCGGTGTGGGCGTCTCCGGCGTCTGGGTCGGGGTCTCCACCGGGGAAGAAGCGGGCGTGGAGGGCGCGGCAGGGGTGGAAGGCGTGGCCTCCGCCTTGGCGGGGCCCCGCAAAATGACCTTGTTGCGGGACTTATAGTCGCTGGTCGCCTCATAAGCGGAGGAGATCAGGTTGCCATTGGCGTCGTAGAGGTGGCGGTAGGTCTTCCACTTGGACCCGGTATAGGGGGTGGTCTTCACCCGCTCCGTGCCGGGGGCCAGCGTGGCGTCATCCTCATAGACCACCTGAAAATCGGTGGTGGAGAGTTTTTCGTTGGTCATTTTGGCGGTGATCCCGGTGACATTGGTGCCCAGGATCTTCACGGTGAGGTAATCGCCCACGTAGCTGGTGACGATCTTGATGGGATAGTCCGTGTCGTTGGTGAACTTATAATCCGGCCCGCCCCAGGAGACGGTCGCGTCCATGCCGGCGGGGATGTAGGCGGGGATATAGCGGTGGGCATAGCGCTCGGTGATGGCCAGATTCCCCCGCAGGCAGGCGAGGTACAGCGTGGAGGAGGTCTGGCAGATGCCGCCGCCGATCTCGTCCACCGTCTCACCCTTGACATAGGCCGGGGCGGCCTGATAGCCGTTGGCCGCCGTCCGCTGGCCAACCACGCCGTTATAGGAGAACACGTCGCCGCTGTTCATCACATAGCCGTTGATGGTGGAGGCGGAGAGCTTCACGTTGGATTTCCGCGCCGCCGTGCCGCCCACCTTGGTGCTGGCTTCGCCCAGCACGTCCCGGAACAGCACGCCCTTCAGGTTCTCTGCCGTCACGGCGGGGTATTCGATGGCGGCGGGAATTTCCACAGTCTCGCCAGGGGCCGCACCGTCCAGCGCCGCCTGCGCGGCGGACACGTCAAAGTCCGCCCCCAGCTGCTCGGGGGTGATGGACTGGCTCACCGGGTCGTATCCGGCGTTTTTCATGTCGGCAGCGGCCTCGTCGTGAATGGCCTGCGCCGTCAGGGTTTTGGCGGGCACGGCGGCGAAATCAAAAGAGAGGGTGTAGTCTGTCAGGCTGTATGTGGAAATATCGGCCAGCGCGTCCCGCAGTCCTACGGGCGTGCGGCCGTCCTTGGCCTTGACGATGCGCACGGAGCTGTCCGTCAGCGTATAAGAGCTGTCCACCGCCGGTAGGGAAAGGCTCTGCGTCAGGGCGTCCGCCGTGCGCTCCAGCGCGGCGGGGTCCATGTCCGGCCAGTGGGCACCGCCGCTCCAGCGCCCGGTCACAATGGCAAGATACGCCCAGCCCCGGCTCAAAAAGCCCCGCTGGTCGTCCTCGTCCTTCCATAACTGGGCGTCTCCGGCAAAGTCCTCTGCCGTATAGCCGAGATCGGCCACGGTGAGGGTGGCCGAGGTGTCCGTCTCTTCATTTTTCAGGGTGATGGTCTGGGAGAGCAGGGTGGTCTCCAGCTTTTCCTGTGCCTGTGCCACGCTGAGCCCCCCTACGTCCACGCCGTTGATGTGGCGGTGGGGATAAAAGGTACGCAGCGACCCGGCGTAAACGCACAAGGCAATGTAAATCAGCACTGCGGCGGCAGCCGCGATCCCGACGGCGATCAGCAGCCCGTTTCCGCCCTTTTTCAGCCGTGCGCCACCGGACGGCCGCTTTTCCGCAACGGCTTCGTTTGTGATCTCTTCCATGAAGCCCCTCCTGTGCTCAGTGATTTGGTGGACAGGCCACAGTGCCAGCCTATGCCACATAACTTCATTCTAGCACAATGCGGAGGGAAAAAGTATTACAATCCAGTAACAACCTCGGAAAATGCCGCCCGTTACAGCGCCTGCCGCTGCTTGGGGATGCGGATGGTCAGCAAAATGGCGTCGTCGGTCTCCCGGCGCTCGGTGCGGGCGTCCACTCCGGCCTCCCGCACCAGCCGCAGTCCCCGGTCCAGACTGTTGAGAAACAGCCGCACGTCCTTGAGGATGAAGGTGCGCCGCCGCTTGGGCGCGGTGGTTTGCAGGGTCCCCAGCCGCTGCTCCACATACTGCTCGGCCTGCGCCACGTTCAGCCCTTTGGCTGCCATGTGGCGGGCGGCGGCAAGGCGCTCTTCCTCGTCCTCCAGTCGCAGCAGGCAGCGGGCGTGGCGCTCGGTCAGGCCGTGCTCCACCAGCACTGCCCGCACGGCGGGACCCAGCCGCAGCAGGCGCAGCTTGTTGGCCAGCGCGGAGGGGGAGCGGCCCAGCACGGCGGCGGCCTCCTCCTGCGTGCAGCCCGTCTGGCGGAGATAGGCGGCAATGGCGGCAGCCTCTTCCAGATAGTGCAGGTCCCGCCGCTGCAAGTTCTCCACCAGCGCCAGCGCGGCGGCCTCCCGGTCGTCGGCAGTGCGGCGGATGCAGGGCACGGCGGCAAGACCCGCCATCCGGGCGGCCCGCAGCCGCCGCTCTCCGGCCACCAGCTCCCATTTGCCGTCTGCGGCGGGGCGCACGGTCAGGGGCTGCAGGATCCCGTGGCGGCGGATGGACGCGGCCAACTCCCGCAGGGCGCCGTCGTCAAACACGCGGCGGGGCTGGTAGGGATTGGGGCGGATGTCCTCCACCCGAATCGATAACACGCGATCTGGCCGCTCCATAAAAGCGCCTCCTTCCGTTTTTTTTCATTGTACTTCGCAAAAGTGCAAAAATCCGGCGGAATTGCTCGAATCAAACGCCAAAATTCACAAAAAAATGCCCGCCAGTTTTCCGGCGGGCATACAGACTGTCGAAAAAGGTTTATACCGTTTCCTGCCGGGCCCGGTGGGCTTTGGCGGAGGGAGTGTTCATCAGGACCTTGACGATCACCGAGGTGGTGAATTGCAGAAAGAGGGGGGTGAAGGCCACAGGGAACATGGCCGCGGGCGGGAAATACTGCATGGCCAGCACGGCCCCGGCACTGACATTGCGCAGTCCGGTGTTCAAACACAGCGTCTCGCAGGTGGGATAATCCAGATGCAGCGCCTTGCCGCACCAGTACCCGGCGAGAAAGCCGAAGAGGCAGATGAGGAACACCGCCAGCATCACTTTCACCAGCGTGGCGTTGAGCTGGTGGAGGAACGGGGCGCAGGAGGTAGCGTTGGCGCCGATCATGGTCAGCAGCGCCAGCTTGGAAAAAAGCTCCAGCTTGGGCTTGAGCGTCACGGCCACCTTGCCGCCTGTCACCTGATACAGCGTCATGGCAGCCAGCGCGGGCAGCGCCACCATGACAAGAAGGTCCTTCATCATGCTCCATGCGTCCAGTTCCACCACGGAGCCTACCAAGAGCTTTAAAAGCAGGGGGATCACTGCCGGGGCCAGCAGCGTGTCCAGCAGCACGATGGAAAGGCACAGCGATGCGTTTCCGGCGCACATTCCCACCCACATCAGCGAGGCAACGCCGGTGGGGATCACATATTCCAGCACCAGCCCCGTGGTAAACAGGGGGTCGTTGGGGAAGAGCAGGCTGCCCAGTCCCAGCGTGGCCACGGGGATGACGATGTGCAGCAGCGCCAGCACCAGAATGACAGGCAGCGGGTGCAAAAACACCCGCCCCAGCTCCCGGAAGCCGCCGCCCAAACTGTTGGAAAAGGTCATAAAGGCGAACAGCGGCACCAGAATGCCGTTGAGATGGGACAGCGTGTCAGGAAACAGCACGCCTGCCGCCGCACAGGCCAGCACGAACCACGGGAAGTATTTGCCCACAAAGCGGTTGCATTGGTATAATTTCTCCACGAAAACGCCTCCGCTTCCTGTTAACGGCAGGTGTAGGCAAACCAGCCGTCGTCCGACCGGGTCTCGGTAATGGTCAGCCCGGCTTCCCGCAGGCGCTGGGCCACCTCGTCTGCCCGGTCGTCAATGATGCCGGAGCAGAGGAACAGTCCGTCGGGGGCCAGCAGCGAACGCACCATGGGCGCAAGGCCGATGATCACGTCCGCCACGATGTTGGCAAGCACGATGTGGTAGCCGCTGCCAAGCTCCGCCCGCAGTGCTGAGTCGCCCAGTACATCGCCCACCTTCACGGTGTAGGTATCCTTGCCGATGCCGTTGAGGGCGGCGTTTTCATAGGCCACGTCCAGACACTTGTCGTCAATGTCCACGGCCACGGCGTGGGCCGCGCCCAGCTTCAGTGCGGCAATGGACAAAATGCCGCTGCCGCAGCCAAGGTCCAGCACCTGTTCTCCGCCGTGGACGGCCTGCTCCAGCGCCGTCAGGCACAGCTGGGTAGTGGCGTGGCTCCCAGTGCCGAAGGTCAGGCCGGGGTCCAGGATCAGCGGCACCCGTCCGGCGGGGTCGGCCTGCTCCCACTGGGGGATCACCAGCAGCCGCTGGCCGATCTCCATGGGCTTATAGTATTGCTTCCAGTTGTTTTCCCAGTCGGCGTCCTGCAGGTCGTCCATGGTCATCAGCAGGGTGCCGCAGTCGCTGCGGCTGTCCTTCAGGGCCTGCAGGGCTATGCGCACCTCGCCCATTTTGGCAAAGCCCTCTTCGTCGGTGGAGAGGTAGAAGGTCACGCGGGACGCGCCGTGCATCCGCGCCTCCAGCTCCTCGTCCACATAGTCCCAGTACTGGTGGTTGTTTTCCAGAAAATCCTGAAATTCCGTTTCGTCGTCAATGACCACCCCGTCGATCCCCAGCGCGGAGAGCATGGTCTCCACGGCCTCGAGACCCGTGTGGTTCGTTTCAATGTGCAGGGCTAACCAGTTCATGTTCGTTCCTCTCTTTCAGCGCTGCGTTCCCAAAAAGAACAGCGCCACCGTGCCGGGGCCCGCGTGGTTGCCGATGACGGGCCCGATGAAGTTGATGCGGATGTCTGTGGTGCCCATGCGGCGGCGGATCTCCTGCGCCACGAATTCCGCGTCAGGCAGGCAGTCGCCATGGCTGATGAACACGGTCTGGTGGGCGGGGTCAAGGGCGGTTTTTTCCATTCTGTCCACCAGCGCGGTCAGGGAGGCCTTGCGCCCACGGGCCTTGCTCACGGCGGTCAGGCGGCCCTCGTCGTCCACGTGCAGCACGGGCTTGATGGCCAGCATGGTGCCGAACAGGGCGGTGGCGGCGCTGATGCGCCCGCCCCGCTTGAGGTGGTTGAGATCGTCCACGGTGAACCAGTGGCACACCCGGCCCCGGTTATCCAGCGCAAATTGATAGACCTCTTCCATGGTGCGGCCCCTGGCCTTTTCCTGTGCGCAGAGATAGCAGAAAAGCCCCTGCCCCAGTGAAGCGCACAGCGAGTCCACCACCAGCAGTCTGGCCTCGGGATGGGCCGCAGAGAGCTCTTCGGCGGCGATCACGGCGGACTGGTAGGTGGCGGAGAGGGCAGAGGAAAAGCACAGGCACAGCACATCCAGCCCCGCCTCCACGGCGGCGGTCATGGCCGACTCAAAGTCCCCCACGCTGACGGCGGAGGTGGTGGCCGTTTCCCCGGCGCGGATGCGCTCGTAAAAATCGTGAAAGCCGATCTCGCGGCCGTCCAGATAGTTGCGGTAGGTCCTGCCGCCCATTTCCAGACTCAGGGGAAGCACCGCAAGGCCCGTTTCCTGCGCGGTTTGGGCCGGAAGGTCGCAGCAGCTGTCGGTAAGGATCACATACTCTCGCATATCAGGCGCGCTCCTTTACTTTTTTCGGCGTTTCGCCGTGCTGTTCCCGCAGGGCGGCCACATAGCGCTGGGCGGCAAGGCCTGCGGCATAGCTGAGCAGGGCAAAATGAATGGCGGAATCCGCCAGTGAGGCGCTTTCATCCCTGCTGTCCATCTCACTGGCCGTCAGATTCAGGGCGCTGTCAAGGCTGGCGCAGAAAGAGGCGTACCCGTCCTGTACCTGCCGCTCGCCCCGCAGCTCTTCCTGAAAGAGCAGGTCGATGTCCCGGGCGGAGAGCACCTGCTTTAAAACGCAGATGGCGGTGAGATAGGCCAGATGCTCCCGGTTGTACTTTTTTCCGTCCGCCCGGGGCAGCAGGCCGCTTTTCGTGTAATTGTTCACCATGGCGGCGGTCAGTGTACTGCCTTCGTCAAAGCGCAGCGTCTGGCGGTCCATATAGCTGAGCACCTGATCCATGTACAGGGCAAAATCCGGCAGCTGTTCCCACACCACGGGGCGCTGCTGCCGCAGCCGCTGGCGCAGTTCATTCAAATCCTGCATAGGTTCCTCCTTTGTGCATATCACATATAAAGAAATTATACCACGGGGACGTGGTTTTGTAAACCACGCAAAGAAAGAATGAAAATGAGATTTCGACGCGCTTCGGCCCCTGCCGTCACTTTCCCACGCAGAAGCGGCTGAATACCGCCCCCACGATCTCTTCTTTCGCGGTGCGGCCCGTCAGCTCGCCGATGGCGTCCAGCGCCTCCTCGGCGTCGGTGAGAATGGCATCTGGGGTAAATCCGGCCCGCAGCGCGTCCAGCGCCCGCTGCACAGCGTCCAGCGCCCGCTGTACGGCGGATTCCTGCCGGGCGTTGGTCAGAAGCGACCCGCTTTCGGCGGCGGAAATAGCGGGGAAGAGGGCTGCCACGGCCTGTTCCAGTGTGTCCAGCCCCGCCCCGGTGCGGGCGGAGAGGGAGAGGACGGCGGCAGGGGCCGTGCCCACGCCATTCCATGTGAGCGGAGTGGGAGAGGGCAGGTCGGCCTTGTTGGCGATGAGGAGCCAGTGCCTTTGCCCCGCAGCCAGCTCCATAATGGCGCGGTCCTCCGCGGTGAGGGGCTGGCTGCCGTCGAACACCGCCAGAACAAGGTCGGCATCCTCCGCCGCCCTGCGGCTGCGCTCCACGCCCAACCGCTCTACCTCATCGGCGGTGGAACGGATGCCGGCGGTGTCCACCAGCCGCAGCAGCACGCCGCCGCACAGGGCGGTCTCCTCCACCGTGTCCCGGGTGGTGCCGGGAATGTCGGTGACAATGGCGCGGTCAAAGCCCGCCAGCGCGTTGAGCAGGGAGCTTTTGCCCGCGTTGGGACGGCCAATGATGGCGGTGCGCACGCCGTTTTTCAGCACCCGGCCCCGCTGGGCGGTGCGGGAGAGGGCAGAGAGGGCGGAGAGGGCGGTGGAAAGGGCATCCTCCACCTGCTGGGGGTGGATGTCCTCAATGTCCTCGTCCGGATAGTCCACTACAGCGTAAAACCGGGAGGTAATGTCGATGAGCGCCTCTTGGATCGGCTCCAGACGTCGCCGTAGGCCGCCGTCCAGCTGTGCAGCAGCGTTTCTGGCGGCGGCGGCGGTTTGGGCGTCGATCAGATCAATGACGGCTTCGGCTTCCGTCAGGTCCATTTTGCCGTTTAAGAAGGCCCGCCGGGTGAATTCCCCGGCCTGAGCCTGTCGGGCCCCGGCGGCGAACAGGGCGCTGAGCAGCTCCCGCAGCACCACGGGGGAGCCGTGGCAGTGAAATTCGGCGGAGTCCTCCCCGGTGTAGCTGTGGCCTTCGGCAAAGCGCACCGCCAGCCCCCGGTCAATGACGGCCCCGGCGGCATCCAGCATCTCGCCGAATACCATTTTGTGGGAAGCCTGCTGGGCAAAGGGCTTGCCGTTGCGGGGGCGGAACACCCGGTCGCACAGGGTGAAGCACCCCTCGCCGGAAACGCGCACCACGCCAATGCCCGCTGCGGCGCTTCCTGTGGAAATGGCGGCGATCACATCCATATCGATCTGCTCCTTTAAAATGCGAATTCTGCGTATGAATTTCGATTTTATATGGTCTTTCTTACGCATTGTATCACAGCGCCGCGAAAAAAGAAACGTCGGTTTTCCCAAGAGGGGAAACCGACGGAGTTTGTCAGAGAGCCTCGCAGAGTTTCACGTCCGCAGACGTGAAAGATATGAAATCCGTGTTCTGCCGCGACCTGTGCGTGGCAGAACACTCTTTGCGCGGAGCGTGTGTCGAAATGACCACGCAGCGGTCATGAGGCACGGAGCGCAGCGAAGCTTTTTCCAAGAAGTGGCGCTGGCCACTTCTTGGAGGGGCATAAGCCCTCCGGCGAAAAGCCGAAGGGCTTATGTTTTTAGAACTGGGGCAGGGCGGCGACCACGGCGGCGCAGCGGGGGCACAGGCCATTTTCATCGGCCCTGGTGGAGTGCTTCCAGCAGCGGGGGCACTTGGTCCCGGCGGCGTTCTCCGCAGAGGCGTGCAGGGCATCGCCCACGGTGACCTCCACCTGCGAGACGATGAGCAGGTCGGCCAGCACCGCGCCGTCCATTTCTGCAAGGAAAGCGTCCTCGGCGGGAACGGTCAGCGTTACGTCGGCTTCCAGACTCTTGCCGATCTTCTTTTCGGCGCGGGCGGTCTCCAGCACACTGTTGACGGCGGTGCGCACCTCGATGATCTTGTCCCACCGGGCCATCTCGTCGGCGGAGAGGGCATAGTCCGCAAAGGGTTTGTTCATGTCGTTGAACACCACGTTGCGGCCATCGTCTCCGGCGCGGTGGGGCATGGCCTGCCAGATCTCGTCGCAGGTAAAGGCCAGAATGGGGGCCATGATCTTGGTCATCGTGTCGAGGATCAGGAACAGGGCGGTCTGGGCGCTGCGGCGGGCGGCGCTGTCCTTGCCGTCGCAGTACAGACGGTCCTTGATGATGTCCAGATAGAAGTTGGACAGCTCCACCACGCAGAAGTCGTTCACGGCGTGGGTCACGGCGTTGAACTCATACTCGTCATAGGCCTTGAAGCACTTGGCGATCAGGTCGTTCAGCCGGGTGACGGCCCAGCGGTCCAGCTCCAGCATATCGGCGGGGGAGACCAGCTGGTCGGGATCGAAGCCGTCCAGATTGCCCAGGCAGTAGCGGGCGGTGTTGCGGAACTTCAGATAGTTCTGGGAAAGCTGCTTGAAGATCTCATGCGAGCAGCGCATGTCAGCGTGGTAATCCGCGGACGCGGCCCACAGGCGCAGCAGGTCGGCACCGTATTTGTCAAAGATCTCGGCGGGGTCCATGCCATTGCCAAGGGACTTGTGCATGGCCTTGCCCTCGCCGTCCACGGTCCAGCCGTGGGTGACGCACTCCTTGAAGGGCGCGCCCTTGCCGAAAGCGCCCACGGCGGTGAGCAGCGCGGACTGGAACCAGCCGCGGTACTGGTCGAGGCCCTCTAGATACATGGTGGCGGGCCAGAAGCCCTGATCGTGCTTCATGGCGGCGAAGTGAGAGGAGCCGGAGTCGAACCAGCCGTCCAGCGTGTCGGTCTCCTTTTCAAAGCCGGACTTGCTGCCGCAGTGGGGGCAGGCAAAGCCCTCGGGCAGGAACTCGCTGGCGTCCCTGGAGAACCAGGCGTTGGAGCCCTCTTTGGCGAAGAGGTCGGAAATGGCAGAAATGGTCTCGTCGGTGCACACGGGCTTGCCGCAGTCCTTGCAGTATACCACGGGGATGGGCAGACCCCACTTGCGCTGGCGGGAAATGCACCAGTCGGTGCGCTCGCGGATCATGCTCTTCATGCGGTCAATGCCCCAGCCGGGCACCCAGCGCACGTCGTCGGTAGCGGCGCAGGCCTCGTCCTTGAAGGTCTCCACCGAGCAGAACCACTGGGGCGTGGCGCGGAAGATGATGGGGTGCTTGCAGCGCCAGCAGTGGGGATAGCTGTGGACGATGTCCTCGCTGGCCAGCAGCGCGCCGGACTCCTTCATGTCGTTGAGGATGACGGGGTTGGATTCCTCCACCACCATGCCCGCGTACTTTCCGGCATAGTCGGTGTGGCGGCCCTGATCGTTGACGGGCACCACCATTTCCATGCCGTAGCGCTTGCAGGTCTGATAGTCGTCCGCGCCGAAGCCGGGGGCAGTGTGGACGCAGCCGGTGCCGGAGTCCATGGTGACGTAGTCCGCCAGCACCAGACGGGAGGTCTTGGGCAGGAAAGGATGGTCCGCCAGCATGTTTTCAAAGAACGCGCCCTCGTGGGTCTCCACGGTCTCATAATCGTGGATGCCCGCCACGCCCATGACCTTGTCGGTCAGGGCCTCGGCCATGACGTACATTTCGCCGTTTTCGTTGTTCTTCACGATGGCGTAGCTCTCGTCGGGGTGCAGGGCGATGGCGAGGTTGCCG
>CAKSVQ010000014.1 GCA_934504065.1 uncultured Dysosmobacter sp. | reverse complement strand
CCGCCCAGATTGGCAGCTCCGGGAACTACGCCCGGATTGGCAGCTCCGGGAACTACGCCCGGATTGGCAGCTCCGGGAACTACGCCCGGATTGGCAGCTCCGGGTACTCCGCCCAGATTGGCAGCTCCGGGGGCTCCGCCCAGATTGGAAGCTCCGGGAACTCCGCCCGGATTGGCAGCTCCGGGGGCTCCGCCCAGATTGGCAGCTCCGGGGGCTCCGCCCAGATTGGCAGCTCCGGGAACTACGCCCGGATTGGCAGCTCCGGGAACTACGCCCGGATTGGCAGCTCCGGGTACTGCGCCCGGATCGATTGCGCAGGAGAAGATTCTGTTGTCTGCTGCGCCGGACATGGTTCGGTGGTCAAAGCGTCTGTCGGCTGCTGGATTACACTTGCCGAGTGGAGATATGACGCCCAAAAAAGCAGGGCTGTTCCAGTTTGCGTCAAAACCGAGTATGTGGACGGGGAGAAAATCAAGGCGGACACGCCGTACATGCTGAAGAACGGGGAGTTCGTGGAGGTGCAGGCAAATGGAGACTAAGCCGGAAACCAACGGTGACAGAATCCGGGCTATGACGGACGAGGAACTTGCGATATTCTTGAGCGACGTAGATTGCTGCAACCCCAATCATTGCGAGCTTGGAATGTACTGCGAGAAATGCTGGCTCTCCTGGCTCCGCTCCTCGGTGGAGGAAAGCGAGAAATGATACACCTAGGCGATATAACCAAAATCCACGGCGGTACTGCTCCCGTGGTGGACGCGATGATTGGCGGGAGTCCCTGCCAGGATTTGAGCATTGCCGGGAAAAGGGCCGGTTTTTCCGGGGAAAGGTCGGTACTCTTCCTGGATCAAATACGAGTCACCAAGGAGATGAGATACGTTGACAGTTTACGAGGACGGACAGGTGAGTTTATTCGCCCAAGATACATGGTCTGGGAAAACGTGCCCGGAGCATTCTCTTCCAACGGAGGAAAAGACTTCGGGGCGGTCCTCACGGAAACGGTCCGGGTCATCGAGCCGAAAGCCCCCCCTGTTCCTGTGCCTGAAAAGGGATGGCCCACAAGCGGATGCCTCATGGGTGACGGATGGAGCGTTGCTTGGCGTGTACTCGATGCGCAGTTTTGGGGAGTGCCCCAAAGACGGCGTAGAATCGTACTTGTCGCAGATTTTGGAGGCCTCTCCGCACCCGAAATACTATTTGTCCGCAAAGGCCTGTCAGGGGATACTGAACCGGGCAGCGAGAAGAGGAAAGGATTTGCCGGAAGCTCTGAAAGCGGCGCTGCTTATGCAGTCCGAGTCAGGGGGGGGCTGTGACGGAGGCGGAAAGGGAGCGTTAGTGCAAAAAGAGCTTTCCGGGACTTTGGGCTGCAACAACGACCAGACGGTTTTCTGCCTGAATGACCAGGGTGGGAACGTGATGGGCATCAGCCAGGATATAAGCGGAACCCTGCGGGCGCAGGAGCATGGGCACCAACCCTTTGTGACAGTGTTTGACCCGGCGCAAATCACAAGCCCTGTGAATCGTAGCCGCCCGGAGCCTGGGAAACCCTGCCACACATTGACCTCCAGAATGGGGACCGGTGGCGGAAACGTGCCAATCATGTTCCGACAACAGCGCTTTGGGAGCTACGACCTGGACAACGTAGCCGGGACCTGCAAGGCCAGGGACGGCAAGGGCGGAACCACAAACCTTGTGTGCGCCGTTGACTGTCGGCATGGGACCGAGAGCCCGGGTACAAACGGGACGCTGCAAGCAAAATCCACGGGCGGGCAAAGCCTGAACCTGAACAACGTAGTCCGAGAGGCTATGACGGTTCGCCGGCTGACCCCCCTGGAATGTGAACGGTTACAGGGCTTCCCAGACGGATGGACGGACATCGGGGAATGGGTGGACAGCAAGGGGAAGACTCGAAAAACCACCGATTCTGCCAGGTACAAAGCCCTGGGAAACAGCATTGCTTTACCACCATGGAAGTGGGTACTGAAACGGCTGTGCGCCCAGTATGAGCGGGATGCAACCATGGCAAGCCTTTTTGATGGCATCGGTGGGTTCCCTCTTATCTGGGAGCAGCTGAACGGGAAAGGGAGCTGTTTGTGGTCGAGCGAAATCGAGGAGTTCCCTATGGCCGTGACAAAGAAACATTTTGGATGACCATTTTCGTGATCTCACGAAAATGCTATAAGCCCGGGGCAACCCGGGCGGGAAGGAGATAACAATGGCCGAAATCAAATTGAAGCCATGCCCGTTCTGCGGGGGGAAAGGTGTAGAGATACTTGAAGGCGAAAACAAGTACTTATACTATCGGTACATGGCACAGTGCCAGAAATGTGGAGCCAATGCAAAACTAGGCCGCACAAAAGAAGAAGCTCGTAAAGCTTGGAACCGGAGGGCTGACAATGGCTAAAGCGGTACTTATCAGCATCCGCCCGGAGTGGGTGAAAAAGATTCTGGACGGAGAAAAGACACTGGAAGTCAGAAAGAACCGTCCCAATATGGAAACGCCGTTTAAGTGCTATATCTACTGCACAAATAGCGGCGTTGCAATGGGGATGTGGGGAAAACAGGGGAAGGTTGTTGGGGAGTTCGTGTGTGACAAGATCACATGGCTAACTCACATCGGCTTTTCCGGGTTGCCTGGGATTCGGCTAGCTGCGGTGAAAAACGGGGGAACGATAGATGCTTCCTTTGACTTTTCTGAAAGCTGCCTAACAACGCCCCAAATTGAAAAATACCTGGGCGGTAAGGATGGGTACGCTTGGCACATTTCCAACCTAAAAATCTACGATACGCCGAAGGAACTGACAGAATTTCGCACTTGGAAAAAATGCAAATCATGCAGCAAAAGCGGGTACGAAAGCACGGCCTGTATCTATGATGAAAATTGCATGGTTCCAATAACGATTACAAAAGCACCGCAAAGCTGGTGCTGTATGGAGGAATTAACATGAGTGATTACATTAGCCGGAAGACGGCGATTGAGTTGCTGCACTACAACGCAGACGAAAGATGTTCGGCGGTTGTATCCGATTTTGAAGCAATTCCCGCCGCAGACGTGGAGCCGGTGCGGCATGGGAAATGGAATATCCGCCTTGCCGATGAAATGACCCTATGCCTGGAATGCTCCGTGTGTGGGCGCAAAGTGGACAACATAGACCTGCACAACCTGCTGGAAGCCGGAGAATACGGGGAGGCTTGCCGGAGATACCCGTATTGCCATTGCGGCGCAAAAATGGATTTGGAGGATGACCATGGCACATGATTTTTTAGGAAATGAATTAAGCATTGGAGATTATGTTGTATTTCTGAACTACAACGGAACTTCTTCCAACTTAGAGAGTGGAATAATTACAAGAGTATCAGAACATACAGCAGAAATCAGCGGCAATCGTAGAGCGGAATACAAGATTATCAAGGTTAATCCCGTGAAACCAACGATGGACAACACATGGATTCCGTGCAGTGAGCGCTTGCCGGAGAGCGGTAATGTTTGAGAGCAATATAACGTTTTGCTCTGCACCTATCGACCAGCTTGGTACGGTGACGATGAGTATGCCGAGGGAAAGTATGTTTTACCCGCCGAATACAACCATGAACAAAAGGTTTGGCGTGTTAGCGGTAGCGGCGAGATTATAAACGCCTTGATAGAGGAAAAATCCCCTTGGCGTAGCTACATATCCCACTGGATGCCGCTCCCCGAACCGCCGGAGAAAGGAGGCACAGAGAATGCGGCTGATTGACGCTGACAAAGTTAAATTCAAATTCCCGTATGGATTTGACAACAATGGAATACTGATGGTTCCGTATCATTCCTGCAAATGTTCCCTGGACAATTCCCCGACCGTTGATGCCGTCCCAGTGGTCAGGTGCCGGGACTGCAGGCATATGTGCCGTAACAACGTTGGTGTGTTTTGCAAGGTGTGGAATGGCTACAACGGTTGCGGTTATGATGGGTTCTGCAACTATGGGGAACAGAGGGAACCGAAGTGAAAAAAAGGTGCAGGATTTGCAAATCTGAGAATAACGTAAACAAAGCCGGGCGGTGCCGCCTGTGTCAGACCGCTCAGGACGCCGTGGAGGCGGGGACAAGCTACGGGAAGCTTGTAGCATCGCGGGAAGCGAAAGCACCGCTCAGCCCGCTGGAGCGGCTCCTGGCAGGTATTGACGACGGCTGACAGGCATCCCAGCACCGCCGATGGAAGCCAGGCCCGTGTATGGATCGGGCCAATGCGAATGGCGGAAAAAGGGCGGACGCTGTGCCAACCCGGATTGCCCCGCCAGGGGCGCGTGGTGCCCGGCAGAGGATTACCCAGGTCTGTGCAAATTCGCCTCCGATGGCGCGTAGGGTTTTATAAATTACATGATCCCTGTATAGATATATAAATAATATTTTATATCTTGTGTATGTGTTGTTATAGGTCTATACAGGGATTTCATAAGATACGAAAGGAGCGGGAAATGTCGAGACCGAAATATCTTTGGCACGATTACGTTAAAAAATCGATCATGTATAGCTTTGGCTGCAACATGGCTCAGACACAGGGGCCGGGGCAAAAGGCGAAATTTGACAAAGCGCTGGAAAAAGTGCTGCGCCAGACAGCACGGCAGTACCGGGGACATGAGCGGTTGCAATTGATCGAGCTGGTATACAAAAAACGGCGGTATAACGTTCCCGGTGCCGCCGTGCAGCTGCATATTTCGGAGGGGACAGCCAGGGACTGGAATCGGGAATTTGTGTATGCCGTGGCAAAGGAAATGGGGTTTTTATAAAAGTGTGTATCACGGCCTTAAAGATGTTGTATTCTGGAGAAAATGGAGGTTTTTATGGACATTGTACAGAAAAAGCTTAGCGAAATCGTGCCGTATGCAAAGAACGCAAAGAAGCACGACAAAAAGCAGATTGCCAATGTGGCCGAGAGCATCCGGCAGTATGGCTTTGTGCAGCCGGTAGTGATCGACCGGGATGGTGTGATCGTCATCGGACATTGCAGAGCGGAAGCCGCAAAGAAGCTGGGCATGAAAACCGTCCCCTGTGTCTGCGTGGATGACCTAACCCCGGAGCAGGTCAATGCCCTGCGGCTGGTGGATAACAAGAGCAACGAGAGCGACTGGGACTTTGATTTGCTGGCTGATGAGCTGCCGGGGCTTGACCTGCAAGCATTTGACTTTGACTGGGGGCTGCGAGACGAGCTGGACGATTCCGTTGTCGAGGACAATTACGACCCTGTTCTTCCAGCAGAGCCAAAGAGCAAATTAGGAGATGTGTACCAGCTTGGCGATCATCGGCTGATGTGCGGAGACAGTACATCTTTGACAGATGTACAAAAGCTTGTGGGGGGGGCACAAATCGACTTGCTTATCACAGACCCACCGTATAATGTCAACTATCAGGGCGCCGCCGGGAAAATTAAAAATGATAATATGCAGGATGCGGAGTTCCGGCAGTTCTTGGCGGATGCATTTTCGAACGTTGCGATGGTGCTAAAGCCTGGCGCCCCGTTTTATATCTGGCACGCAGATTCTGAGGGATATAATTTCCGGGGCGCATGCAGAGATGCCATGCTCCGGGTGCGGCAGTGCTTGATCTGGGTAAAAAATTCTATCGTTATGGGGCGGCAGGACTACCAATGGAAGCACGAACCGTGTTTGTACGGAGAAACTGAAATAGAGGATGAACACGAGCCGTGCCTGTACGGCTGGAAAGACGGGCATTCCCATTATTTTTTCAGAAATCGGAAACAAAGCACGGTTTTGAACTTTGATAAGCCGGTACGGTCTGCGGAGCACCCGACCATGAAGCCCATCAAGCTATTTGATTACCTGATGCAGTGCTCCAGCAAACCTGGCGAGAATGTGCTGGATCTGTTTGCCGGTTCCGGCACTACCATCATGGCAGCGGAGCAGAACGGGCGGCATGCGTTTTGCATGGAGTTTGATCCAAAATATGCGGACGTTATCATTGATCGGTGGGAGAAGTTTACAGGCGGAAAGGCGGTTTTGCTGAATGACGATTGAAGAGGCACAGGCGATTATCGCCAGGACGAGCAGCCTGTATCTAAAGCGCGATATGCAGAAATTTATAAAGCGTCAGAAAAGGAAGGAGGGCGTATATGGCAAGGCCAAGAAAGGAAATAGATCAGAAGCAGTTCGAGAACCTCTGCGGCCTGCAATGCACGCTTGAGGAAATCTGCGGCTGGTTTGATGTATGCTCGGACACATTGGAAACATGGTGCAAACGAACCTATAAGAGAAGTTTTTCGGAAGTTTTTTCACAAAAGCGCGGCGTGGGTAAAATTTCACTGCGGCGGAGCCAGTGGCGATTGGCTGAAAAATCGGCATCCATGGCAATATTTTTAGGGAAACAATACCTTGGACAGCGTGACAACGTGGATGTGACTGTGGCCGGTGAAAAGAACAATCTGCTGGAAGCAATTGCAAAGACTGGAGAGATAAACACGGATGATCTACCAGAAGTTGAGTAAGCGACAAAAGCTGGCCATGCTCTGGTGGCAACAGCCAAAGTTTCGGGACAGAGACGCAATTATTTGTGACGGCTCTATTCGTTCGGGGAAAACCGTTAGTATGTCCGTAGGGTTTATTCTGTGGAGCATGTCGTGTTTTAACGGACAAGTATTCGGAATCTGTGGCAGAACCATTCAAAGTTTGCGGCGAAATGTGATTATTCACCTTGCCGATTGGGTTCCGCCTGACCTGCGTATCGTGGAAAAGCGGCAGGAAAACAAGCTTATTGTTACTGATGGTTGCGGACGGGAGAACGTCTATTATTTGTTCGGCGGGCGTGATGAAAGCTCCTATACCCTGGTTCAGGGCATCACCCTTGCCGGGGCGCTGCTGGACGAAGTGGCCTTGATGCCGCAGTCTTTTGTGGAGCAGGTCACGGCCCGGTGCTCCGTCGATGGCTCCAAGCTTTGGTTTAACTGCAACCCCGGCGGCCCGGAACACTGGTTTAATAAAAAATGGGTGCTGAAGGCGAAAGAAATGAATGCGCTCCATGTGCATTTTACAATGGCCGACAACCTGAGCCTTTCCCCCAAAATCCGAGAGCGGTATGAGAGGATGTACACTGGCGTATTTTATCAGCGGTATGTCCTGGGCCTGTGGGTGTTGGCGGAAGGGCTTGTGTACGACTTCGGGGAGGGCAACATTACCGATGATCGCCCGGAAGGAGCAGAGTATTACATATCTGTGGACTACGGAACAAGAAACCCCTGTTCCGCCGGGCTGTGGAGTGTCACTGGGGACAAGGCTGTCAGAATCAAAGAGTATTACTACTCTGGCAGGGACAGCAATCGGAACAAAACGGACGAAGAGCACTGTGATGCAATCGAAGAGTTGGCCAGTGGATACACCATCAAGCGGGTACTTGTAGATCCGTCGGCTGCATCATTTATCACATCGCTGAAAAAGCGGAAATTTAAGGTTATGGCCGCGAATAACAATGTGCTTGACGGTATCCGGCGGACAGCGACTTATCTTCGGGACGGAAATATTAAAATACACAGATCATGCGTGGACAGCATCCGGGAATTTGGCCTGTATTGTTGGGACGAAAAAAAGAACGACGATAGCGTTGTGAAAGAGAATGACCACGCGATGGACGATATTCGATATTTTTGTAATACAATTATGCGGTACAAAGTGAAGAAAAATACAGAGTTGCCTCCGGCTGCGGCGGCTCTGCTTTAAAATTGGAGGAAACGGATGAAAACATACCAGGATTTGCAGGAGGCGATTGCCGCCGGGCGGGTGGGTGATTTCCTGCGGGAGGCGGTGAACGCGCACCGGGGGACAAAGGCATACAAGGACGCGGTGGCGGGAATGGCCTATTACAACAAGCACAATCTGACCATCGAGCGGATGCAAAAGGTTATTTTTACCCTGTCAGGAAACAAAACACCGGATATCTGGTCGAGTGATTACCGGCTGAAATCCCTTGTTTTCCGGCGGCTGGTGACGCAGGAGGTGGGTTATATTCTGGCCAACGGCGTCAACATGGACGAGGCCAAAAAGGAAAAGCTGGGGAAAGCGTTTGACAACAGGTTGCAGCAGGCGGCGAAGCTGGCGCTGGCGCAGGGCGTGGCGTTCGGCTACTGGAACCTTGACCATTTGGAGGTGTTTTCCTTCGCCGACACGGCGGGCAGCCCCGGCTTTGTGCCGCTGCGGGACGAGGGAACCGGGGAGCTGATGGCGGGCGTCCGCTATTGGTTCCGGGAGACCGGGCGGAAAACCGTGTTCCGGGCCACACTGTATGAGCCTGACGGGGTCAGCGAGTGGAGCGCGGAGGGAACCAATACGGCAGAGCTGATGGCCCCGAAGCGGGGCTATGTGCGCCGGGAGACGCGGAACGCGCTGGGAGTGATCGACCAGTGCGACGAGAACTACACCCGCCTGCCCATTGTGACGCTTTGGGGCAATGACACCCATGAAAGCGAGCTGGTGGGGCTGCGGGAATCCATCGACTGCTATGATTTTGTCAAATCCGGGTTCGCCAACCAGATCGATGCATCCGGCGTGTATTGGATACTAAAAAACACCGGGGCAATGGATGATCCCGATCTGGCGCAGTTCTTACAGCGGATGTACTCCGTCCGGGCGGCCATGGTCAACACTGACGACGGCGTAGCGGCGGAGCCGCACACCCTGGATGTGCCGGTAGAAGCGAGAAAGACCATGCTGGAAATCCTGCGCCGGGACATCTATGAGGACGCGCAGCTGCTGGATGTGTCGGCCCTGTCCGCGGTGGAAAAGACCACCACGGAAATTGAGGCGGCCTATCAGGCCCAGGACAACAAATGTGCGGATTTTGAATACTTTTTGATCGATTTTGTGCAACAGATTGCGGAGCTGGCGGGAATCGCCGACGCGGAACCGGCGTTTACCTGGAACAAGATTATCAATCAGGCGGAGGTAACAAACATGGTGCTTTCGGCGGCGAATTATCTTGATGATGAAACGGTTCTGCGGCATCTGCCCTGGCTGCTGCCGGAGGAAGTGCCGGACATCCTGACGCGCAAAGCGGATGCGGACATAAATATTGTCCTGGGCGGTGAAAACGGCAATGGCGCGGCGCAGTGAGGCGGACAGAGGCACCGACGGTGCGCTTTTGGAGCTGGAAAAGCGGATCAATGAGATTTACGGCCAGGCGGCAAAGGAATTGCAGGAGACAATAGACGACTATTTTGAGCATTTTGCCAAGCTGGACGAAAAAATGAAAAAGCTGATCGGAACCATGCACAATGGCAAGGAGTGGACGGAAAGCGACTACCGGCAATGGAGGCTGGCCCAGATCGGGCGGGGGGCTCGGCTGGAATCGCTGCGGGACAAACTGGCCCAGAGAATGACCGAGGCAAAGGAAACCGCAATTGCCTATGTCAACGATGCAACGCCGGGAATTTACAGCCTGAACCGAAATTATACCGCCTACACCATCGAAAGCCTACACCCCAATGCGGATTTTTCGCTTTTTGACGAGCAAACAGTAAAGCGACTGATCGTGGAGCAGCCGGACGTGATGCCATACTACCCGGAGGCGATGGCCGTGAAGCGGGGCATTGATTTGCAGTTTGGCAAGCAGCAGATCACGGCCAGCGTCACAAGCTCCATTTTGCAGGGCCGCAGCATCAAGCAGATGGCGGACGATTTGCAGACCAGGATCGTCACCATGAGCCGTGTGAGCGCCATCCGCAGCGCCCGCACGTCGGTAACGGCGGCCCAGAACGCCGGTAGAATGGACAGCTACGCCGCTGCCGATGCCCAATGGGGCATCAAATCCAGGAAAAAATGGGTAGCAACGAAAGACCTGCGCACCCGCCACGATCACGGTATGGCAGACAATCAGATTGTGGACTACGATCAGCCGTTTGACGTCGGCGGCTATAAAATGATGTTTCCCGGCGATGGCTCCTTGGGCGCGCCGGGGCATGAGCTGTATAACTGCCGATGCACGGTGGTCACCGCCACGGATGACGACCTGGAGGCGGAGAATCACATGATGCGGGTCAAAGACCCGGAAACGGGGCGGTATGAGCTGGTAAAGAAAAAATCGTACCGGGAATGGTATGACGAAAAAAAAGCCCAGCACACCCCGGAGCAGTGGGCCGCGTTGGCAAAGGCCGGGAAGAACTACCAGGCGGACAAGCGGGAATATGCGGATTTTATCAACATTTTGGGCGGGAAAGCGCCGAAATCATTCGCACAATTTCAGGAGATCAAATATACACAGCCGGATAAATGGGATGAGCTGTTAGAAGCGCTGAGGAAGAAACGAAAGGAAAACGGGAAATGAGCATACAGTTCGTGGATAATTCCGCCGAAATAATCGCGGCGCTGCATGATATCTGTGAGCGCGCCTTGTGGCGCTGCGGGGAGAAGGCGGAGGAATACGCAAAGGATTTATGCCCGGTTGACACCGGCAATTTGAGAAACAGCATCACCCACGCGGAGCACGCAGAAGCGGGCGGCGGAGAAATGTATGTGGGCACGGATGTGAATTACGCGGTTTACCAGGAAATGGGCACTGGCGTCTATGCGGAAAACGGAGACGGGCGGCCCACACCCTGGTGCTATCAGGATGAACAAGGGATATGGCACTGGACAGCGGGCAACCGGGCGCATCCGTTTATCAAGCCATCTATTGCAGACCACAAAAAGACATATCTGAATATCCTGAAAGACGAATTGGGGAAAGCAAATAAATAAAAAAGAGAGGGCGCGGCCCCCTCTTTTTTATTTATCCCATTCTGCCCTCGTTCCTCCGGGGCGGGATGTACTGGCCGAGGCTCTCTTGGATCAGCAGGCGCATATACACGGGGCACTCCCTCAACCCCCGGCACCAATCCTCAACGGTGCGGCGGGGGATACATAGGGCCTCCGCAAAGGCGGCCTGGCTTAGGCCGGTAGCGGCGACGATCTGGCGCACGGGGCGGTTGACGGCGGCGTAGATGCCGCGCAGGGCATCTATACGGTCGGCGGGGATGTCGGCGTCCGGCGCGTCGCCCCAGATGGACGACAGGGCCAGGTCGGAGACGTAGGCGTCCGGGTCTGCGTAGCTGGATGCCTCGCGGACGCAGACGGCATATTGGCTATCGGTCATACCCAAATCACTCCTTCCACGGGATGCAGCAAATCCAAGATTGGCGATAAACCAATTATTATCTTCGTCCTCTGGGTCACCGCAGTTGGTGACTTCGGCGGTAACCTGGACGCTGCGCCCGCCGACATCTACAAACGCGCTGCATTCAACGCTTCCCGCCCCCTGCACCGCGTCGATTTTGGGGAGTGCGAGGATGGCGTTCCTATTGACAAGGATGGATGCCTCAATGGCGTCCATGGCACGACGCATATCCGGGATCGTCGTTTCGGCAGGGATGCTCCCGGTCAGCTTCAGCGTATCTAACCAGCTGTCGGTGCAGTATACGCTTCGATAATCTTCAAAGCATTCCAAAAATTCGGGGTCAGTCATTCTTCTTTTCCTTCCTTCCTTTTTTGATAGTTCGCCCGGGCGCGGGCGTTTATGGTGTCCCGGTAGGCTTTGTATTCCTCCGGAGTCATGGCGGCGATTTTGGCGGCGATGCGCTCCCGGTGGTATTGATTCCGGGATTCCCGGTTGCGCTTCTCCGTGGCGGCCATGGTCTGCTTTTGCAGGGCCTTTTTACACTCAGGGGAGCAGGTCTTGGGGGTTCCCCGGCGCTTCGCCTGGAAGGTCTTTCCACAAATGGGGCAGGTGTTGATTACCATGGTTTTTCGGCCCTCGTGACCTCCGGGGCGGGCTTGCAAGAATTATCTTGTGCCGGAATAGCTAAGCCGTATGTTCCCGGTGCCGTCATCGGATAGTGTGTATGCAGTGTCCTCATCGTGCGCACACACAAAAATGACCCCATCGTCAACATAGATGTCATCCCAATCGACAATAAGCCCGTCCGTTAAGTCTGTGCCGGCGTTATCGGCAAACCAATCACCAACCATTGATTGCAGTTGCTCCAGATCAGCGGCGTTAATATCTCCCATTTTTGATACTCCTTTCTTAGTCCTCTTCGTCCATGGCGTCGCAATCGTCGAACCAGGGGCAGAGGCGGCAGGGGAGTTCGTCATGATCCACATCCTGGATGATGTGGACGTCGTTCCAGCCCTCATAGTCGTCATAGTCTGCATTGACCATTTGGGCGGCGCGGCGGATGTTTTCGGGGGTGGTGGCCTGTTTGGCGCCGTCGATGCAGATCCCGGCGACCGTCCCCTCGTTGATGGCCAGGACCACGCGGCCGTCAAGATAGGATTCAGGACGGCACCAGCCCAGGTTATCATTGTTTTCACGCATCATGTCACGGCAGGTTTTCATTTTTTTAATCTCCTTTTCGGTGTGATTAGATTTCGTATCCAATGTAATCAGCGTAGGCTTTCGCGGCTTCTTCGCTGGGTTCGATTTCCGCAATGTCTGCGGGGATGAACTGCCAGGAATTCGCGATGTCGTCTTCATTCATTTTGCAGGCGACGGCCAGCTGGAAAAATAACGTGGTCACTTCATCCTTCGATACCGCTTTTTCCCACTGCCGTTTCATGGAATTCCACTTGAAGCCCATTTCTTTCAGCATGTCCTTGCAGCTGAAGGCGTCGGAGCAACCGAGCAGGGGCTGGGACTTGCCGGTGGCAAAATCTCTAACTTCGTAATGCATCCTCATAATTCTAATCTCCTTTTTTGTTCGGGTGTCCCCCCTTGAGTGTCTTTATTATACCACGCATTGCGTGGAATGTCAAGTGCTTCCTTTAAAAAATTTTGATTATTTTTTGGTTATATAAAATGTGTATCAAGGCCCTGCGGATGCGTTAAGATGGGTGTATCAGCAGGGCTATTTTATTTTTGGGGGGGCAAAATGACCGCAGAAATGATTAAGGCCATCGAGGCCATCCTTAAACGCGGAAACGACGCGGAGATCAGACGCCGGGGCGGCGGGGTCGTCGTTCTGGAGGTAAAAAAGGAAATAAAATATCCAACAAAGGAGTGATGACCATGGGTGGACGCGGCGCAAGCAGCGGCGCATTTCGCGGGAGCAAGGATGGCACGATCTTGGGGGGGAAGCCACGTGAAATTGAATCCTATATCCGGGAGGCGCGGGGATTTAGCCCAAGGTATCACGGTGATACGATCCTGGAAGCTACCACGGATGGGCACGGGAACCTGACATTTTCATATGCGAGGGCCGATTCATACGAAAAAACGGCCAAAACGAGCCGCACAACGTACACAAAGTATACGCTTCAGGCCGGTGCCGTGAATGGACAGTCCTTTGGGATCAATTGGAGCAAAGTACAATCTGTTTCCGGGGAAACATACAGCATCAAAAATGAGGCAAAGCAAGCCGGAATGGTATGGGATGGCACAAAAAGACGGTGGAGGCGTAGATGATAGATTTTGAGAATCTGGATAAAGCCATATTCCCCGGTGTTGGGAAGTACGGAATACCAGAAATCGCGCCAACAACCGAGTACCCGGTAGGTGAATTCCTCCCAATCCACCAGCATTATAAAGCCCATGGAAAAGGTGATAAAATCCTCCACTGCTTTGACCATGATTATTTCCTGGGGCGCTACTGGAACCAGCCAGATCGGTATATTAAGGTTTTAGCGCAATTTAAGGCGATTTGTTCGCCGGATTTTTCCATGTATACGGATATGCCTCTGGCCATGCAGATATACAATCATTATCGCAAGCACTGGCTGGCGGCCTATTGGCAGGCGCACGGGCTGACAGTTTACCCCACAATTGGGTGGAGCGACGAATCGTCCTATAATTGGTGCTTTGATGGCGAGCCGGTGGGCGGCATTGTGGCAGTATCAAGCGTCGGAACACAGAAAAATAAAGAGGCTATGCGGCTTTTTCTCAGAGGATACGACGAAATGATGAAGCGGCTTGATCCGCAATTTGTCATTTTCTGTGGGAAAGTGCCGATAGAATGTGACTGGAACGTGATTCGGATTAATCCCAATTACAGTCAAAACGAGAAAATAAGGGAAGCAGAAAAACAAAAAGCGACGGAAAATTCCACAATTTAATCAATTATTCTTCCGCGTAATTGGGCGCGGGAAAGGGCAATCGGAGCCAAGCGGTACGCAGACAATGCGTATTGTTTGGCTCTTTTTTTATTTATTTCGGCAAAATCCGCAAAGCAGCGCGGTTTTTGATATCACAGTCGCCCCCGAAGGACTGGGGCCGAAGAAAAGGAGACTGACACAATGGCACTAACCAGAAAGATGCTGAAAGCAATGGGCATCGAGGACGAGAAAATTGACCAGATCATCGAGGCGCACACCGAGACGGTGGATGGGCTGAAAGACCAGGTCAGCACGTACAAGGCAGACGCGGAGAAGCTGCCCGGCGTCCAAAAGGAGCTGGACGACCTGAAAAAGGCGGGCGCTGACGGCGGATACAAGGCCAAGTATGACAAAGAGCACAAGGATTTCCAGGACTACAAGGCCGGTATCGCGGCGAAGGAGAGCGCGGCGGCCAAGGAAAAGGCTGCGCGGGCCTATTTTGCGGGCAAGGGCATCCCCGCCGAGAGCATGGCGCTGGTGATCCGGGGCGCAAAGGCAGAAATTGACGGCCTGGAGCTGGACGGCGACAAGATCAAGGACGCCGCCGCGCTGGATAGTCTGCTTTCCGGCGACTACAAGGGCCTGATCGGCAGGACTGCGACCAGCGGCACCAGCACCCAGACACCGCCCGACACCACCGGCGGCGGTGCGAAAAGCCGGGCCGACATCTACAAGAAGGACGATAAGGGCCGGTATGTGCTGTCGACTGAGGCGCGTCAAAAGGCGCTGTCTGAGCTGATGGCAAGCGAAAACCAATAAAACAAAACTTTTTTAAGACGAAAGGAGCTATTTAATGGCTGCAAAAGAGAATTTGACCAAATCGACGCAGTTTAACGTTACCGCCCGTGAGGTGGATTTCGTTACTCGGTTTAATGACAACTGGGACGCGCTGCGCACCATCCTGGGCATTATGCGGCCCATCCGAAAGGCACCCGGCACGAAGCTGGTATCCTACAAGGCCAGTGTTGACGGCACCCTCCAGGGCGGCACCTCTGTGGGCGAGGGCGAAGAGATCCCCTTTACCAAAATGAAGGTGGAGCCGGTGGCCTATGGAGACATTGAAGTTGCCAAGCATGCCAAAAGTGTGAGCATTGAGGCCGTTGCCAAGTACGGCGCGCAGGTGGCCGTGGAAAAGACGGACGACGCGTTCCTGGTCGCCCTGCAGAACAAGGTGCTGGGTGACTTTTACGCTTTCCTGAACACCGGCACCCTGTCCGTGGCGGCGACCACTTTCCAGCAGGCGCTGGCGCTGGCAAAGGGCAATGTGCTGAACAAGTTCGCGGAGATGGACAAGGACGTAACCGAGGTCGTGGGCTTCGCCAACCTGCTTGACCTGTATGACTACCTGGGGGAAAAGGAAATCACCATGCAGACCGCTTTCGGCCTGACCTACGTGGAGAATTTCCTTGGATATTCCACCCTTTTCCTGCTGCCCGAAAAGTACATCGCCAGGGGCCGGGTGATCGCCCTGCCCGTGGAAAACATCGACCTGTACTACATCGACCCCGGCGACAGCGATTTTGCGAAGCTGGGCCTGACCTACACCGTGCAGGGCGAAACCAACCTGATCGGCATCCACGTGGAGGGCGATTACTCCCGCGCCACCGGCGACATGTACGCCCTGATGGGCATGAAGCTGTGGGCGGAGTACCTGGACGGCATCGCCGTTGCCACCATCGGCGGCGGCGACAACGGCACCACCATCGGCACCCTGACGGTCGCATCTGCCGCAGGTAAGACCAGCGGAAACACTGCCCTGACGGTGACCCCCGCTAAGGCCAGCGCGGGCAATGTCTACAAGTACAAGGTCGGCTCCAGCGCTGAGACCGTGACCTACGGCCAGAACGTGCGCACCTGGACCGCCTGGGATGGCACCAGCGAGATCACCGCCACCAACGGGCAGAAAATCACCGTTGTGGAGGCGGATTCCGGCTACAAGGCCATTAAGTCCGGCTCGGCCACTGTGACGGCCAAAACCTAACGGGACGGGGAAGGAGTTTTGAACATGGGAAATGCGGGACAGATCACGCTTTTCGAGCTGCTGCGCTATCTGCGGAATTTCTTCCCCGGCGAAAAGTGGAGTTTTTCCGCGTCCGACATCCGGGGGGGCCGCCTGGCCCTCCCCGGACTGGAAAACGGGGACTATTACCTGATCGAAGGAAGCCGCCGAAACGACGGAATCCATGTATACGGCGAAAACGACCTGAAGCCGGAAAGCGTCGGCGGGACAGCGACGGAGCTGCGTATTCCTGCGGTGCTGCTGGAGGCTCTGGGCGATATCAACGCATGGCAGGAAAAGAATGCCGCCGTGCTGGAAAGCCCATACACCAGTGAATCCTTTGGCGGCTACTCATACACCAAGGCCGGGGGATCGTCCGTCAGCGGCGACGGCCTGAGCTGGAAAACGGTATTTGGGCCGCGGCTGCGGCAATGGAGGAAGCTATGAGCCTGCTTGACTACTATCTGAACAACAAATGTGTGCTGATGGAAAAGACCCGGAAGCCGGACGGTGAGGGCGGCTGGGCGGTGGAATGGACACCGGGGGCCAAATTTGACGCGGCGGTGATCCTGGATACCTCCATGCAGTCGCGGATCGCGGAAAAGGAGGGGGTCACCAGCGTATACACCGTTACCACCCGCCGGGCGAATCCGCTTTCTTTCCATGATGTGGTCAAGCGGCTTTCCGATGGCGCTGTCTTCCGGGTGACCAGCAACGGCAACGACAAGCAGTCGCCCACTGTGGGCACCCTGGACATGTGCCAGGTGACCGCCGAGCGCTGGGAGCTGACGACATGACGGTTACCGAGGCGCTTTATAAATTTTTTTCCGGCTTCGGCCTGCCTGCCTACCCGGATACGGCGGTGCCGCACGACACGGTGATGCCGTATCTGACCTATTCCGTTTCTGTCGGCGGATGGGGGGATATGCCGGTAGGGCTGACCTGCAAGCTCTGGTACCACACCGAGCGGGAGGCGGAGCCAAACGCCAAGGCGGAGGAGATCGGGCGGGCCATCGGGCGCGGCGGCGTTCAGCTGCCCTGTGAGCGGGGGACGGTGTGGCTGCTGCGGGGGGAACCCTGGTGCATCAACTCCACCCATGAAAGCGACCAATCCATTAAGCTGCGGCAGCTGAATGTTTCCGCAGTTTACAACACGATATAGGGAGGGAACATGAAATTTACAAAAATACCCCAGGATACCTTCAAAGAGCTGGTGATGAATGCCGGTGTGCTGATGTCCGAATTCACGCCAAGCACCGCGGAGGTGAAGGATACCGCCATTCTGGGCGCGACCACCGGCGGCGTGACCTTTTCCGCGTCGCCCACGTTCAACGATTTTGGCGACGATATCGACAACTGCCCCAAAAACACCAAGGAGCTGAAAAAGCTGGAGAGCTGGGAGGTCAAGCTTTCCGGCACCTTTGTATCGGTCAACGCGACCAACGCGAAGGCGATGGTGGCGGCGGCAGATGAGGCGGACGGGAAGATCACGCCGAGAAACGACATTGCGGATGCCGATTTCTCCGATATCTGGCTGGTTGGCGACTATTCCGACAAAAACGGGGCGACCAACGGCGGATATATTGCGCTCCACATGCTGAACGGCCTTTCCACCGGCGGTTTCCAGCTGAAAACCGGCGACAAGAGCAAGGGACAGTTCACTTTTGAATTTACAGGCCACTACTCCATCAATGCACAGGATACCCCGCCCTTTGAAATCTATATCAAGGCGGGCACGGACGAAGCCGCGCAGAGCCAGACCGACCAGACCGAGCAGAACGGAGGTACATAAGTCATGAGAAAACTGTCTGATCTGGGTACGGATGAATGCCTGGACGTGCTGTGCACCATCGCGCCCAGCATCCAGGCGATTGTGGAGGACAAGGACATCATGACCGCGCTTGGAAAGGCCATTGATAAAAAGGGGCTGACCAAGGCGGGGGTTCTGATGACGGCTGCAAGCAGGCTGGTGGGCGCTGTCCCGCTGCTGTTTAAGGCCCACCGGGAGGACGTATACAACATCCTTTCCAGCGTGAACGGCGTCACGGTGGAGGATGTAAAGGCCCAGAATATGCTGGACACCATGCAGCAGCTGCGGGAAATCTTGCAGGACAAGCCCCTGCTGGATTTTTTCGGCTGGTCAAAGCGTGGGGATTCTGGCGTGTGATGAACGCGCTCAGCGCCCTCCCCCGGCTCAGGGCGGGGGCGCTGCTGCCTATGCTGATGGCCCGGCTCCACCGGGACGGAGAGCGGGAGCTGTGGGGGCAATATATCGCCACGGGGCTTAAAATGCTGACGGAGAACACGGCGAAGATCGCGGGCGGGAGCTATCTGACCATCAGCTACACCGACATCATCCACCCGAAGCCGCAGGACGAGCGAACCGGCGATGAGATCGCGGCGGACGTGATCCGGGGCGCGGGGCTGAAAATTGTGGAAGGAGGCCGATAAAAAATGAATGTATATGAATTGTCGGCATCCTTGGTGCTGCGCACCGATGATTTTGAGGATTCTCTGGCCCGGGCCGGAAAGCAGACCAGCGCCTTTGGAGATGTTTTAAAGGCCAACCTGGTCAGCGAAGCGATCATTTCCGGCATCAAAAAGATCGCGAGTGCCGTGTTGGACGTTGGAAAGGCGTCGCTGGCGGCCTATGGGGATTATGAGCAGCTGGTGGGCGGCGCGCAGCTGATGTTTGGGGACGCCTACGACTATATCAGCGATCGATCCCGGCAGGCCTATAAAAATGTCCAGATGTCTCAGAACGACTACCTGCGGCATGTCAACGGCTTTGCCACGGGCTTAAAGACCTCCATGGGCGGCAATGCAAAGGCGGCGGCGGAGCTGGCGGATAAGATCGTCACCGCCGAGGCGGATGTGGTGGCGGCTACGGGCAACAGCCAGGAGGCCGTGCAGAATGCCTTTAATGGCATCATGCGCAACAACTACACCATGCTGGACAATTTGCAGTTGGGCATCGTGCCGACCAAGGAGGGCTTTGAAAGCCTGATTGCCAAGGTCAACGAATGGAACGAGCAGAACGGCAGAATGACCGACTACACCATCGACAATCTGGCGGACTGCCAACAGGCGTTGGTGGACTACATCGAAATGCAGGGCCTTTCCGGCTATGCGGCGATGGAGGCATCCGGCACGCTCCAGGGTTCGGTTTCCAGCGTCAGAGCCGCGTGGGAGGATCTTCTTGCCGCCATCGGCGCGGGAGATCAGACCGGCGTAAAGGGCGCGACGGACGCGCTGCTGGAATCGCTTAAAACAGTAGCTGGGAACATCGTCCCCATCGTTGAAAACATTTTCAGCGGGTTTGCGGATGCTTTTTCCGCCGCACATGACAGGATCACCGATACCAGCACGGCGGCGGGGGCGGCAATATCCACCATTGAGACGCTTGCGGTTGGCATCGGAACCGCCTGGGCGGCGACAAAGCTATGGAACATTGCCACGGGTGCCGCCGCCGCGCTGCTGGCGCACCCCATCGCTGCCGTTGCAATCGCATCTATCGCGGTGCTGGCGACGGAAGTAACCGCCGCGAAAAAGGCGTGGGATGAATATGTAGGGGCGCTGTACCAACTGGACGAGGTGGATTTTGATAGCGTCGTCACGGCGTTGGCTGGAATCAATACCCAGATCAATGATCTGTTTGCCAAGCGCGAAAGCGCCGGATTTTTAGAACGGATTGACATTGATACGGATATTCTGGCGCTGGATGAGCGGCGTACACAGCTGGAGGAGATGCTGAAAGCCATCAGCCCGGCGGCATACGACTATTACAAGGCCGGGCTGGCAACACCCAGCGGACTGATCTCCTGGCACAAGGAACAGGAGGACATGGCCGCAGCGGAGGCGGAAGCGAAGGAAAAGGCGCAGGGAATGGTGGATTCCGCCCAGTCCTTTTCCGATTCCGCCCAGCAGATCTTAACAAGCTACTGGAACACCTACAATTCTATTTACACCGGGCTTTTCAACGCGGCGAACGTGTTTACACAGGTCACCGAGGCGACAAAGTTCGGGGACGCGGAAAAGAACCAGACCGGGGCGGAGGAGCTGCGGGGGAATCTGGAGGCCAACACCCGGTTTTATGAGCAGTACGCCTCTGACCTGGAGTATGTCCAGGGTGCGGCGGCGGATGCCGGGGTGGATTTAAGCGCGCTGATGGAAATCCTTGGCTCTATGAGCACGGAGGACGCGGCGGGAGCCATTGCCAGCGTCCGGCAGGAGCTGGAGCTTGCCGGGAGCGGCGAAGACCGGCAGAACGTTATACAGAACTGGAATTCGCTGCTTCAGGACTATTCAGCCGCTGTTTCCGGGGCGACCCAACCGCTGGCGGAGGCGGCCACGGGGGTACATGACCAATTAAACGCGCTGCTGGAGGAATACACCAAGAGCGTAGAGGGCATGGATCAGAGCGAGGAAGCCGTGGCAGCGGCGAAGGCAACGCTGGACGGCCTGATCTTCGGCATCAACCAGAACACCTCCGGGGTGCTTTCCTCGCTGGATGTGCTTACGTCCGAGATGCAATCCAAGCTTCAGGCGGATTTTGCCGACTTTGTTCTGACCATCCAGGCGGTGGTCGGCCTCGGTGACACGCCGGACGGCTCCCACCGCAGCGGCCTTGACTACGTGCCCTTTGATGGGTATATGGCTCAGCTGCACGCGGGGGAGCGGGTTCTGACGGCGGCGGAGGCCAGCGCCTACCGCAGCGGAAACCGAAGCGGCGGCAGCGCCGTACCGATTGAGATTACCATCCCTTTGACGCTGGACGGGGAGCAGATCGGCAGAGCGGCGGCACAATACGCATGGAGCGAGGACAGGAGGAGCGGAATATGATCGACATCGAATTTTTTATCAACAAGCGGTATTTTACGCCGCTGCTCGCCTCCTACTCCGTCACCGAAGAGATCAAATACCGGGAAAAGGTGACCACGCTTGACGGAACAGAGCACTACTTCGGGCGAACGAGCCGGGACATCCTGAAATTCAAACTGCTGCCAATGACGGATTTTTCGGATGACGATTTTTCGGCACTGAAGGAAGTTCCGCTGATGGTGCGGTATGACAAAAAGGGGGAAATTCTGGAAAAGGAATTCAACCTTGACTGCGACCTTGAAAGCATGTTCCTGCTGCTTTCCTGCGACGGGATGCGTCGGTACAAGGGCGGCGAAATACGGCTGAGGGCGAGGGAGGTGAGCCGGTAAATGCATCAAACGTCGAGCACATACCCAAAAATCCTTGCCGGGCCGCACCGGGTGGAAACGGTGCTCCAGGTGGGATCGAACGCCGAGGTGGCGGTATGCTGGTCGATCCCCGGCACGGTCTACGGCGAGGACATGATTACCAAGATCAGCCAGAAGGGCGATATCCTGGACAGGGAAGCGCCGGGAATCGGGTATTTCGTGGCGCGGAAGCTGGAAGTCACCATGCTTGATCCAAGCAAGCAGGTGGCGGTCATGGGCCGCCTGGTGCCCTTCTCCCGGCTGGTTTCCGACAGCGGGGTGTCGGAATGGATACCGAAGGGCGTTTTCTACGTGGACACCCGGAAAAAGGCCATGGTAGACGCCCAGGCCGCGACGGTGGATATCGTGGCATACGACGCGGGGCTGAAAGCGTCGATTGACTATGACACCTCCGCGCTGAGTTGGCCCGCCACGGACATACAGGTGGTGGCGGACATTGCCGGGAAGATCGAAACAGCGTATGACGTCAGCAACCTGACCGGCGGCTTTTCCATCTCCACCCCGGAGGAAAAGACCTGCTGTGAGGTGCTGCGGGGAATCGCGGCGCTGTACGGCGGGAATTTTACCGTGGATGACTGCGGGGTGCTGCGGCTGCTCCCGCTGCAAACGGCGGGGACGCCGGAGACGGTAAAGGCTGAGAGGCTGAAAATGGGCGCTCCTGCTGCGGCGATATCCGGCGTGGTGCTGCACGACGGCGAGGGGAACAAGTACACCGCCGGAAGCGGGGAGATGCTGGAATCGGAAAGCCCATGGGCCAGCCAGGCGGCGGCAAGCCGGGCGCTGAATGCGGTGAACGGATACTGCTATCAGGCGTTTTCCGCCCGGCAGGCAATCATCAAGCCCCACATGGAGCTGGGGGACTACATTACCGTCGGGGCCGCGTCGGGGCTGATGTGCAGCTACTATTTTGACATGGACACCTATGTTGGCGACGTGGGCGCGCCGGAGGAATATGAGATCAACCGGAAGTACCCCTATCGCACCACCGCAGCCCGCGCCGGGGGCGTTGGACGCGCGGCGAAGCGGATCGCGAAGCAGGCCGTGGGAAACATCATTGAAAACTACAACCAATTGATCGCCGCTTTGAATCAGAAGGACGGCGTGCCGGAAGACCTGGCGTCTGGGCTTAAAAACTATGTGCGCTACGACCTGAAAAACGGGGACATGCTGGCGACGAGTGAGCTGTTTTCGAAGATCGGCGAAAAGGCGAAAGCGGAAATCAGAGTATACGCCGTCATTGGCAGTGACGGAAAGGCGCACAGTCTCGCTGACATCGTAGCGGACGTCATCAAACTCCAGGGCGACACGGAAGTGGTTGGCAATCTGACCGTCTCGGACGGGCGGCTGCGGGTCTCAAAGGGCATCATCGCCAACGGCAACTCCAACATCTGGGGCGATCTGGCGGTGTCGGGGAAGCTGTTTGTCAACAAAAGCAATCTGTACATCAGCGGCGAGCCGTATGTGCCCACCGAAATCACCTCAAAAAGCGGCGTCAAGTATACAGTGCTTGGCGCATAAACAGGGGTGCGTATCGCGGGAGCGGTGCGAAAAAATACCCGATCAAATGCTGGGACACCCTAAAGCCCCCCTGCCCGCGCTGCGGGAGCGAAAGCGGAAAAAAGTGGGGGGATGGCCTACGCTGAAATAAAAGGCCGAGAAATCGGTGCTACGGGCTGCATGGAATGGGCAATCAGCAGGGGGGCGGGAGCCTCCCCCAACGACCGCACGTCGGGCATCCAGAACGGATGAAGGTACAGTCTAGCCCCACGCGAAAGCGCGGGTAGGAGCGATTACAAGAACTTGGGATACACCGCGTCGCGGCTGCAACAGATCGACAAGACGCGGTATGAGGACTACTTTGACAGCCAGGGGGCGACCACCGTCATCAAGCGCATGACCTCCGCCCCCACCCGGGAGCGGAAGCCGAAGAACCCAACAAAGCAGATAACGATCTCCTGGACTGCTCCCCATGCAATCAAGCAGGGCACAAAAGTGATAATCAACTTGGCGAACGCGGGATACTCAAACCTGTACGACTGCACGACCTGGGACGACTACTACCTGGCCGACAATGTAAAATACGATTACATGGGCTATTACGCCAGCGCCAGCGCCCCGGAGTCGGAGACCAAAACGTTTCTGGCCCAGGCGGGCAGCACGGCGACCCAGAATTTCGCCTTTGACGGCATGGACGACCTGGAAGTTGAAAACGAGTAAGGAGGCACGGAATGGCCGAAGAATCCTATCGGGAAATATACCTATTTAAAAAATGGCGGGTGCCGCCCATCGACATTGTGTATGGATCGGCGCTGCCTATTACGTTGAAATTTTTGGACTACACCATCCCCGCCAACGCGACGATCATGGTGTATGCCAGTGTCGACGAGACAACTGTCTATCAGCAGACAGCGACGGCCAGCGGCAATGCTGTCCAGTTCACACCGGGATATGGATTTTTTGCGGTGGGGCTGAACAAACTCCAGATCGCAATCAACGGCAACAAGATCACGCTGGAAATTTTTGTCAACTGCCAACGTTTTTTGGCCGAGGGCAACGATCCAACTTCCACCCCGGAGGCGGTGCGCCCCATGGTGGAAGAGGCGCGGGAAATCCTGAAGGAGACCAAAGCGGTCGCGGTCAAGACACCCTACGTGGGGGAAACCGGCAACTGGTACGTGTGGGACACGGCCACGGGGGCGTTTAAGGACTCCGGGGAGCCGTCCCGGGGCGCGACCGGCCCGCAAGGCCCCCAGGGTGAGACCGGGCCGCAAGGCGAAACGGGAGCCACCGGCCCCCAGGGTCCCCAGGGTGAGACCGGCCCCAAGGGCGAAACGGGAGCCACCGGCCCCCAAGGCCCCCAGGGTAACCCCGGCACGCCGGCCACGGTGACGTCCACCGAGACGGTCTACCAGGCGGGTACCTCCGGCACGGAGGCCCCCACGGGGACGTGGAGCGCGGATGTGCCCACGGTGCCCCAGGGACAGTATCTGTGGACACGGGTGACCACCCAATTTAACACCGGCTCGCCGGTGGCCTATTACTCCGTCAGCCGCTTCGGCGTGGACGGCTCCGGCGCGGTGAAAACCGTAAACGGCAAAGACCCTGACCCCACCGGCAACGTTCACGTTCAGGCAGAGGACATCACCACCAGCGGTGGGCAAACGGTAGAGGAGGCGTTGGCCGGGAAACAGGCGAAAATCAACACGTCCGGCCTATTAAAAGGCACCGGAAACGGTTTGGTATCTGCTGCAGTCCACGGCGTGGACTACCAGCTGCCGATCAAGGCCGTAACCGTCACCCTGACCGCTTCCGGCTGGGGGGCAAACAACACCCAGACTGTATCCGTTGCCGATGTGACAGCAGACAGCATTGTTGTGGTGGCCCCTGCCCCTGCATCCAGAACGGCGTACATGGAATCGGACGTGTTTTGCAGTGCGCAGGGAACCAGAACCCTTACCTTTGCTTGTGATGGAAAACCTGCTGAAAATGTGTCCGTGAACGTGCAGATCATCAATAAGTAGGAGGAGGCAACGAATGATATTTAATGTAACAGGTGGAGGTGGCGGCGGTGCTGGCTGTACCCTTACCATAACCGCCCCCGTTGGGGCTGCTGTGACGGTAAGCAAGGACGGAAAAACCAAGGGGCCAAAGGTAGCCACTGCCGGAACCGTTGTGTTCAAGGGGCTGGCAACCGGAACATGGACAATCACCATCACCAACGGCACGGACACGGCCAGCAAGACCGTGGAAATCAAAGCGGACTACCAGGCCGAGATATCTTTCGTGAAAATCTATGGTATCAGCCGTGACATTACGGCTACCTCTCCCGCTTGGGCGAGAACGGATTCTGCTGTCGGTAAGACCGCTAAAGCTACCGTAGGCACAACGGCAGGTAAGAGTGACTTTAACAACTGTTACCCTTGGAGCGGCATTGTCCGTGAAACCCTGTCCACCGGTGATGTGATGGTCAAAATCCCGAAGTTCTGGTTCAGACGCTACCGTGACGGCAATGTGGAGTACATCAAGATCGCTGATAAGGCTACCACCGGCTTCACCCTGCACCCTGCTTTCAAGCATGGCGGTGTCGAGAGCAATCACATCTATGTGGGGGCTTATAAGACCACGAGCGGTAATAAGTCCGCTTCCGGCGTAAGCCCATTGGTAAGACAGACGAGAGCGACCATGCGTTCCAACGCAAAAGCAAAGGGTACGGGTTGGGGCATTATAGACATTTCTGCACTCTCCGCGATTCAGATGTTGATTCTCGTGGAATTTGCCAACAACAATGTGCAATCTGTCATTGGGCGCGGCTACTGCGACAGTAACAGCTCTGCCCTCAGTACAGGCACTTGCAATAATGTAAGTGGTCTCACGGGCAGACCCGCCGGAACAGACGGTAAGGTTGATGTAGTTTGGCGCGGTATCGAGGGCCTGTGGGGTAATGTTTTGGAATTGGTTGATGGTGTCAACTGGAACAATGGCACTTACTATGTGTGCAACGACCCGTCCAAGTACGCAGACGATACTACTACAAACTATACCGCCCTGTCGTTCAGGGGTGCTACTAACTGTGCGGGTAGCTATATCACACAGAATGGTCTCGATACGGGTGGTAATCCTCATATCATGCTCCCGTCTGCCGCAGGTAGCGGTAGTGAGTCTACCTATCAATGTGACGCTTGTTGGTCGAGTACGGGTTGGAACACCCTCCAGCACGGCGGCAATTGGAGTAATGGCTCGTTCTGTGGCCTCTTTACGGCTGGTTTGCACTTTAGCTCGGCTGGCTCGGAACCGTACATCGGGTCGCGCCTGCTTTATATCCCCGCCTAAGAAGGAGGTAGTCAGAAATGAGAGTAAGAGGAAATATCTCGCCAGATGTGCTTCATATTGAAGCCTATCATCCTATGGATGGGTACGTTGAGGTGCGACTGCGTGAAAACATCAACACGCTGCAAATCTCCGATGAAGGCAGCGAACAGCCGGTGACGATGTACGAGTATGACGAATACACATTCATTCTGCCGGAGCGTTCCGATCTGGAAGCGGACATTAAGGCGAATATGACAGATTGGCTTGTTACTGGCAGAACGCTTGAAGTAAACGAAAACGCAAGCATTGTTCAGGACATGAAAACTGAAAATGCCGAGTACGAAGCCGCATTATCCGAAATTGAAACCGCTCTGGGGGTGAACGCATGACCATTGAAGAACGGAAGCAGAGAATCCTTGCAAAAATCGAGGAAATGAAAGCCGAGGGCGCAGACATGCAGAACGCCCTGGCAATCCTGGAGGTGAAGCCCGATGCAGAAGTGGAGTAATGGCGCAAAGAAACGGCTTGTGGAAATCCGTGCTGCTGAGGATGGGGAGCAGGATATGCGCACCATTGCCGCGAGTATCGCCAAGCTGCCCCCCGGTCAGCTCAAGAAAATCCTTACCGATGATATCATTGCGATTCTGGCAAAGTACGGGGTGGTGATCGGATGACGGTAAAGCAAATTCAATGCCTGCTCACCTATCTGGGCTATTCTCCCGGCACGATTGACGGAGCCGACGGCAGGAATACGCAAGCAGCTATTCGTGCATTTCAGGCGGACTACGGGCTTACCGTGGACGGGATACCGGGCGCAGCAACACAAAAAATGCTGATCGGCGCGATTGCCGGTACGGCTGTCAAGGTGGACAAGCCTGCGCAGACCGGCCAGGCTAAGACGGGCACGTTTTGGGATGAGATCGAATACTTCACGCGGGCCGAGTGCCGGTGCAAGTGCGGCGGGCGGTACTGCAACGGGTATCCGGCGGAGATGTCGGAGACGACCATGCGGGTGGCGGACGAGATCCGCCGCAGAGCCGGGGTGCCGCTGAACAACAACAGCGCACTGCGGTGCAAGCAGTGGAACGCCCAGCAGCCGGGTGCAGCCGCCAACTCCAACCACATGACGGGACACGCCATTGATCTGGCCCCCATAGGCGGCAATATCTCCGTGGCCAAGCTTCAGCAGCTCGCGGCGGAGGTCATGGCCGAGAAGCTGCCCGGAAGGGGCGGGCTGGGGAAGTACAGCTGGGGCGTCCATGTGGACGACGGCAAATACAGCCGGTGGAACGGCTGAGAAGGGAGTATGCCAATGGAAGAAGCTGAGATCACTAAGTGGATTTCCGCCGTAGAGCAGCGAGGGAAATCCAACTCCCACCGGCTTGATACGCTGGAAAAACATACGGAAGCGCTGAATACGCTGGCAACGTCTGTTGCTGTCATGGCGGAGAAGGTGGAAACCACCGGGGAGAAGGTTGACGGCCTCTGCACGGACGTGCAGGAGCTGAAATCCGAACCCGGGAAGCGGTGGAAACTGGTAGTTGAAAAGGTCATCTACATCGTCGTATCCGCTGTCGTAGGGTTTATTCTCGCCCGGCTTGGGCTGGGCTGATTTTAAGGAGGAAAACAAAATGATGATTAACTGGACCGTGCGCATCAAAAACAAAAACTTTTGGCTGGCCGCGATTCCTGCGCTGCTCCTGCTGGTGCAGACGGTAGCCGCCCTGTTCGGCTTTTCCCTGGACTTGGGCGAGATCGGCGATAAGCTGCTGGCCGTGGTCAATGCTGTCTTCGCCCTGCTGGCCATCCTGGGCGTGGTGAACGACCCCACTACGGCCGGTATCGCTGACAGCAAACAGGCGAGAACTTACATTTATCCCAAGGAGGACTGATGTGATAAGTGGATAAAGTCCCGTGGAATCGGGTGATCCTGGATGAGTTTTGTTCTCTAGCGCTATTAACGCCACTAGAGGAAAATATCATCCGTACCCGAGCCGCCGGATGGAGCCGAGTAAAGCAGTGCCACGCTTTCGGCATGTCCCTTGCCACATTAGACAGACACATTAAAAAACTGCGAAAGCAATATGAGGCGGTGCAGGAGTACAGTTATGTACTTCCCCCAAACATTGATTTTTGACAGTCTTTTGATGGTTTTATGACAACAAATCGGTAGGTAAACGAGAGTTTGCCTGCCGATTTTTTTGTTATTCTATGGGCAGAAAGAGGTGGTGCCTATGGAAGCGTACCAAAGCTTTAATCCCAATCCCCGGGCGGCCAAGGTAGGGGATTGCGCCGTCCGCGCCGTGGCAAAGGCGCTGGGGATTGGATGGTATCAAGCCTATGTCCAGCTTGCCAACGAAGGGCTAAGCCAATGCGATATGCCCAGCGCGAACAATGTATGGGGCGCGGTGCTGCGGCGAAATGGTTTCCGCCGGGCGGCGATCCCGGCAGAGTGCCCGGACTGCTACACCGTGGGTGACTTTATGCGGGAGTACCCAAAGGGCACCTATGTGGTGGCGTTAAAAAATCATGTAGTCACCGTGCAGGACGGCGTGCTGTACGACACCTGGAATTCGGTGGACGAAAACCCAATTTATTTTTGGAGGCGTGAATAATGGCAAATCCTTATATGCAGCCCAACTATCAATCCGGCTATTTCCAGCCCAATTATTTCCAACCGCCAATGCCCATCGGCCAGCCACCGGCCCCGATGCAGCCCCCACAGGCCAGCCAGGACGACCGCATTTGGGTAGCGTCGGAATCTGCGGCGGAGGCGTTTTTGGTCGCGGCCAACGGCTTTGTGCGGCTATGGGACAGCAATAAGCCGGTATTTTATGAAAAACGGGCCGACATGAACGGGCGCCCGATGCCCCTGGTGGCGTATGAATACAAAATCCGGGACGCAGCGGCAGCGGTGGACACGGTCAGCGCCGGGTTCGAGCAGCGGCTTTGCGCTGTGGAGGAGCGGCTGAACCAGCTGACCGAGGGGAAGCGCGAGGTAAAAAAAGCGGAGGTGAAGCGCAATGATGCCTAATCCCATGCAGATGATTTCCCAGTTTCCCCAATTTATGCAGCAAATGCGGGGACAAGACCCCCAACAGCTGTTAAACCAGCTGATGCAAAGCGGACGGGTCAGCCAGCAACAGCTAAACCGGGCCCAGCAAATGGCCCAGCAGATGCAGGGGCAGTTTGACCAGTTCCGGGGGATGTTTGGTTTCGGTAACAAGCGGTAACCCGCTGTTATAAATTTTTATTTTATTGTAAGGAGGAAAAACATGAGTATTTCGGCAAATGACATGGGCCCCGCCGACATTGCAGCCGTTACCGGCAATAATGGCTACAATAACGGCATGGGTTGGGGCGGCGAATGGTTCATCTGGATCGTTCTCTTCGCTGTCCTGTTTGGCTGGGGCGGCAACGGCTGGGGTGGAGGCTTCGGCGGTGGACGCGGCTCCGGCGCTGGCGTGGTGGACGGGTATGTCCTGGCATCCGATTTTTCCAACATTGAGCGGAAGATCGACGGCGTGAACAGCGGCATCTGCGACGGTTTTTATGCCATGAACACCGGCATGCTGAACGGGTTTGCAGGCGTGAACCAGAATATCAGCAACGGTTTCCAGGCGGCGGAGCTGTCCCGGTGCAACCAGCAGTCCGCATTGATGCAGCAGCTTTTCCAGATGCAGATGGCAAATCAGGAGTGCTGCTGCGAGAACCGCGCCGCGATCCAGGGCGTCAATTACAACATGGCCACCCAGGGCTGCGACACCCGGAACACCATCCAGAACACCACCCGCGACATCATCGACGCCATGAACTGCGGCTTCCGCAGCCTGGATCAGCGTCTGACTGCGCAGGAGCTGGCGGCAAAGGATGCCCAGATTGCGGACAAGAACCAGCAGCTGTTTATGGCCCAACTGGCCGCAAGCCAGAACGCCCAGAACCTGACCATCAAGGGGTACGTAGAGAACCAGTTCGCGTACTACAATCCCCGCCCCGTGCCCGCCTACCAGGTGCAGAACCCCAACTGCTGCTATGGTAACGGCTACGGATGCAGCAGCGTGGCGTAAGGAGGGCTAAGAAATGGCCGTTGAACTTACTGCGAACGCTGTCCAGGCGGTGCCCGCCGGACAAAACGTGCTTTTTACCGATGCGCCGGTGAAGTGTAACCGGGGGTATGTTGTTCATCGTGCCGGTGCCGGTGTGGTGACGCTGAAAGGCGTCTGCAACGGGTGCGCCTCCGTTGCCAGATACAAGGTGCTGTTTGTTGGCAACATCTCTGTGCCCACCGGCGGCACTGCCGGAGCAATTAGCGTAGCGGTCTCCATTGGCGGCGAGGCGGTGCCGCAGACCACGGCCACCGCGACCCCTGCCGCCGTGGGCGACGCCTGGAACGTGGCAACCGCCGCGTTTGTGGACGTGCCCCGTGGCTGCTGCGTGGATATCGCAGTGCGCAACATCAGCACCCAGGCAATCGATGTAGCCAACGCAAACCTGATGGTCGAGCGTGTGGCTTAGTGGGAGGTGAAACGAGATGAAACATTGGGATGAATTGCGGGACACCCTGTGCCGGGAGCTGGACGAGATCGCCGAAAAAGGTGAGCTGTCCGCCGGTGACCTGGAAACCGTGGACAAGCTGACCCACACCATGAAGAATCTGGATAAGATCATGATGGGCGAGGGATACAGCAGTGCCGGGGATTGGTACGCCATGGGCAACTATGGCCACGACGGCTACCGCCCCGACTACCGGGACGGCAGCAGCTACCGGGGCCGCAGACGCGACAGCATGGGCCGATACAGCCGCACGGACGCACGGGAGGACATGGCCGAAAAACTGAGGCATATGATCGACATCGCGCCCGACAGCCGCACACGCGAGGCCTTGGAAAAGGCCCTGCGCAGCATGGAGGAATAAAAAATGTTGACAGAGCGGGATTTGCTGGAAACAATCGAAGAGTGCAGGGTAGCGAGGAACCCGACAGCGGCAACCTGCCAGCTGATGGCGGCTTGCTATACAATCTACGACCACATGTTCCCGGCGAACTCCCGCCCTGTTGATGTTGCGCCTGTCAATCTGTACTCTGCCGCTCCGGCCCCGCAAAAGGCGGAAATCCCCAGCAGCGATTTTGCAATCGCCGCCAATTCCGCCGGGATGCCCCGCCTGCTGGAGGTGCTGGACGAGCACATGCAGTGCGTCCAGGCGCTGTATCCAAAAGCGTACGCCGCAATCATGCGCAAACTGCGGGAACAGCCGTAAAAACCCATTGCCAATCCATTGCCAATTTGTACCTTAAAAATGTGTTTTGCTGGCAAGATTCTTTTAGCCAATAAAAATATTTTTTAGCTAGATTGTTTTGAAAAGCTGGATTTGCACAATAAATACAACAAAAATGCCCTAGAAATAGTTTCTAGGGCATTTTCTGCATGGTGACCCGTACGGGAATCGAACCCAGCATATTATTTCTTAAACATGTTGCGACTCTAAGAGATTCTATTTTTCGTTTCCAATTTCGTTGCCAATTTTACCGTTCGCCGATGGACTGGACGAGAAAAAATTCCGAAAGTCCTGCGCTCTTTTGGCAATATCCTTCTGCGCTAGGTGCGTGTAAATCTTGTGCATCGTCCCGTCATCTGCCCAGCCGCCGATTTCCATGGCTATCTTTTCCGGGATTTGGAGATGGTAAGCCAGAGACGCGAAGCTGTGCCGCAATCCGTGGTTCCCGACTTTCGGCAGGCCGTTGGCGGAACAAATCTCGT
>CAKSVQ010000013.1 GCA_934504065.1 uncultured Dysosmobacter sp. | reverse complement strand
GAGCAGAAGGGCGAGATGAGTTGGGCTGCCGAGCATGTGGTCGGCGTGGGCAAGTCCTTCGGCGCGGATGTTCCTGAGGACGTGAAGAAGGAGATCATCGACGGTCTGAACGCCAACTTCACTGGCGAGTGCACCGAGGTCGGCATGTATCTGGCCATGGCCCGTGTGGCTTACCGCGAGGGCTATCCCGAGATCGGCGAGTATTGGCGCCGCGCCGGACTGGAAGAGGCGGAGCACGCCGCCAAGTTTGCCGAGCTGCTGGGCGATGTGGTCACCGATTCCACCAAGAAGAACCTCGAGATGCGCGTGGAGGCCGAGAACGGCGCCACGCTGGGCAAGTTTGAGCTGGCTAAGCTGGCGAAGAAGTACAACCTGGACGCCATCCATGACACCGTCCACGAGATGGCCCGCGACGAAGCCCGTCACGGCAAGGCTTTCGAGGGCCTGCTGAAGCGTTACTTCAACAAGTAATTCCAACTATTTAGAGGGTAGGCAGAAATGCCTGCCCTCTTTTTAGTGGAAGAAAAGTGGAATCCTCCGCCGCGCTTTCCTCTCTAATGAAGCAAAAGTGGATTTTGAAAAAGTGGAATATTGAGAAGCGGTTTCCCGCGTTTCTCCTTTGAGGTTATGAGCCGTTACAGGCTCATTTCTTTTACCCGCCGATAGAAAGTGTTAGGTTTCAATCCGACCTCTTTCATGGCGGCTGTTGCCGTGACTTCCCCAGCTCTCCATCTGGCGCAAACATCTTTGAATTGTTCTTCGTCGATTTCAAGCGGCTTTCGGCCTTTGTATTTGCCTTCGTCTTTTGCAATGGCTATGCCCTCGCGCTGACGCTCCAAAATATTTTCCCGCTCCAACTCAGCAAGTGCGCCACAACCAGTAAATAGCGCTGTACGGCATCCAGACCGTCCGCAGACAAGTCTAAATTGTCTGCCGGATTCAAAATAAAGGCTCCTTGTACGTTTATGGTGTCCTTAGATGCTGTGCTTTGCTGTGTTTCTCCTGTTTTGCCGCAAGCGGCGAGAGTAAGAATGAACAGCATGGACAGCACTGCACATAATCTTTTTTTGATGCTGTGTCGCTTCTTGGAGTAGGCCATTTTACACCATCCTTATTAATTCTTTTGTTGTATGCCGAACAAGAGCGGGGCAATCTTTTATCTTAATGTACTTGCGGACAGTGCTTGCGTCACGGTTCATACGCCGTGCGACCTCCGCCGCGTTACCAAGTTCAGCATACAATCTGTGCATTTCCGCAAACTCTGCTGGCGTTATCCTTACCGCCATTACTACAAACCAAGTTCCCGCTCTCTCACAAGTTGATTGACTTCCTGCTCAGAAATATGCCACGGCTTTCCTCTCCCATCCTGCGTAGCCGTTTTGAATTTCCCCACCCTGCACCACTCCTGTACCGTCTTTTGTGTGACCCCTAACATTTCTGCGGCCTTGCTCGTCCCTATGTCCATAAACCTTCCTCCCATTAGTTTCTACTTTATCAAGCATATAACATTTTGTTTTGCCAGTCAAGATAACAAAATGTTTTATCTATACTTTCTGTGTAAACCCTATTACTTCGAAAGGAGTTACACAGAATGTACCGAAGACTACGCGATATGAGGGAAGACACCGATTTATTACAGAAAGATATTGCAGACTATCTCCAATGCACACAGGTCAGCTACTCGCACTATGAACTCGGTAAAAGGGACATTCCGACCGATGTACTGATTAAATTAGCTGCTTTCTACAAGACCAGCACTGACTATTTGCTGGGCCTTACCGATGTGAAAAAGCCCTATCCAAAAGCAAATGTATAAAAAAGCGAGTACTTTTGCTAATCATGCAAAAGTGCTCGCTTTCGTAATAACAGGTGCTGTATCATGCAGGGGGCAAGTGGCGGAAAAATTCATCTTTCCACCACATGTACGCTGTGCACCTCCATGTGTCGACCGCCGCCCAATGGGTGAATGATGCGGAATTCCCGGACTTTTCGCGGCGGCTGGCCGTCGGGGGAGGGAAGGCGGCGCTCGGTGCGCTGGAAGAGGACCTGTTCCGCGGCTTTGCCCACTTTATGGCGGGCGGCCATGGCCTCTGCCGGAGCATGACGCATCCCGCCGGGAGCAGCGGCCGTGGCAGGGATGACGGCCACGGAGACAAGCAGAAGGAGCACAGTCAGCCGGATGCACAGCCGCCGCCATTTGGAGTGGCCTGACAGTGCCCGGACCGCAGCGCTTTCCAAGCCGGACAGACTGCGGCGTATCCGCCGGATCATATGTACCCCTCCTCTCTGTTAAGTCGATCTGGGGAAAATATAACACATATGTGTTCGTATGTCAACAAATGTATTCAGAAGCCGGGAAAAGATATACTACACTCAAACAGGGGTGTAGCGATGAGCCAGAATCAACTGGACCCCCGCCTTGTGGGCCGGGTGCTGGCGCGGCTGCGGACGGAAAAGGGCGTTACGCAGGAGGTGCTCAGCGGCCTTTCCGATATCGGCAGAACGCACCTGAGCGCCATTGAGCGCGGGGAGCGCAAGCCGACGCTGGAAACGCTGTACCGCATCAGCAACGCGCTGGATGTGCCCATGAGCGCGGTGGTGGCAGAGATCGAAAAGGAACTCCGGCAGGAACAGTAAAGGACAAGCACGCGGATGGCGCTGCTTGTCCTTTCTCTTTTTTATTCCGGCAAGGCTTGGCCTGTCAGTTCCGGCAGCGGTAGAAGCGGATGGACAGCGGCACGGACACGGCGGTGAGCACCAGCGCTGCAGCCAGCGCGGCCAGTACCAGAGCCGTGGAAAAGCTGTCGCTTTCCATGGAGGAATAGCCGCTGATGGCGCCCACGCCCGCAAAAAGGGTAAACATGGTGAAGAACATGACCAGCCGCCCCTTGACCGACCCGAAGCGGAACATCAGCGGCAGGCTGACCGCCAAAATCACGCACCCAAGGCACAGGGAAAACAGCAGTGCCGCAGGCTGGAGCGATTCGCCCAGTACAGGCACCAGTGCGCACAGCGCCCGGATCAGGACGGTGGCCGCGGCAGAGACCAGCAGTGCCAGCCAGCCCAGCACGTATTTGCTCAGAACCACATCCCGCGCCCGGTAGGGCAGCATGGCGCAAAGGCGGTCCCAGTGGCTCTGCTCGTCGTAGGCCATGGCGGTGTAGGGCAGCATGGCGCCGTAGACTACGGCAAAGATATTGAGAAAGCGGTTGGGCACCGCGCTCCACACCAGCAGCACCAGCGCCAGCAGGCCCAGCTGTTTTTTGAGCGTGTAAAAATCCTTCAGCAGCAGTGCGTTCATTGTCCGTTCGCTCCTTTCACCAGCGCAAGGATCACATCCTCCACCGTGGGCCGTTCCAGATGGAACCCGGCGGGCATGTATTCGGTGCGCACCATGGCGCGCACGCCGCCATAGCCGTTTTCCTCCCGGGTGACCACGGCCTCCGGCAGCAGGCAGTCCAGATTTTCCTTTGAGTCCATGAAAATGCCGTATTGCTCCAGCAGCGCGTCCTTTTCCTCGCAGAACAGCAGCTGCCCCTGATGCAAAAACGCGATGTAGTCGCACAGCTTTTCCAAATCGCTGAGAATGTGGGAGGAGATGAGGATGGAGTGGCTCTCCTCCCGGGTGAACTCCATGAAGAGGTCCAGAATCTCGTCCCGGACGATGGGGTCCAGCCCGGCGGTGGCTTCGTCCAGCACCAAAAGCCGGGCGTTGTGGCTCAGCGCGGCGGAGATCGAGAGCTTCATCCGCATGCCGCGGGAATAGTCCTTGAAGGGTTTGTCCAAGGGGAGGTGAAAGCGATAAAGATAGGCGGCATAGGCCTCCTTGTCCCACTGGCGGTAGGTGCGGGCAAGCACCTTGCCCGCCTGCACGGCGTTCAGCGCCGACGGAAAGCAGCTCTCGTCCAGCACCACGCCCACCTGTTCCCGCACGGCGTAAAAATCGGGGGAGGAGACCTCCGTGCCCAACACGGAGACGGTGCCGCCGTCGGGCCGCAGCGCCCCCATCAGCAGGCGGATGAGGGTGGACTTGCCCGCGCCGTTTTCGCCGATCAGGCCGCAGATGGCCCCTTGGGGGACGGACAGGGTGAGGTCCTGTATGGCAAAGCTGCCAAAGGACTTTTGCAGGTGGCTGCATTCAATGACGTTCATGAGGGTTCCTCCTTTAAAAGCGTGTCCAGCATGGCCCGGACCTCGGCATCGTCCATGCCGCAGCGCCGGGCCTGCTCTACGGCGGCGCGGAGCTGGGTCTCCACCTCGCCCCGCCGCCGCTGGGCAATCACGTCGGTAGTCTGCGGGGCCACAAAGCAGCCCTTGCCCGCCACGGTGACCACAAGGCCCTGGGCTTCCAGCTCGTCATAAGCCCGCTTGGTGGTGATGACGGAAATTTTCAGGTCCTTGGCAAGTCCCCGGATCGAGGGCAGGGCCTGCCCGGGCAGCAGCGCCCCGGAGAGGATCTGCGCCTTGATCTGGGAGGAGATCTGGTCGTAGATCGGCTGGGGCGTGGTGTTGCGAATGATGAGTTCCATGGAATTCCTCCGTTCGTACTGTACATAAACAGTATATACAGTTAAAGCGAAATGTCAAGCCCGTGGAGAAAACTTTTTGCTCCCGCCCTAGGAAACCGGGCGGGAGTGTGCTATACTGGGAAAGAAAATCGGGGGGTGGAACAGTGGAACACATCAGCGGCACGGACAACTGGGATCTGGTCATCCGCCGGGAGACGGCGGGCATCACGGTTTTGTGGGCCCAGACCTGCGAACAAAAGGCCGCTCTGCCGGAGGAGCTGTTCGGCCTGCCTGTGCGCTTTCTTGCGGACCACGCCCTCACCCCGGGCCGCCCCGCGCCGGAGGGGGAGCGACTGCGGGTGACCTGCGGCGCGGACACGGCGGAGGAGTGGGACAACAGCGCCCTTGCGGACCTTCGGCTGCCCGATGCGCTGGAGGGCGTGGGGGATTACGCCTTTTTCAACTGCTCCGCGCTGAAGACCCTGCGCCTGCGGGACACGGTGCGCCACTGGGGCGGCGGCGCGCTGATGAACTGCCGTGTGCTGGACACCTTCCACCTTGCCTGCACCGGGCTGGAAGGGGAGCTGATGGCCTATCTTGCCGACGAACTGCCCGGAGAGCTGGACATGACGCTGACGCGGGTGGACGGTGCGGCGGTGCGGCTGATCTTCCCGGAGTATGTGGAGGTCTATGAGGAAAACTGCCCTGCCCACCATTTTGATTACAACATCTATGGCGCGGGATACAGCTATCACCATTGCTTTTACCGCAAGCAGCTGAGTTTAAAAGCTTACGACGAGCTGTGGCGGCCCATGCTGGGCATGGAGTATGACGCGGCGTGCGCGCTGCGCCTTGCGTGGTGGCGGCTGCGCTATCCCGCGGAGCTGACGGAGCGGGCCGAGGCGGATTACCGGGCCTATCTTGCCGCCCATGTGCCTGCGGCGGGGCAGTGGCTGCTGTCCGAGAAGGACACGGAGGGCCTCGGCACCCTGCTGCGCTCCACCGAGCCTACCCGGGAGGAGCTTTCTGCCCTGTGCGCCATGGCCCGGGAGCAGGAGCGGCCGGAGGCGCTGGCGCTGCTGCTGGAAGCGCAGCACCGCCGATTCCCCACGGGGGCGGCGAAAAGCTTTGACCTTTGAGAGTAGGAACGATGAACGAGACGAAAGACCTTTCCCAGATCGGGCTGGAAATTTTATACGCGGCCCGCAATGAGCTTTATATGAGCCTTCCCTATCTGGATGTGGCGCTGTGCGCGCTGGAGGTCCGGCCCGGCGGCGGGGTGACCCTCTCACTGGCGACGGACGGGGAAGCGCTGTATTACGACGGGGCGTTTCTCTCCGAGCGGTATCTGCGCAGCCCGGTGTATATCAACCGGGCGTATCTCCATGTGATCCTGCACTGTATGCTGCGCCACCTGCACAAAAAGCGGGGCAAGGTGCCGCAGCTGTGGGACCTTGCCTGCGACGCGGCGGTGGAAAGTATTCTGGACAGTTTGGAATACCGCTGTCTGGATAGCGGCGTCGCTCCGGCCCGGCGGAAGTTTTACGGCGAGTGTCTGCAGGATATGCCTGTGCTCACGGCGGAGGGCATTTACCGCCGATTGCTGCGGCTGAACCTGCCGGATTACGAGGTGGCGCAGCTGCAGCGCCGCTTTCAGGAGGACGACCATGGCCTGTGGGACATGGAAAAGCAGGATGACGACAGCCGGAGCCGTCAGGATGAAAAGTGGAAGGACGTGGCGGAGAAGACCCGCACCGGAATGGAGACCGTGCTGGCCGGGCAGTCGGTGGGCGGCGAGGCCGTGCTGGAGCAGGTGCGGGTGGCCGTCCGGGACGATGTGGACTACCGGGCTTTTCTGCGGCGATTTGCCGCCCCCCGGGAGGTGCTGGGCGTGGACGGCGACGCCTTTGACTATGGCTTTTATTCCTACGGCCTGCGGCTTTACGGCAATATGCCGCTGGTGGAGCCCACAGAGACGAAGGAGGAGCGGCGGATCGAGGACTTTGTGATCGCAGTGGACACCTCCATGTCCACCTCCGGCCCGCTGGTGCGCCAGTTTCTGGCCTGTACCTATGCCATTTTGCGCAGCACGGAGACTTTCACCCGCAAGGTGAATATCCGCATTCTGCAATGCGATGACCAGATCCGCTCCGACACGGCCATTCACGATTTGGAGGACCTGCGGGAGTATATGGAGCATTTTTCCCTGCAGGGCGGCAGCGCCACGGATTTCCGTCCGGTGTTTCAATATGTGGAGCAGCTGCAGCGGCAGGGGGCGTTCACCTCGCTGCGGGGGCTGGTGTATTTCACCGACGGCATGGGCGTTTACCCAAAGAAGCGCCCGCCCTATGAAACGGCGTTCGTGCTGCTGGAAGAACCGCCGCTGTCCGTGCCCATGCCGCCGTGGGCCATCCGGCTGGTGCTGGAGCTGCCGGGGCTGGAAAAGGCTGCTGCGCAGGCTGCGGAGGATTACCCGGATATCATTGACTGGGACGAGCTGCCCCAGTTGTAACGGAGGAACCTATGAATATCAAACAGGCAAAACAGGAGATCGCCAACACACTCAAGGCGTATCTGAGCCGGGATGAGCTGGGCAATTACCTCATTCCCTCCATCCGCCAGCGGCCCGTGCTGCTGATGGGCCCTCCCGGTATCGGCAAGACCCAGATCATGGCGCAGATCGCAGCGGAAGAGGGAGTGGGACTGGTGGCCTATACCATCACCCACCACACCCGGCAAAGCGCCATTGGTCTGCCATACATCGAAAAGCACACCTACGGTGGACAGGAATATTCCGTCACCGCCTATACCATGAGCGAGATCTTGACCTCGGTATATCAGCTGATGGAGCGGACCGGGCGCAAAGAGGGCATCTTATTTCTGGACGAGATCAACTGCGTCAGCGAGACGCTGGCGCCGATGATGCTGCAATTTTTGCAGTGCAAGACCTTCGGTAACCAGCGCCTGCCGGAGGGCTGGCTGATCGTGGCGGCGGGTAATCCGCCGGAGTACAACAAGTCCGTCCGGGATTTCGACGTGGTGACGCTGGACCGCGTCAAGCGCATCGACGTGACGGAGGATTTTGGCGTGTGGAAAGCCTACGCCCGTCAAAAGGGCATCCACGGTGCGGTGATCTCCTATCTGGACATCAAAAAGGACAACTTCTACCGCATGGAAAACAGCGCCGACGGGATGCAGTTTGCCACCGCCCGGGGCTGGGAGGACCTCAGCGAGTTGATCTGCGCCTATGAAAAGCTGGGGCTGCGGGTGGACCGGGAGGTCGTGGGGCAGTATATCCAGCTGCCCCGCATCGCCAAGGATTTTGCCAACTATCTGGAACTGTACAACAAGTACCAGCGCACCTACCATGTGGACGATATTCTGCGCGGCCAGTGGCAGCGGATCACGGAGCTGGAGCTGCGGGAGGCCGCCTTTGACGAAAAGCTTTCCGTGATGGGGCTGCTGCTCAGCCGATTGAACGAGGCCGCCCGGCTTGCGCGGCGGCAGGACGCGCTGACCGAAGCGTTGCACGCCGCGCTGCTGGATTTCAAGGTCAAGTCCACGTCTGCCCGGCCCCAGACGGTGCTGGACCAGCTGATCTGGCAGCGGCGGGAAAAGCTGCGGCAGGCCGCGGAGGCAGGCGGACTGGAAAAGGAACAGCGGGACCTGACCCTGCGGGAGATCGCCGCGCTGGAGGATTACCGCGACCGCCTGAACCGGGAGGATGTTTCCGGCGGCGGGGAAGCCATGGACCTGATCCGGCAGTGGTTCGGCGGCGAGGTGGAAACGCGCAGGGCGCTGGCCGAAGAGGCCGGGGCCATGTTCGACAACAGCTTCCGCTTTTTGGAGACCACCTTCGGGCAGGGGCAGGAGCTGGTGATGTTCGTCACCGAGATCACGGCGGGGTATGACACCAGCTGGTTTGTGGAAAACTTCGGATGCGACGCATACTTCCGCCATAACCGGGAATTGCTGTTTGATGATAAGCGCCGCGCCATCCGGGAGGAGATCCTTGCAGCGCGGAAGGAGGAGCGGGAACATGAGTGAGGAATTGAAGAAGATCGAGCAGGTGCTGGATGAAAAGGTGCGCCCCTCCCTGCGCAGCCACGGCGGGGAGATTGAGGTGGACCATCTGGCGGACAAGGTGCTTTATGTGAAGCTGCTGGGCCAGTGCGCGGGGTGCCCCTCTGCCGACCTGACCAATGAAACGCTGGTGGAGGCGGAGCTGAAAAGCGCCCTGCCGGACATTGTGGAGCGGGTGGCGGTGATCCAGACCGTCAGCGACGAGCTGTGGGAGCAGGCCAAGCGCCTGCTGCGGGACCATCATTTCTAAAGGATTGCGGATTCTAACCACATAAAAAACCAACCATCCGCCCCTACGGGTGGATGGTTGGTAGCGAAAAAGCCTCGCAGAGTTTCGCGTTCGGGAACGCGAAAGCAGTTGAATCCGTTTTCTGCCGCGACCTGTGCGTGGCAGAAAACACTTTGCGCGAAGCGAGCGTCGAATTGGCCGCTGTAAGCGGCCAACCGAGGCGCAGAGCGAAGCGAATCCCTTTCGCCAAAGTGGTTTGCCACTTTGGCGAGACCTTAAAATGTCAGCCGCATTTCATACCATGTTACGCCGCCGTGGGTGGACTGGGAGATGCCTTCATTCTGGAAACCCAGCTTGCCGTAATAGTGCAGCAGCGCTTCCTTGCAGGTCAGCACGCAGCCCCGGCGGCCCTGCGCTCTGGCATCGTCGATCACCCGGCGCAGCACCTGTTCGGCAAGGCCCCGGCGGCGGTAGGCGGGCAGGGTGTTGACGCCGAAGATCATCTGCCATGCGCCGTTTTCGTTGTGGAATCCGGCGTCGGCATACATTTCATCCCGAAGATGGGGCTCGTCGGTGACAAGGCCGTTGACAAAGCTGATGAGCGTGCCGTCGTCCTCCTCCAGCAGCCAGAAGTGGTTGGGATAAACGGACAGGCGGGCGGCAAAGTCCTGCTTTGTGGCGGCCTCAGCAGCGGGGAAGCAGGCGCTCTCCACCGCCGTGACGGCGGCGAGGTCATCCAAGGTGGCAGTGCGAAGATGCATGATGTACGCTCCTTATTTCAAATAACGGTAGACCAGCAGCAATCGGGCCGTGGTGTTGTTCATGTTTTCAAAGCGGTAGGGCTGGTCGGCGGCGAAGCGGATGGCATCCCGCTCCACCATGCGGAACTGCTCGCCCTCGGCTTCCAGCGTCACCATTCCGGCCAGCAGCGTTGCATAGCACACGCAGCCGGGGACCTTCAACTCCGCCGTGTACCGGGCGCTGATATAGAGATCGAGAAAATAGCTCTCCACCCGGGTCACATCGTCATAAAAAAAGTTGGGCCGCAGCACGGCCTTTCCGCCGTCCAACCGGACGGGCTTGGTGTCCACCTCCCGGTATTGGGCAAGGGTGGTGAAATCGTCGTTTTCCAGCAGCACCTCAGCGGGCACCTTCATCGCCAGCGCCAGCTTGCCCAGCAGGGCGACCGAGGGGTTGGCTTCGCCCCGCTCGATCTGCCCCAGCATGCTGCGGGACACTCCGGCCTCCGCCGCCAGCCGCTCCATGCTGAGTTTTTTGCTTTTGCGGATGCGCTTGATGTTTTCTGCGACGGCGCGGTTCAATTCCATGGGGGACCACCTCTCCGGCAAGGGCCAATATACTGTCAAATCATGGCTATATAATAGCCGGACTGCCGAATTTTGTCAAGAGCAGTAAACAAGCGCGGGCCTGTGGAAATTATTCCACAGGCCCGCGCTTGTTTGGTTACAGATACCGCCGACGTGTTTCAGCTCTCCGCCGTCTCTGCGCCCGGGTGCTCCGGCAGGGGAACCTCCGGCATTAGTTCCCGGCTGACCACCGTCAGAATTTCCTCCAGCTTGGCACAGTCCTCCGCCGGGAAGCGGTGCATGATGCGCTCCATGACCTCTGCCATATAGGAAGAGGAAATGTTGTAATAGTCAATGTATTTCTGGGTGACCTCCAGATGGTATTCCCGTCGGTCCTCCGGGGACTGCACCTTGCGGATATACCCCTTTTTCACCAGACTGTTGACTTTATAGGCCGCGTTAGGCGGCGAGATGCGCATAAAGGTGGCAAATTCGTTCACCGAGGGCCGCCCCAGCGCCATGATGCTCTCCATGCAGAAGGTCTCCACCGTGGTGAGACTGGCTTCCCGGTCCTGAAAGCGGCGGAAGATCTCCTGATAAAAATGCAGCTTGAATTTCGTATACACCTCGTTGAATGCAGTCTCCAGCGTAACGACCGCCCCTTTCCCCGTTTGATATTATTATATACAATTATAACCAGTGCGGGGAAAAAGGCAACCGTTATCCGGCCTGCACGGCAAAAGTCAGCTCCGCGGTGCAGGCCACCTCGCCGTTTACCCATGCATGGCACTCACCGATGCCTACGGGCCCCCGCTGCTTTGTCAGCACGCACTCCATTTCCAGTACGTCGCCGGGGATGACCTTGCGTTTGAAGCGGGCGTTTTTCACGCCGCCGAACAGCGCGAGCTTTCCCTTGTTTTCCGGCAGGGAGAGGATGGCCACTGCCCCTACCTGCGCCATGGCCTCCAGAATCAGCACCCCCGGCAGCACGTGCTGCTGGGGAAAGTGGCCACAGAACACGCCTTCGCCCACGCTGACGCACTTGATGCCGCGAGCCCACTGCCCCGGCACAAAGTCGGTGATGCGGTCCACCAGCGCAAAGGGATAACGGTGGGGCAGAATTTCCGCGATCTGATCGGACGTCAGTTCCATGTCATCACTCCTCCCATTTCTTCATAAGAAGACTGCCGTTGTGGCCGCCAAAGCCCAGCGAGTTGCTCATGGCATAGCGGACGTTGGCGCTGCGGCCCACGTTTGGCACAATGTCCAGATCGCATTCCGGGTCCTTTTCACGGTAATGGATGGTGGCGGGCAGAAAGCCGTCGCGCAGGGTCAGGGCGGTGAAGATGGCCTCCACGGCCCCGGCTGCCCCCAGCATATGCCCGGTCATGGACTTGGTGGAGCTCATGGCGAGGGCGTAGGCATGGGGGCCGAACACGGTTTTCACCGCGGTGGTCTCCCCGGCGTCGTTGAGGTGGGTGGAGGTGCCATGGGCGTTGATATAGTCCACATCCTCCGCGCTTACGCCGCCGTCGGCAAGGGCCATGGCCATGGCCTTGGCCCCGCCGGAGCCGTCGGGCAGGGGGGCGGTCATGTGGTGGGCGTCGCAGGTGGCGCCATAGCCCACGATCTCGGCGTAAATGGGGGCTTTGCGCGCCTGGGCGTGCTCCAGCGTTTCCAGCAGCAGCATTCCAGCGCCCTCGCCCAGCACAAAGCCGCTGCGCTGGGCGTCAAAGGGGATGGAGGCCCGCGCGGGGTCTTCCGACTGTGAGAGGGCCTTCATGGAGGAGAACCCGCCAACGGCCAGCGGCGTGACAGCGGCCTCCGTGCCGCCGCAGAGCATCACGTCGGCATAGCCGTCCCGGATGTAGTGGAAGGCGTCGCCCACGGCGTTGGTGCCGCCTGCGCAGGCGGTGACGGGGCAGGTGCACATGCCGCGAAAGCCGCTGGCAATGGCCACCTGTCCTGCCGCCATGTTGCAGATGCCCATGGGGATGTAAAACGGAGAGACCCGGTCCCAGCCCTTTTCCTTGCCCTTGTCGTGCTCGGCCTCGGTGATGGAAAGGCCGCCGATGCCGCTGGAGACGATGACGCCGCAGCGGTCAAGGTCGGTCTTTGCACCGTCAAAGCCCGCGTCAAGCAAGGCCTGCTTGGCGCAGGCCACGGCAAACTGGGTGAAGCGGGCCATGTGCTTGGCCTCTGGCCGGGACAGGTATTGCAGGGGATCGAAGCCCTTGACCTCGGCGGCAAGGCACACCTTCATGCCTGCGGGGTCGAACTGGGTGATGGGGGCGATGCCGCACACGCCGTCTCTGGCGGCGCGCCAGCTTTCCGCGGCGCTCAGGCCGATGGGGGTCACAGCGCCCAGACCCGTGATGACAACTCTGCGTCGTTCCATTGGATAACCTCCTGATCCAGAGAAATTACATACTCATGCCGCCGTCCACGGCCAGCACCTGCCCGGTGATGTACCCGGCGGCAGGGCTTGCCAGAAAGGCCACGGCCTGCGCCGCGTCCTCCGGCGTGCCCATGCGGCCCATGGGGATGGACGCAAGGGCGGCGGTGCGGGCGGCGGGGGGCAGCGCGGCGGTCATGTCCGTTTCCATAAAGCCGGGGGCGATGGCGTTGACGGTGATGTTCCGCCCCGCCAGCTCCTTGGCAAGGGACTTGGTCATGCCGATGACCCCGGCCTTGCTGGCGGCGTAATTTACCTGCCCGGCGTTGCCCCGCAGCCCCACCACGCTGGAAAGATTCACGATGCGGCCATAGCGCTGGCGCACCATCTGGCGGGCCACGGCCTTCATGCAGAGGAACGTGCCCTTGAGATTGGCGTCGATCACCGCGTCAAAGTCCGCTTCCTTCATGGTAAGAAGCAGCCCGTCGCGGGTGATCCCGGCGCTGTTGACCAGAATGTCGATGCGGCCAAAGGTGGAAAGGGCTGCGTCCATCAGGGCCTTGACCTCCTCCGCCTGCGTCACGTCGCAGCGGACGGCCAAGGCGCGGGCGCCCAGCGCCTCGCAGTCGGCGGCGGTTTTCTGGGCTGCCGCCTCGTTTCCGGCATAGCACAGCACCACATTGGCCCCGCGCCGTGCCAGCTCCAGCACGGCCGCACGGCCCAGCCCCCGGCTGCCCCCGGTGACGACTGCCGTCTGATTGGAAAGATCCATGACTTACTCCTTTACTGCCGCCAGCAGCTGCTCCACATCCGCCGCGGTCTCCACGGCGTAAATGGGCATCTCCGGCGCTGTTTTTTTCACAAATCCGCTCAAAGCCCTGCCCGGGCCGATCTCCACCAGCGCGTCCAGCTGCATGGATGCCAGCGTGCGGATGGAATCCTCCATATACACGCTGCTTTGCACCTGCCGCACCAGTAAGTCCGAAATGGAAACGCCCTCTGGTTTTTCCGTGCCCAGACAGTTGAAAATGACGGGGATACGGGGGGGGTGGAAGGTCACGGCGGAAAAACGCTCTTGCAGCGCCGCGCCCGCCGGGGCCATCAGGGGGGTGTGGAAAGGGCCGCTGACCTTCAGCGGCAGGCAGCGTCTGGCCCCTGCGGCTTTGGCAAGTTCCGCGGCTTTTTCCACGGCGGCCTTGTCGCCGCCGAGGACCAGCTGGCCGGGGCAGTTATAGTTGGCGATGACCACGCAGCCCAGTGCGGACGCCTCCGCGCAGGCTTTTCGCAGCGCCGCCCGGTCCAGTCCCAACACCGCCGTCATGGCGGAGGGACGGCCTGCGGCGGCGTCTGCCATGGCCCGCCCCCGGAACGCCACCAGCTGCACGGCGGTTTCCAGGGAGAAGACCCCGGCGGCGTGCAGGGCGGAATATTCGCCCAGAGAAAGTCCGGCCGCCGCCGCGGGAGTGATGCCCGCGTCGGCCAGCAGCGCCGTCATGGCGGCGGCAAAGGCTACCATGCAGGGCTGGGTGTACTGCGTCTGGTTCAAAAGTCCCTGCGTGTCGGTGAAGGAGACCTCTTTCAGGTCAAAGTCCACACACGCGTCCGCCCGGTCAAGGGCGGCGCGGAACACCGGGGAGGTCGCATACAGCTCCGCCCCCATGCCAGGGTGCTGACTGCCCTGTCCGGCGTATAAAAAACCCAGTTTCATTGCGCGTTTCTCCATTCGTCCATGATTTGGGCCATCTGCTGCGGCACGGTGGAAAGGGTGTTCACCTCTCCGGCGTTGGCCCCGCAGAAAAACAGGCCGTTTTCCCAGTCGCCGCGAACGGCGGCGATAAGGGCGCGGGAAATGCAGTAGGGTGCGGTTTTCCAGTCGCAGGCGGTAAGGCACCCCATGCATCGCGTAACAGGCGGCTGCGTCCCGGCCTCCACCCGGCGGATCAGGGGGCTGCGCAGGGCGCGCCCCGGCATTCCCACCGGGCTTTTGACAAGAGTGATGTCCTCGGGCCGGGCGCTGAGCAGGTGCTGTTTATAACCTGCGGCGGCGTCGCATTCCTGCGTTGCGATGAAGCGGGTGGCGAACTGGGCCCCCGCCGCGCCCTCTTTCATATAGCGGGCCATGTCCGCCCCGTCCTTCACGCCGCCAGCGACAAACACCGGAATGTCCCGCCCGGCCTTGTCCCGGTAAGGGGCGAGGGCCGCGAGCACATCCCGCAGCAGGGCGGAAAGAGAGGGCGGCGCGTCCAGCTCCTTGCGGGAAAAGCCCAGATGTCCTCCGGCACGGGGACCCTCCAGCACCACAAAATCCGGGATGCGGCCATAGTGGCCGTCCCACAGGCGGCAGATCAGCCCCGCCGCCCGGCCGCTGCTGACGATGGGGGCCAGAGCGGCTTCACTCTCCGGCACTTCGGCGGCGATAGCGGGCAGGTCGCGGGGCAGCCCCGCGCCGCAGACGATGGCGTCAGCCCCGGCGCGCAGGGCGGTGCGAACGCTGTCGGCATACTGCGCGGTGGCCACCATGGCGTTGACCGCCACCAGTCCCCGGCCGTCTGCGGTCTCTCTGGCACGGCGCACCTGCTGCGCCAGCGCCCGGAGATTGGCGCTTCGGGTGTCGCGGTCGAAATCCGGCTGGGCATAGCCGCACATGGCGGTGGAAAGGGTGCCCATGCCGCCGTAGGCGGCCACCGCCCCGGCAAGGCCGTCAAGGCTCACGCCCACGCCCATGCCGCCCTGCAAAATGGGCAGGGGAAGGGTCTTGCGTCCAATGGTCACCGCCATGCCTGCGCCGTCTCTTCCAGCACGGCCCGGCCGCCGTTGTAAAGCTCTTCAAAAATCTGCCGCAGGGGGCGGACCTCATGCAGCATTCCCGCCACCTGTCCGGCCATCACGCTGCCATGCTCCACGTCGCCGTCAAACACGGCGCGGCGCAGGCCGCCCAGCGTCACCCGTTCCAGCTCCTCCAACGTCGCGCCCCGCTTTTCCAGCGCCAGATATTCCCGGGCCATCTTGTTTTTCAGCACCCGAACAGGCCCGCCGATCGAGCGGCCCGTGACAGTGGTGTCGCTGTCTTTGGCCTTGAGCAGGGCCTGTTTATAGCGCTCGTGAATGGGGCACTCGGCGCTTGCCAGCAGGCAGGTGCCCACCTGAATGCCGCAGGCCCCCAGCGCAAAGGCCGCCGCGGCCTGACGGCCGCAGGCGATGCCGCCGGCGGCGATGACGGGCACGTCCACCGCGTCGATCACCTGCGGCACCAGGGCCATGGTGGTCATTTCGCCCACATGGCCGCCGGACTCCGTGCCCTCGGCAATGATGGCATCCGCACCCTGATTGACCAGCCGCCGCGCAAGCACACTTGCTGCCACCACGGGCAGCACTCGGATTCCGGCGGCCTTCCACGCGGGGATATACTTGCCGGGGCTTCCGGCCCCGGTGGTCACCACCCGGACGCCCTCTTCCACGATGATCTGCGCCATCTCGTCGGCGCAGGGGTTCATCAGCATCAGATTCACACCGAAGGGCTTGTCCGTCAGGCTCTTGCAGATGCGGATCTGCTGGCGCAGCAGGCCGGACTGCAGCATCCCTCCCGTGGCGATCACGCCCAGCGCTCCGGCGTTGGAACAGGCGGCGGCAAATTCTCCGGTGGCGATGTTGGCCATGCCGCCTTGAATAATGGGAAACTCCGTTCCCAGCAGTTCGTTCAGTTTTTTCATGCAATTTCTCCTCTGTGGGCGCTTCACGCAAGCTCGATGACTGCGCCGCCCCACGTCAGTCCGCCGCCGAAGGCCACCGTTAAAAGGCGGCTGCCGCGCTTGATGCGGCCCTGCTCTTCCAATTCGCTGAGCACCAGCGGCACGCTGGCGGCGGCAGTGTTGCCGTAGCGGTCGATGTTTTTGTAATATTTCTCCGGCGGAATGCGGTATTTGCGCACGGCCAGATCGATGATGCGGGCGTTGGCCTGATGGAAAACGAAAAAGTCGATGTCCTCCGCCGTCAGCCCTGCCTTTTGCAGCACCGCGCCGATGCAGGCGGGCACGGTTTCCACCGCGAATTTGAAAACCTGCGTCCCGGCCATGGAGAGCACGCTGCGCTCTCCCCGGCCAAGGCCCGGCAGGCGCAAAAGGGCATCGTCGCCCCGGCTGCCCAGCACAGCCCCGATGGAGGGCCAGTCCGCCCGCCATTCCACCACGGCGGCGCCTGCGCCGTCGCCAAAGAGGATGCAGGTGCCCCGGTCCTGCCAGTCCACCACGCGGCTGAGGGCCTCAGCCCCCACCACCAGCCCGTATTTTCGGGGCGCGGCGGCAAGCAGACACTCCATGGTGTGCAGGGCGTAGACAAACCCGGTGCAGGCGGCGTTCAGGTCGAAGCATGGGGTGTCCTCCGGCAGTCCCAGCTCCCGCTGGAGCATGCAGGCGCTGGAGGGCACCACGGTGTCCGGCGTGACGGTGGCCACGATGCAGGCCCCGATCTGCGCCGGGGAGACACCTGCCCGCGCCAGCGCTGCCCGGGCGGCCCCGGCGCAGAGCTGGGTGTGGGTCTCCTCCACACAGCGGTAGCGGCTGCGGATGCCCGTGCGGGTGGTGATCCATTCGTCGCTGGTATCTACGGTTCTGGCAAGGTCGCCGTTGGTGACGATGTGGGCGGGGAGGGCACGGCCCGTTCCCCGCAGCTTGATGCCGCTCATAAGTCCTCCTTTCCCGCGCCTATGGCGCGGAATTTCTGGTAGCGGCGCATGGCAAGCACGCTTCCGCTGTCCTTGGAAAGCTCGGCAAGCTGGTGCTGAAGCACCTTGTCCAGTGTGCGGATCATTTGGGTGGGGGCGCGGTGCGCGCCGCCCTCCGGTTCGGGGATCACCCCGTCGATCACGCCAAGGTGTTTGAGCTCCGGGGCGGTGAGCTTCATCAGCTCCGCCGCCTCGCCCGCGCGCTGGGCGTCTTTCCACAAAATAGAGGCAAAGCCCTCGGGGGACAAGATGGCGTAAACCGCGTTTTCCAGCATCAACACCCGGTCGGCAACAGCCAGCGCCAGTGCGCCGCCGCTGTTGCCCTCGCCTGTGATGACGGCGATGATGGGCACGCTCAGGCGGCTCATTTCAAAAAGATTGCGGGCGATGGCTTCGCCCTGCCCCCGCTCCTCAGCCTCCAGCCCGGGATAGGCCCCGGAGGTGTCGATCAGTGTGAGGATGGGGCGGCGGAACTTTTCCGCCTGCTGCATCAGCCGCAGGGCCTTGCGATAGCCCTCCGGCCCCGGCATCCCGAAGTTGCAGCGCAGGTTTTCCTCCAGCGTTTTGCCCTTTCGGGTGCCGATCACGGTGACGGGGCGGTCGTGGAACAGGGCGATCCCACCCATGATGGCGGGGTCCTCCCGGCAGGCCCGGTCGCCCCGCTGCTCAAAAAATCCGGTGAACAGTCCGGCGATATAGTCTTCCAGATTGGGCCGCTGGGGGTGGCGGGCCAGCGCCACCCGCTCGGCGGCGGTCAGGTTATCCATGGCGGCCTCCTTTGCTGTGCAGCCGCAGCAGCAGGGAAAGGGTGTCCCGCAGCTGCGCCCGGGGAACGACGGCGTCCACAAAGCCGTGCTCCATCTGGAATTCGGCGGTCTGAAAGCCATCCGGCAGGGTCTGGCCGATGGTCTGCTGAATAACCCGTTTGCCCGCAAAGCCGATCAGCGCCCTCGGCTCTGCCAGAATGATGTCGCCAAGGGAGGCAAAGCTTGCGGTCACTCCGCCGGTGGTGGGATTGGTGAGCACGGAGATGTACAAAAGTCCCTTTTCGGAAAACCGGGCAAGAGCGGCACTGGTTTTCGCCATCTGCATCAAAGAGAGGATGCCCTCCTGCATCCGCGCGCCGCCGCTGGCGGCGAAAAGGATCAAAGGGAGCTTATTTTTGGCGGCGTATTCAATGGCGCGCGTTAGCTTTTCTCCCACGGCGGCGCTCATGCTGCCCATGAGAAAGCGGCTGTCCAGCACGCCTACCACGCAGCGCGCACCGTCGATGGTGCCCGCGGCGGTCACCGCCGCCTCGCTCAGGCCCGTCCGGCGCTGGTTCAGCGCCAGCTTGGCCGGGTATCCGGGAAAGCGCAGCGGGTCGGCGGAGGTCAGCTTCGCGTTCAGCTCCCGAAAGGAGCCGGGGTCCAGAATGGTGCTGAGACGGTAATAGGCCCCCATGGGAAAGTGGTAGCCGCACAGGGGGCAGACGGAAAGGTGTTCCGCCACCGCCTTTTTCTCACTCTCGCCCCCGCATTGGGGGCATTTCGCCAGCTTGTCGCCGGGGATATACGTATCCCGCATGGCCTTCATGGCAAGCAGCCTTTCCCTGCGCTTTGCAAAGATGTGGTTCATAGGCGGGCCTCCTGTGCCCGGCGGCTGAAGTCCAGCAGCAGCGGCAGGTTCTCGTCCAGAAAGGCCGTGGTGCAGCCGCCCCGGACAAAGGTGGGATGGAACAGGATCTCATAGGAAAGCTCCGCGTTGGTGGCAAAGCCCTCCAGCGTAAATTCCTCCAGTGCCCGGCGCATCCGGCGGATGGCCTCCAGCCGGGTGGGGGCGTGCACCAGCAGCTTGGCTGCCAGCGAATCGTAATAGGGCGGCAGGGTGCAGCCGTTATACAGGGCGGAGTCCACCCGCACTCCTGTTCCGCCGGGGAAGTGGAGAAACTCCACCTTGCCGGGGCAGGGACGGAAGTTCTCCGCCGGGTCCTCCGCGTTCACCCGGCACTCGATGGCGTGGCCGGAAAAGCGCACGTCCTGCTGGGCAATGTCCAGCGAAAGGCCGGAGGCGATGCGCAGCTGCTGGCGCACCAGATCAACTCCGGTAATCAGCTCCGTGACGCCGTGCTCCACCTGAATGCGGGTGTTCATCTCCATGAAGTAGAAGTGCTCGCCGTCCGGGTCCAGCAAAAATTCCACCGTTCCGGCGCCCTCATAGTCCACGGCCCGGGCAGCCCGGACGGCGGCAGCGCCCATCTCCCCCCGCAGCCGGGGCGTCAGGCACCGGGCGGGGGCCTCTTCGATCAGCTTCTGGTTCCGCCGCTGCACCGAGCAGTCCCGGTCGCCGAGGTGGATCACGTTTCCGTGGCGGTCGGACAGAATTTGAAATTCAATGTGCCGGGGCCGGAGCACCAGCTTTTCAAGATACATCTCGTCGTTGCCGAAGCAGGCCCGGGCCTCGGCCTTGGCCTCGGCAAAGGCGGCGGGAAGCATATCGGGGCCGTCGCAGCGGCGAATGCCCCGTCCGCCGCCTCCGGCGCTGGCCTTGAGCAGCACGGGATAGCCCACCCGTTCTGCCGCCGCCAGCGCGGCCTCCACTGTGGAGACGGGGCCGTCGGAGCCGGGGGTGACGGGCACACCTGCCCGGCGCATCAGCTCCCGGGCGGCGGACTTGGAGCCCGCCTTGCGGATGGCCGCGCCGGAGGGGCCGATGAAGGTAATGCCGTTTTCCACGCAGGCGTCGGCAAAGTCGGCGTTTTCCGAAAGGAACCCGTAGCCGGGATGCAGTCCGTCGCAGCCCGTGGCCATTGCCGCCGCCAGCAGTGCCGTTTGGTTGAGATAGCTGTCCGCGGCCCGTTCCGGGCCGATGCACACGGACTGGGTGGCCAGCTGCACGTGCAGCGCTTCGGCGTCTGCCGTGGAGTAGACGGCCACGGTCTCGATGTCCATTTCCCGGCACGCCCGCAGCACCCGCAGGGCGATCTCGCCCCGGTTGGCGATCAAAACCCGCTTCAGCATGGCGTATAGCGCAGCAGCGGCTCCCCAAAGGAGACCAGATCGCCGCTGGTTTTCAGCACCGCATCCACCACGCAGTCGCAGGGGGCGGGAATTTCGCTCATCATCTTCATCGCCTCGATCAGGCACAGGGTCTCGCCCTGCTTCACCCGCTGGCCTGGCTGCACAAAGGGGGGCTTTTCCGGGGCGGGGGCGGCGTAAAACGTGCCTACCAGCGGGGCAGTGACGGTGCGGCCCTCTTCCACCACCGGAGCGGGAGCCGGGGCTGCGGCAGCAGCCGGGGCGGAAACAGACGGGGCAGAGGCCGCGGCTGCACAGCCGTTCCCGCTCCGGGAGAGTTCTATCGTAAATTCCTGCGTGGAGAGCTTCATGCTTTGCAGCGAGCTCTTTTCAAAGCAGGCGATCCATTCTTTGATGTCTTGATTGGTCATGGAAAGTCCTTTCCTGTTCTGGGTTTCGGCCAAAAGCGCCGTTCCGGGCGCTTTTGGCCTGCGGCAGGGCGCTTAGTTCTTGTGAGCGGCGAGATAGGTCAGGATGTCGCCCACGGTCTTGAGATTCGCGGCGTCCTCCTCGGCGATGGAAAGTCCGGTGGCTTCTTCCAGCGCCATTACCAGCTCCACAGCGGCCAGAGAATCCGCACCCAGATCGTCGGCCAGAGAGGCCTCGGGCTTGACTTCCTCGGCATCGCAGCCCAGCGTTTCCACGATGATATCGCGCACTTTCTCGAATTCCATAACAGTTCTCCTTGTGTCATCGAAATATAAATTATTTTAATTAAAAAAATTTAAATAAAATAATTGAACATATTTTATGCGACAGCGCCCGGTTTGTCAAGCATAAAATCCGCCGTCCGGCTAAAAAAATTTCCGGGGACGGCGGGAAAGGTGTTTCTTTTTGCGGAAACATCCAGTATAATCCTCTATGCAGAGAAATAAGGATAGACGGCCGGGGCCGTCGGGAGAACGAATTATGAATATCATTATTGTAGGCATCGGAAAGGTGGGCCGGGCGCTGACGCAGCAGCTTTCGGTGGAAAACCGGGTCACGGTCATCGACCAGAGCCAGTCCCTCATTGAAAATATCATCAATGTTTACGATGTGATGGGCGTGTGCGGCAACGGCGCCAGCTATGAGGTGCAGGAGGAGGCCGAGGTAGGCCGGGCCGACCTGCTAATCGCCACGGCCTCCAGCGACGAGATCAACATTCTTGCCTGTCTGGTGGCTAAAAAGCTGGGCGTGCGCCACACCATTGCCCGCATCCGCAATCCGGAATATGAGACCCAGCTCCGCTTCATGCGGGAAGAGCTGGGGCTTTCCATGGCCATCAACCCGGAAAAGGCCACCGCCCGGGAGATCGCCCGGGTGCTGCGCTTCCCGGCGGCCATGAAGCTGGAGTCCTTTTCCAAGGGGCGGCTGGAGCTGGTGGAATACCGCCTGCCGGAGGGCTCGGCCCTGCATGGGATAAAGCTGCTGGACCTCTATAAGAACATCCGCGTGCGGGTGCTGATCTGCGCCGTGTGCCGTCAGGGCGAGACGATCATCCCCTCCGGAGATTTCGAGCTGCGCTCCGGTGACAAGATCTATCTCACCGCCTCGCCGGATCAGCTTTCCCAGTTTTTCCGGCATCTGGGGGTGTTCCGCAGCAAGGCGTCCTCGGTGATGATCGTAGGGGCCAGCAAGATCTGCTATTATCTGGCCTCCGAGCTGATGGAAATGGGCATGAGCGTGAAGATCATCGACCTGAGCGAGCAGCGCTGCGTGCAGATGAGCGAAAAGCTGCCCGGAGCGCTGGTGATCGTGGGCGACGGTACGGACAGCGAGCTTCTTTACGAAGAGGGCATTGAGCAGACCGACGCCTTTGTGGCCATCACGGGCATCGACGAGGCCAACATCCTCATGTCCATGTGCGCTTCCCGCCAGTCGGGCAGCTGCAAGGTGGTGGCCAAGATCAACCGCCGCTCGCTGGTGGATCTGGTGTCTGACGCCAGCATGATCGACAGCATTGTCTCTGCCCGCACGGTGACGACAGAGCTGATCGTGCAGTATGTCCGGGCCATGCAGAGCGCCTCCGGTGCGCGGGTGAAAACGCTGCACCGTCTGGTGGACGGCGCGGTGGAGGCGCTGGAGTTCGGCGTGACGGAGGAGGTGCCCTTTGTGGGAGTGCCGCTGAAGGACCTGAAGCTGAAAAGCGGCATTTTGCTGGCGGGCATCGTGCGGCAGGACGGACAGATCGTCATCCCCTCCGGCAACGATGAGCTGCATGTGAACGATGATGTGATCGTCGTCACCACAGATACCACCCTGCAGGACATTCACGACATTATTTCGGAGTAAAGGCGGGCTGCGGTTTGAATTATCGAATGATCGGCTTTGTGATCGGCCGCATCCTGCTGACAGAGGCGGCGCTTCTGGTGCTTCCCATGGCAGTGGCGCTGGTGTGCGGCGAATCGTTGGTTCCGTTTCTGCTTCCGGCGGCGCTGCTGGTGCTGGTGGGGCTTGCCATGGGACTGCGCACGCCCAAGCGTACCAATCTTTACGCGCGGGACGGCTTTGCCGTGGTGGCGCTGGCGTGGGTGCTGATGTCTGTGTTCGGGGCGCTGCCCTTTGTGATCTCCGGCGACATTCCCAACTTTGTGGATGCGTTTTTTGAAACGGTCTCCGGTTTCACCACCACCGGGGCGACCATTTTACAGGCGGTGGAGCCGCTGAGCCGCAGCGGCCTGTTCTGGCGCAGTTTTACCCACTGGGTGGGGGGCATGGGCGTGCTGGTGTTTGTGATGGCCATCCTGCCCATGACCGACGGCCACGGGATGCATCTGATGCGCGCGGAGGTGCCGGGGCCGACGGTGGGCAAGCTGGTCAGCCGCATGGGCGACAGCGCCAAGATCCTTTACAGCATTTATTTTGTGATGACGGTGATTGAGATCGTGCTGCTGCTGGCAGGCGGAATGCCGTGGCTGGACGCCTGCATCCACGCCTTCGGCACGGCGGGCACAGGCGGCTTCAGCAACCGCAATCTCAGCGTGGGCGCGTACAACAGCGTGTATTTCGATGTGGTGATCGGCGTTTTCATGCTGCTGTTCGGCATCAACTTCAATCTCTATTACTTTCTGCTCATCCGCCGCTTCAAAGAGGTGTTCCGCTCTGAGGAGCTACGGGCCTATCTTGGTATTGTAGCGGCGGCGGTGATTGCCATCGCGGCGGACATCCTGCATATTTACGGCACGGTGGGGCGGAGCCTGCGCTATGCGTTCTTTCAGGTTGCCTCCATCATTACCACCACAGGCTACGCCACGGCGGACTTTAACCTGTGGCCGGAGTTTTCCCGGATGATCCTTGTGATCTTGATGTTCATCGGCGGCTGTGCGGGGTCCACCGGCGGCGGCATGAAAGTGGCCCGCATTGTGATGCTGTGCAAGACCTCGCTGGGGGATATGCGCAAAATGCTGCACCCCAACGCGGTGACCACCATTCGCTTTGAGGGAAAACCCCTGTCCGACCGCACCATCCGCAATATGCACCTTTACCTCACGGTGTATCTGCTGATCTTCACGGCCTCTACGCTGCTGCTGTCGCTGGAGCGATTCGACATGGTGACCACCTTTACCGCTGTGGCCTCCTGCATCAACAACATCGGCCCGGGGTTGGAAATGGTGGGCCCGATGGGCAACTTCTCCGCCTATTCGTGGGCTTCCAAGCTGCTGCTGGCCTTTGATATGCTGGTGGGGCGGCTGGAGATATTCCCAATGCTGCTGCTCTTCGCCCCCTCCATCTGGAAGCGGCGCATCATCCACCGCTGACAGGGAAGGAAGCCCCAAGACGCAACAACGCCCCATCGCGGCAGATGCCGCGATGGGGCGTTGTTGAAGAGCCTCGCAGAGTTTCGCGTCCGGAGACGCGAAAGTAATGAAATTCGTGTTCTGCCGCGACATGTGCGTGGCAGAACACACTCTGCGCGGAGCGTGTGTCGACTTGGCCGCTATGCGGCCAAACGAGGCACGGAGCGAAGCCTCCTCGAAAAAGTGACGAAGTCACTTTTTCGAAACTAACGCCCCTGCGCGGCAGATGCCGTGCAGGGGCGTTAGTTTATGTAGAGTAACTTCACTTACGCAGAGTGCTTGTTTTGATGTTGGTGGGCAGCAGGCTAAGGCTCCGGGTGGTGAGCTTTTCCGCGGCCTTTGCTTTCTGGGCTTCTTTCTGAGCCTCTTCCAGCGCTGTGAGGTATTCCTCAAAGCACAGCCCGCTGTCCCGGATGGCCAGTGCCGTTTCCTTGCCTACATAGCGGTAATGCCACGGCTCATAGCCAATGCCTGTGATCTCGCTTTTGGAGGAGGGATAGCGCAGGATAAAGCCATATTCCCAGCAGTGCTCCATCAGCCATTTCTGGGCCTTGGTCTCTTCCTGCTTTTTGTTCAGCACCTGATAGTTGGCGGAGATCAGATCCACCGCAAGCCCGGTCTGGTGCTCGCTGGTGCCGGGGACAGCTACCCACCGCGCCGCCTCTTTTTTCGCGTCCGCTAAACTATACCCGGCGGCCCGCAGGCGGGCGATTTTGTTGTTGTGCAGGCGGGTCTGGGTCTCCTGCGTGCGGTAGGCCGAGCAAACCAGCGCCTTGTTTCCGGCCTTCTGGCAGTCGGCCAGCATGGCCGTCAGATCATCGTAAATTCGCGCGTCCACCGAGAGACCGTTGGGCAGCTTTTTCAGCTCCACCTCAAAATCCTCCGGCACCGAGTTCCATGGGTTGACAAGGATGAGGTTCCAGTCCGTTTCCTTCTCCTCCACTGCAACGGTCTCGCTCACTGCGGAGGTCGTGTCCGCAACGGCGTATCCGGCAGGGGTCATCAGCATCAATGCCGCCAAAAGTGCGGCTGTGCACTGCGCAACATTCATGAAAAGAGTCCTTTCCGCCTTGAGGGCGCTTTAGTATAAGCGCATTATACACCCTGCCACCGAAAAAAAGAAACATGAAAATATAAATAAATTTAAGCGTTCATCCCAGCGGCGCAATGGTACTTTTTCCCGGTGGAAGGCAAAAAGAAAGTCCTGAAACTGCAAAGTTTCAGGACTTCTTCTGGCAGCGGGTGAAGGATTCGAACCCTCACATACAGAGTCAGAGTCTGCTGTGCTACCTTTACACAAACCCGCTATCGTTGTTGTTCACCGCAGCGAACAGGTATTATTATACACGAAATGCTCTTTTTGTCAACAGGTTTTTTCAATTTTTTTATTTTTTTCTGCGGCATCGGAGCGGTACTCTCCTAAAAGTACGAAAATGTTATGAGAATCAGAGAAATAGAGGACACTTCCCTGACATTTTCCCCGTGGAGAGACACCCGGCCCGCGCGGCCAATGCGCGGGCTGGGGAGACCCACTATGTCCTTTTTATAGCCAGATGGCCGCCAGCCGCAGGATGGACGAGAGCATCTTGCGCAGCCATGGGCGATGGTTCCACTCTTCCAGCGTATACAGGCTGCTCTGCGCCATGATGCCGTCCAGGTCTTCCAGCAGGTCCTCTACCACAGGCATGTGGTAGAGCAGCACCGCGCATTCATAATGCAGTTGGAAAGAGCGGTAATCCATATTGGTGCTGCCGATCAGCGCTACCTCCCGGTCCACCATCACGCTTTTGGCGTGGATAAAGCCCGGGGTGTATTTGTAGATCTTCACGCCGTGGGTCAGCAGCTCGCCCCAATAGGTCTCCGCCGCCATATAGGCGTATTTTTTATCCGGGATGGCCGGGACCAGCAGCCGCACGTCCACGCCCGCGTCCGCGGCGATGCATAGGGCCTGTTGCACGGATTCCTCCACCGCGTAATAGGGCGTTGTGAGATAGAGCATCTTCTGGGCGGAGGCAATCAGCTGCAAATAGGTTTCCTCCACCGGGTTATCCGGGTTATTCAGGGGGCCGTCCGTAAAGGGCTGGCACCATCCCGGCGAGGGGGCGGCCTGATGCCGGGGGCGGTAATAGTCGTCCTCGTTGGCAAAGGTGCGGCCCATCATTTTCCACATCTGCATGAACTGCGTGGCAAAGCCCCACGCGCCCTCGCCGTCGATGCGGACGCCGCTGTCCTTCCAGTGGCCGAAGCGGGGGACAAGGTTTGCGTATTCGTCACCCACGTTGATGCCGCCAGTATAGGCCGTCCAGCCGTCGATCACGGCGATCTTGCGGTGGTCCCGGTAGTTGAAATAGATGCGGTTGACGTAGCGGTGCACCGGGTTAAAGACCTCCACCTCAATGCCTGCGTCCTGCATGGCCTGCAGCGTGTCGTCCGACAGACGGGTGAGGTTGCCGAAATCGTCAAAAATGATGTGCACCTCCACGCCCTTGGCGGCCCGCTCCTTCAGCGCCGCGAAGATCCGGTCCCAGATCTGTCCCTCAGCCAGAATGTAATATTCCAGAAAGATATAGACCTCCGCCTGACGCAGGTGGGCCACCAGATCATCGAAAAAGGCTGCGCCGTTGCCGAAGTACTGGGCGTCAGTATCCCGATAGAGCAAAAAGCCCCGCCGCTGCAAATAGGCCGCCAGCCGTCCCCACGCCGGGGACTGACGGTTCAGCCGCGCAAGGTTGGTCTCGCTGGCCATCCGCTGGCTTTCCCGCTGGGGGATGGGGGGCACCTTCCGCAGGCTGAGCTGCTTGGCCTGATGGGTGCCGCCCCACAGGCAGAAGAGGATCATGCCGGACACGGGCAGCGCCAGCAGCAGGCACATCCACACCAGCTTGTAAGAGGGGCTGCCCGGGCGCTGGTATACCCGAATGGCAAAGACCGCGCCGATCAGCTCCAGAAGACTGTATACATAGCTGGCCTTTTCCTTGAGGAAGTGGGTCAGCAGCAAGGTGGTGGCGATCTGCGCCAGCACGGTCAGCACACACATTCCAATGCTGGTGGCGGCGGAAATACGGCGCTCCGTCCGCTCCTGCGGGTGGGGAAGATTCTTGTGCACGCTTGCGCCTCCTTTCATGTTGCCCTCATTATACCCGAAATGCCCGGGCGCTTCAACCACGGGCCGCCAAAAAAGTTTATGTGGATCATTTGAAAGAGTGGAGAGCGGCGCTCTCCACTCTTCCGATTGTTTTTATCTCTGCTTTTGCAGCAGCTCCTGTTTGATGTCCCACAGCTTCTGGCTGAGGTCCACATAGTAATTGTGGGGGTTTTCAAACCGCTTGACCTCGTCCCAAAGGGTATCCACCTGCTGGGCGCAGTATTTCTGGATGTCCTGCAGGGAGGGCTGGCGGTAGACCAGCTCGCCGCCCTTGAAGACCTGCACCTGCAAGGGCCGGGCCTCGAAGTTCTGATAGGTCTTGCGCTTCCATGTGGCGCGGGGGTCGAACAGCTCCAGCGGCTTGCTTTCGTCGATCGTTTCATCCCAGACGGTGATATAGTCCGCCTCGGCCTTTCCGGTGGAGCGGTCGAAGATGCGGTAGGTCTTTTTGAAGTGGGGATTGGTGATCTTGTCCACGTTTTCGCTGACCTTGATCTTGGGCACGATGTTGCCCTTGTCGTCCTCCACGGCGGCCAGCTTGTACACGCCGCCGAATACGGGCTGGCTGCTGGCGGTGATCATCCGCTCGCCCACGCCGAACATATCCACCTTGGCGTCCTGCAAAAGAAGGTCGCGGATGATATACTCGTCCAGTGAGTTGGAAGCGGAGATCTGGCACTCCGTCCAGCCTGCCGCGTCCAGCATCTTTCGGGCCTCCCGGCTGAGATAGGCAATGTCGCCGGAGTCCAGCCGGATGCCGCATTTGGTGATGCCAAGGGGCTTCAAAACCTCGTTAAAGGCGCGAATGGCGTCTGGCACGCCGGACTTGAGCACATTATAAGTGTCCACCAGCAGCGTTGCGTTGGTGGGGTAGATCTCGCAGTAGGTCTTGAAGGCCTCATACTCGCTGTCGAACATCTGCACCCAAGAGTGGGCCATGGTGCCGCCTGCGGGAACGCCAAAGAGCTGGTCGGAAATGGTGCAGGCCGTGCCCTTGCAGCCGCCGATATAGGCCGCCCGGGCGCCGGAGATAGCGCCGTCGGTCCCCTGTGCGCGGCGGGAGCCGAACTCCAGCACCGTGCGCCCCTGCGCCGCCCGGCAGATGCGGTTGGCCTTGGTGGCGATCAGGCTCTGATGGTTGATGGTGAGCAGGGTAAAGGTCTCGATCAGCTGGGCCTCAATGGCCTTGGCCCGCACGGTCACCACAGGCTCCCGGGGGAAGATGGGCGTGCCCTCGGGAATGGCCCAGATGTCGCCGGAGAAGTGGAAATCCTTGAGATAGGCCAGAAATTCCTCGGAAAACAGATGCTTGCTCCGCAGATAGTCAATATCCTCCGCGTCAAAGTGGAGATTCTGGATATAGTCGATGAGCTGGCTGAGCCCTGCGCAGACAGCGAAGCCGCCCTTGTCCGGCACATCCCGGAAGAACACGTCGAAATACGTGATCCGGTCCGTGCAGCCCGCCTGGAAATACCCGTTGCCCATGGTCAGCTCATAAAAGTCGCAGAGCATGGTCATATTCAGTTTCTTTTCCGTATCCATGATTGCACCTCATATAAAATCCTCGGTGTCTTGTCACCTGCCTAGATTATAGTCGGCTTCCGGAAGAAAAGCAATCGTTTTTCGGAAAATACGTAAAATCCCGGTCAAATTTTCATTGACATCTCCGGTGTCCTCCCCTATTATGGAACACAATGAATGTTTGTGGGGGCGGTTTTTCCATGGATGTGATTTTGGGGATCGACATTGGCGGCTCCACCACCAAGATCGTGGGCCTGCGGACAGACGGCAGCGTGATCTCCATGCTGCGGGTGCGGGCGGAGGATCAGGTCACCAGTCTTTATGGCGCGCTGGGCAACTATCTCACCAGCAACGGCCTGACGCTGGGATGTGTGCGCCGGGTGGTGCTCACCGGCGTGGGCGCCAGCTATGTAGACGGCGACATCTATGGCCTGCCCACCTGCAAGGTGGATGAATTTTCCGCCAGCGGCACCGGGGCGCTAGCGCTTTCCGGGCAGGAGAAGGCCGTAGTGGTCACCATGGGCACGGGAACGGCCCTGATGTGGGCGGAAAAGGGCGGCGCGGTGCGTCACCTGTGCGGCAGCGGCATCGGCGGCGGCACGCTGGGCGGACTGTGCCGCAAGCTGGTGGGTGTGGAGCGCTTCGGCCAGATCAAGCGGCTGGCGGCGCAGGGCGACCTTGGAAAGGTGGACCTGACCATTGCCGACATCACCTGCAACCCCGCCCCCACGCTGGACCCCACTCTGACCGCCGCCAATTTCGGCAATCTTTCCGAGGACGCCGCCCCGGCGGACCTTGCCGCAGGCGCGGTGAATCTGGTTTTGCAGGCCATCGGCACCATGACGGTGCTGGCCTGCCAGTGCTGCGGCACCCAAACCGTGGTGGTGACGGGCTCCATGACCACGCTGGATCAGGTGAAGCCCAACTTTGAGAATTTTGAAAAGCTTTACGGCATTCACTACATTGTGCCGGAAAACGCCACCTTTGCTACCGCCATCGGTGCAGGTCTTTGCAGCCTGAAGAAAAAAGCCATAAAATAAAGCAAAAAGTGCTGCGATCGGATGATCGCAGCACTTTTTCGTTCAAACATTGTTTTGGAAGGAGAGGAGCGTGCGTTTGCGCAGCAGGTAATACACACCTCCAGCCACGTCGGCGAGGAACCAGCCGATGGGCACGGACCACCAGATGCCCACCACACCGATAGCGGGGATGGCGGACAGGGCATAGGCCAGCGCCACCCGGGTGCCCAGCGAGATCACCGTGAGCACCACGCTCATTCCCGGTCTGCCCAGCGCCCGGTACAGGCCGTAGAGCAGGAACAAACACCCGATGCCGCAGTAAAACGCGCCCTCAATGCGCAGGTACCGAGCACCCTCGGCAATGATGGCGTCCGTTTCCACAAAAAAGCCCATCAGCTGCGGGGCGAACAGGCACACCAGCGCCGATATTACCACGCAGAAGGCGAAGGCTGCCGCCACCGCGCCCTTTACCCCGGCGCGGATGCGCTGGGACTTCTGCGCGCCGTAGTTCTGGGCGATGAATGTGGAAAACGCGTTGCCGAAGTCCTGCACAGGCATATAGGCAAAGGCGTCGATCTTCACTGCCGCGGCAAAGGCGGCCATCACCGTGGGGCCGAAGCTGTTGACCAGCCCCTGCACCATCAAAATGCCCAGATTCATTACCGACTGCTGCACACACGTCAGCACGGAGAAGGAGGCCACCTCCCGCACTCGCTGCCACCGCACGGCAAAGCTGCCCCGCAGCGCCCGGAGCTGTGGAGATTTTGCCGCGGCATAGACCGCGATGCCGATCCCGGAGACGTACTGGGCGATCACCGTGGCCTCGGCTGCGCCGCCTACGCCCCGATCAAGCCCCACCACGAACCACAGGTCCAGCGCGATGTTCAGCACGGCGGAAACGGCCAGAAACACCAGCGGGGCGACGGAGTTGCCGATGGCCCGCAGGAACGAGGCGAAGTAGTTATAAAGGAACGTGGCCGCGATGCCGACAAAGATGACGGCAAGATACGTCCGCATCAGTCCCCAGACCTCCTCCGGCACCCGGAGAAAGACCTTCAGACCGTCCAGCGAGCAGTAGGCCAGCGTGTTTAAAAGCACCGTGGCCGCCGCGATGAGCACGAAGGCGGCGCACACACTCTCCCGCAGGCCCGTTTCGTCCCGCTGGCCGAAGCGGATGGAAAACAGCGCGCCGCTGCCCATGCACAGTCCCAGCAGGATCGAGGTCAGAAATGTCATCAGCGTGAAAGAGGAGCCCACTGCCGCCAGCGCGTTTTCTCCCAAAAACTTGCCCACGATCAGCGTGTCCGCGATGTTATAGCACTGCTGCAACAAATTGCCCAAAATCATGGGAATGGCAAACAGCAGCATGGAGCCCATGACCGGGCCCTGCGTCAGATCCCTGTTCATTTTCTCACATCCTAAATCAATACCAAAAGAGCCTGCTTCAAAGCAGGCTCTTTCCTTCGAGCAAGTGGCTTTGCCACTTGTTCGAGGGGGTTTCGCTGCGCTACGTGCCTCATGACCGCTGCGCAGTCATTTCGACACACGCTCCGCGCAAAGTGCGTTCTGCCACGCACATGTCGCGGCAGAACACGGATTTCAATTTTTTCGCGTTCCCGAACGCGAAACTCTGCGAGATTTTTTCGCTTATTGAAATTGCTTGCCAAAATCGTTTATACTGCCGCGGGTTCTTTTTCCGTGGGGCGCTCCGCCGCAGAGGAATCCTTTGCCTGCGGGGCGGGGGAGGCGGCGGTGAGCCGCTCCCGGGCCACCGCCAGCATCAGCTTGATGCGGTTTTCCTGATTGACCCGGGTGGCACTGGGGTCGTAGTCAATGGGGGTGATGTTGGCCTGCGGATACATTTCCCGCAGCTTGTTGATCATGCCCTTGCCGCAGATGTGGTTGGGCAGGCACCCGAAGGGCTGGGCGCAGATGATGTTTTCATAGCCTGCGCGGATCAGCTCCGCCATTTCGGCGGTGAGCAGCCAGCCCTCGCCCATTTTGTCGCCCTTGCTGATGAGACCCTCAGTGAGCTTGGTCAGTTCGTTAAAGGGCAGCGGCGCATGATAGCCGTTATCCTTCAGCGCGCGGATGATGACCTTTTCCATCTGGGCGATGTAGCCTAGGATCAGGCCGGAAATGTGCTTTTCCAAAAACGTTCCGCCGTAGAGCCGGGCGGTTTCGCTGGGATTATAGGCGCAGTACTGCACAAAGCCCATCAGCCCCGGCAGGTTCACCTCGCAGTCCTGACTTGCAAGGAACTTTTCCAGATCGTTGTTGCCAAGCGGGGAGTATTTCACATAAATTTCGCCCACCACGCCGACCTTCACCTTGGGCACCCGGCGCACCGGGATGGCGGCAAACTCCGCGGCAATTTTGGGCATGGCCGCTTTCATCTCCCGCTGGGAATAGCCCCTGCCCGCAAGGACCCAGCCGCAGATGGTGTCCAGCCACTTTTCCTGCAGGGCGGCCGCGTCGCCGGGGTGCACCTCGTAGGGGGCGGTCTGGGCCTTCAGCGCCACCAGCAGATCGCCATAGTAAATGGCGGACAGCGCCATGCGCATGAACGTCAAGTCCATGGGCAGGCTGTTGCCCTTTTCCAGCCCGGAAAAGTTCAGGCTCAGCACGGGAATATTGCCGTATCCGGCCTTTTCCAGCGCCTTGCGCAGCAGGAAAATGTAATTGGACGCCCGGCAGCCGCCGCCGGTCTGGGTGATGATGAGCGCCGTGTGCTCCAAGTCGTATTTTCCGGAGTTCAGCGCGTCGAGGAACTGGCCGATGACCAGCAGGGCGGGATAGCACGTGTCGTTGTGCACGTATTTCAGCCCCAGCTCGCTGACCTGACTGCCGCAGTTGCCCAGCAGTTCTACCCGATAGCCTTTGTGCTCCATGGCTGCCGCCAGAATGCGGAACTGCACAGGGGCCATGTTGGGGATCAGGATGGTGTGGGTCTTTTTCATGCTCTCCGTAAAAACGGGATATTTCATCTCCATATGCTCAAGCCTCCTCTTCGTCCCGCTCGTCCAGCGCGGCAAACAGGCTGCGCAGACGGATGCGCACCGCGCCCAGATTGGTGATCTCGTCGATCTTGAGCTGGGTGTAGAGCTTGCCGCCCTCCGTCAGGATCTCCCGGGTCTCGTCGGACGTGATGGCGTCCACGCCGCAGCCGAAGCTGACGAGCTGCACAAGGTCCATGTCCTTCTGACCGCAGCAGTATTTGGCGGCGGCGTACAGGCGGGAATGGTAGGTCCACTGGTTGAGCACCGTGGTGGGGAAGCGCTCCACCCGGTTGGAAATGGAGTCCTCCGTCACCACCGCCGCGCCGAAGCGGGTGATCAGGGTGTCGATCCCGTGGTTGACCTCCGGGTCCACGTGGTAGGGCCGCCCGGCCAGCACGATGATGCGCCGTCCCTCTGCCCGGGCCTGCTCAATGATGCGCTCGCCCTCCTTGCGGATCTGGGCCATGTGGTTGGCGTATTCTGCATAGGCCGCGTCGGCCGCCGCCTTTACCTCGGATTTCCCGATGTCGGGGAAGGAGGCGCGGAGGATGGCGTGGATCTTTTTGGTGAAGTCCTTGGGGCGGTGGATGCCCACGTAATCGTAAATGAATTTCGTGTCCCGAATTTCCGGGCAGTTTCCGGCGATGACCTCGGGATAATAGGCCACCACCGGGCAGTTATAGTGGTTCTGGCCCAGACCCTCGTCGATGTTATAGGTCATGCAGGGGTAGAAAATGGCGTCCAGTCCCAGCTTGGAAAGGAAGTGGATGTGCCCGTGGGCCAGCTTCGCGGGGAAGCAGGCCGTGTCGCTGGGGATGGTGCCCTGCCCCTTGAGGTAGAGGTCCCGGCTGGAGAGGGGACTGTGGTACACGGCAAAGCCCAGCTTGGTGAAGAACGTGTGCCAGAAGGGCAGCAGCTCCCACATATTCAGACACAGCGGAATGCCGATCTTGCCCCGCTTGCCGGGAACGGGCTTGTAGCTTAAAATCAGCTTGCGCTTATAGGCGTAAAGGTTGCGGTCCCCGGTGTCGGCCTTTCCGGTGATAGGGCGGTCGCAGCGGTTGCCGCTGATGAAGGTGCCGCCGTCGGCAAAGGTGTTGATGGTGAGCTGGCAGTTGTTGCCGCAGCGGCCGCAGACCTCGCTGCGGGTCTCCTGCCGGAAGTCGGCCAGCGCCCGGCGGTCCAGCAGGGTGCTCACCTGTCCGCCCGCGGCCTTGCCCCGGCCGTAGAGGGCTGCGCCGTAAGCGCCCATCAGCCCGGCAATATCCGGGCGGATGACCTCCACGCCCATCTCCTTTTCAAAGGCCCGCAGCACCGCTTCATTATAGAACGTGCCGCCCTGCACCACGATGTTCCGGCCCAGCTCCTCAGGGGAGGCGGCGCGGATGACCTTGTAAATGGCATTTTTCACCACGGAGATGGAAAGCCCCGCGGAGATATTCTCAATCGTCGCGCCGTCCT